>JAESSY010000096.1 GCA_016763855.1 Pseudomonadales bacterium
CCAACTTGCCAGCCCCAAGCGGTATCGTCACCTCCCATGTATTTTAGAGCGGTACCTTGAGGAACACTGATAGGATCGCCAGTGACAGGGTGCTGTCCTACAACGTTATTCTTAGGTGCTGCTGCGCCAAAGCTGCCTTCGCCGATGATGTAACGGATACCACCACCAACGCTGATTGATTCATTGACTTTGTAAGCTGCGTTTAAGTTCGCTTCCATTGTCGTTACGCTTGCTTCGTTACCGAAGTGTGATGCACCAAAGCCTTTACCTAAATCGGTTTCCACTGCAATGATGGCAGCAGGTGGGACCTGGGATGAGAAAGAATATTTCAGTTCCGAAGCTTGGGCAGCATTGCATGAAGGGCCTGTCAAAGCAGATATGGGATTCGTGACCACGACGTTTACACAAGGCGGATTGGCGCTCTTTACTGAGTGTGATCAAAATAGTACACAGCTTGATAGAGCGATTAATACGGGTAGAGAAGGATTTTATGGATGGATGGGGCTGGGTGGTTCTTTGTTTCAGTGGCATCCAAAACACAAAATAGGATTTGCTTACGTACCCACCTCGTTAAACGTAATTGATATTGTCAATGAGAGAGGCAAGGCCTACCAAACTGAGGTATTAAAGTGTGTTGCAGATATCGGCAGATAGGCAAAGTTGTTATAAGCTGTGCATAATAGCTCCTATTTATGCTAACGGTGAACGTAATGCCTCCAGCTCAATACATTAAAATCACAAAGGAGACCTACGTCAAGCTAGGTTATCCCCCCTATAGATGGTTTCACGCGCCAAGCGAGCCATCTTTTGTACCTGTTTCTAAACCCTTGTCCGAGAGCCGCTTGGGTATGATCACAACCGCGGGCACATACTTACAAGGGCAGCTTGCATATTACTATCAAGATGATACTAGTATCCGAGAGATACCCAGTGACGCTTCTATCAGTAAGATTAGATTTTCACACATTACTGAAAATTATTTAGTGGAAGCGAGGCAAGATCCGAACACTGTGTTTCCATTACAAAGTTTGAAGGCCTTGGGAAAAGAGGGGTTTATCGGTGAACTTGCTGAGGAATACTTATCTTGTATGGGGGGGATTTATTCACAAAGACGGGTTGTAGATGAACTCATTCCCAATCTTGAAACGGCGGTTAAAAGGCAGAAGCTAGATTTACTGCTCTTAGTGCCATTGTGACCCGTCTGCCATCAGACCGTGAGTCTGTTAGCAAGACATTTTGAATCATTGGGCTTGCCGACCTTAATTGTTGGCAGTGCCCTCGACATACTAGAATCCGGACGACCTCCAAGAGCTCAGTTCTTAGATTTTCCGCTGGGTTTTGAAACAGGTCCCTTCAAAGATAAGCATAGACAATTAGAGGTTGTGCGTGAAGCGCTAAAAGGATTTGAGTCTTTTAAATCGTCGGGTATTCGCCCCCTACCATTTAGATGGCCAGAGGGTTGGGATCTAGTGAAGAACCGTGAAGGCAAAACCGATAATGATCAACGATCTCCCCGAAATACTGAGCCGCAGTATCAAACTGACGAGGATCGTTGGGCGGCAGAAAACCAATAATGTTTGTATCATTGGTTAGATCCCACTACCCACATTTACTAAAATGGTCGTAGCGCGAACACATTAAAGAATGATGGGATGATGCAAACAATACATTTGAAAATATGATGCGTGTCAAGATATGACCGATGTACTGGCTTGCTGTAAAATAAAGAATACCTAATAAGGAGTTCAGTTTGGGAACATTATTCAAAGCAATTGTTTGTGCCTGCCTGCTATCGATACCGTTTCTATCTTCAAGCAGTGTTGCTAAAACTCAAGTTGTCATGCTAGGTACGGGGACGCCCAATGCAGATCCAGAAAGGTCTGGTCCCAGTGTTGCGTTTGTCGTCAACGATACACCTTACCTGATTGATTTTGGCCCAGGTGTTGTGCGGCGAGCAGCTGCAGCATATAAAAAAGGGGTTGAAGGATTAGATGTCAAAAAATTGAATACCGCATTCGTGACTCACTTGCATTCGGATCACACTAGCGGATTTTCCGATTTAATCTTGTCGCCTTGGGTATTAGAGCGGGAATTGCCCCTTAAGGTTTATGGGCCGCAGGGAATTAAATCAATGGCAGAGTACATTGTTGCTGCGTATTCAGCGGATATCAATATGCGCCTCCATGGCGCTCAGCCATCCAATCCTAATGGCTATAAAGTCATTGCGCAGGAAATTGAACCCGGTCCCATTTATGCTGATGAGAATGTTAAGGTCGAGGCTATATCGGTCAAGCATGGTTCGTGGAAACAATCATTTGGATTTAAATTTGTGACTGCGGATAAGGTCATTGTCATTTCAGGAGATGCAGTCCCTAGTGAATCAATTATTCAAGCTTGTAATGAATGTGACATCTTAATCCATGAGGTTTATTCTGACGCTGGCTTTAAAACAAGACCTAAAGAATGGCAGAATTATCATTCCAAATACCATACTTCTGCAACGGAGCTGGCAGCCATCGCCAATAAATCGAAGCCTAAACTGCTAGTACTCTATCACCAATTATACTGGGGGTTTGATGATAAAAAATTACTGGAAGAAGTGGGCGCTAGTTACAAGGGTAAGATCGTTAGCGCAAGTGATTTAGATATATATGAGTAGCCTTTAAGCGGAATTTTACAACAAAATGCCAGATCTAAAAGTACTTGTCTTGTTTGCTTTAGTCTTTGCGTTGAGCTATCTAGGCTCAAGGCTTTATCAATACTATGCCATTAAAATTGGCCTGTTGGCTAATGTGAATGTACGATCTGCACATGAGTTACCTACCCCCACCGGATCAGGACTGGTACTACTAAAACTATTTTTGGTCTCAATTATTTTGCTTTGGTATTGGCAGCTAATCACGGTCGAAATGTTACTGGCTTGTCTCGGGCCAATTTTTGTTGGTGCGGTTGGTTATGTCGATGACAAAAGTGATCTGCCGGTCAAGGTGAGAATGCCGCTGTATATGTTTGCAGCAGTTTGGAGTGTTTATATCCTAGGGTTTCCCGTTATCAATATTTCAGGGATGGAAATTGATTTGGGACTTTTGGGTTTGGTCTTGGGTGTCATGTCTTTATTCTGGCTTCAGAATCTATTTAATTTTATGGATGGGGTTGATGGTATTGCCAGCATTGAAGTCGTGTTTGTTTGTTTTTCGGCAGTGTGGATTGGTTGTGAGGCTTTCAATGGGTTAAGTAGTGGTTGGTCTCTACTTGGTATCTTGATTGGAATATTGGCCCTAGGATATTTAATGACTAACTGGCCTCCTGCAAGGATGTTTATGGGTGATGCTGGAAGTAACTTCTTTGGTTTAATGTTGGGTGTATTTGTTCTGGGAAATGAAGCTATTTCGGTTTGGGTATGGATGATCTTGTTGAGCCAATTTATTGTTGATGCCTGTTTGACTGTTTCAATACGATTGATAAAGCATCAAAAAATTTATGAATCTCATAGCCAGCACGCTTACCAACATCTGAATCGTCGGTATGGCACAAATCACGTTTTGCAGCTGATGATAATAGTTAATTTCATATGGCTATTACCGATCGCCTACCTAGCCCACGAGTTTCCTGACATGGGCTTTATTCTGTTACTATTAGCATCTTTACCTTTAGTACTCCTGTATTGGCTCAGTGGGGCAGGTAAGACAGAACCTCGGATGGCACGCCTAAGAGTAAAGTAATGGAATCCAAGATAACGGACAAATCAAAACGAACCATCATGATGATAGGTGATGGCATCCTCCTGCCATTGGCATTGTGGGTATCGGTTGCACTTCGATATGGGGATTTTCAAAAGGATATTGCGCCCTTTTGGTGGTTGTTTTTGGTTGCGGCTGTTACGGGAGTTTTCTCCTTGCAAAAATTGGGTTTGTACAGAGCCGTCGTCCGATACATTGGCCCAAGTTCTATGATACCTGTTGTTCAAGGCGTCACGGTTGCAACCATTGCCATTTCACTAACAGCTTATCTGAGTCAGGCAGTCACTTTTCCCCGGTCAGCTCCCATTATGTTCTGGTTTATATCCATCTTGATGATCGGCGGCAGTCGTATTGTGATCAGAGCCTATTTTTACGGTCTGAATAATAACTATTTGGTGAGGGAGCCCATTGCCATTTATGGTGCGGGAGATTCAGGGGCACAGTTAGCTATTACCTTGCTCAACGGTAGTGACTTTATGCCGGTTGCCTTTATAGATGATAACCGCGCTTTGAGGAAAAATATCATACATGGTATTAAAGTTTATGACGCGGCTCATATCGATCGCTTAGTGAAAGAATTTGGCATTAAGCAGATCTTTCTTGCTGTACCCTCAGCGACCGCCGAGCAGCGTGGTAAGATATTGAACAAATTGGCAGCCCTGCCCATTTTGATTCAAACGGTACCTACATTTGCAGACATCATGGCGGACCGTGCAATTGCAAATGAAGTACGAAGTGTAGATATTGCAGATTTACTCGGCAGAGAAACCGTACCGCCAAATAAAACATTGCTGGAATCCTGCATTAAGGGTAAGTCAGTTTTAGTCACCGGCGCTGGAGGAACCATTGGTTCAGAGCTTTGCCGAAAAATATTATCCCTTAAGCCAATGCGATTGGTTTTGTTTGATAATTCCGAGATATCGCTTTATACAGTCGAGCATGAGCTAAATAATCTGTGTGCAGCTGAAACGGATATCGCTGTATTGTTAGGTTCAATTCTAAATAAATCACAATTGTCGAAAGTGATGGCTGATTTTAATGTGGATACCGTATATCACGCAGCGGCGTACAAACATGTCACTATTGTAGAGGGAAATGTCATAGAAGGTATTCGAAACAATGTTCTGGGTAGTTGGAATGTTGTCAGTGCAGCAAGTGATAATCGTGTCAAAGATTTTGTCCTTATTTCCTCCGATAAAGCTGTACGCCCAACCAATGTGATGGGAGCGACAAAAAGACTGGCTGAACTAATTGTCAAGGCCCATGCTGAAGAATCTGAATTTACCTGTTTTAGTATGGTTCGTTTTGGCAATGTACTCAGATCTTCAGGTTCTGTCGTCCCCTTATTTGAGAAACAGATTCTCGCTGGTGGACCCGTGACTGTTAGGCACAAAGACGCGACAAGATTTTTTATGACAGTGGCTGAGGCGGCAGAATTAGTCATACAGGCGGGGTCTATGGCAGAAGGCGGCGAGCTGTTTGTTCTCGATATGGGCGAACCCGTTAACATCGATGATCTAGCACATAAGATGATTCACCTTCACGGTAAAAAAGTGGGTCAAGATGAAGAAGGATTTGAATCCGATGCTATAGAAATAGAGTATGTTGGATTACAACCAGGCGAAAAGTTATATGAAGAGCTGATTATAGGTCAGGCTATTTCAGGAACACAACACACCAAGATTATGATGGCAGACGAAGAATTTCTTTCCCTCGGTGCGATGACAGATATCTGTTCAAGCTTAAGCAATGCTTGTGATAGTGCGGATTATAAAACCGTCAGAAGCTTACTAGAGAAGCATGTTAGTGGCTACAAGATGCACCTGTCTAAAACCGATCCCTCTATCGCTGCGGAGCAAGCCCGGGATCTTAGGGAAAACAATATTACCCCTTTCGTTAAGAAAGAGGACTAACGGTCTGGCTCTCCCTCGAAAAATAAAAGTACTACAGGTCTATAGGACTTATTTCCCTGACTCTCAAGGTGGTGCTGAAGAAGTCATCAGGCAAATTTGCCGAAACAGCCTTGCACACGAGATCGAAAGCCGTGTATTTGTTCCAAGCGCTTCACCGTATCCGAAAGATATCATTGTCGATGATGCTAAGGTGGTTCGCGTTAAATTGAATTTTGAAATTGCATCTTGTGGGTTCTGCTTGACGGGTTTGAATGAGTTCAAAAAACAAGTTGAGTGGGCGGACCTTGTTCACTATCACTTTCCTTGGCCCTTTGCCGATTTGATGCATCTCGCTGTGTCACAAAATAAACCGACAATAATCACCTATCACTCTGATATCGTGAGGCAGAAAATGGTAGCAAGAATATATTCTCCATTGATGAATCGATTTTTATCATCAATGGATAGAATTGTTGCGACGTCTCCAAATTATCTAAAATCTAGCCCGGTTCTTGGGCAATATCAAAATAAGGTTTCAGCGATACCCATCGGTATTGAGGAAGCATCCTATCCGGATGTAGCCAAAGATATTTTAACAACTTGTAAATCAAGATATGGTGAGGGATTTTTCTTTTTCATTGGTGTGCTGCGATACTACAAGGGATTACATTTGTTAATAGATGCCTGTAAGAACGCAGATTTCAAGGTCGTCATAGCAGGTGCAGGACCACTTGAGCAAAAGCTAAAATCACAGGTTAAAGATTTAGGTTTGAATAATATTCAGTTTGCGGGACGAATTAGCGACGAAGAAAAAATGGCAATGTATCAACTTTGCCGAGGTGTTATATTTTCTTCCCACATTCGTTCAGAGGCTTTCGGGGTTACGCTACTTGAAGGCGCAATGTGTAGCAAGCCGTTGATAACTGCTGAGACAGGCACGGGGACTAGTTTCGTCAATAAGGATGGCGAAACGGGTATTGTTGTCGAAGCAAATAGTGCTAAGGCTTTAGGTGATGCGATGCAGGTGCTTCATGCAGATGCAACAATGGCCGAGAACATGGGGCGAAATGCTCGGATGCGATATGAGCAATTGTTCACGGGTAAAAAAATGGGCGAGCGTTACGCTGGACTATATCGAGAAGTCTTGGATGAAGCACAATGCGTATAGGTATTGATGCTCGTCCACTCACTGTGCCCATGTTTGGGATTGGTCGATATACCCTCTGCTTACTTAAAGAGTTAACTAAGGTTGAAGGCAATTCTTGGTATCTATATGCTGACCGGCCCATTATTCATCCTATCTTTGGTGACAATATCGTCATTCGTGAATACCCTTCACACAAGCGTTGGTTAAGCCTATACCGCACTCAGGTGCCTTTTGCGCGATGGGCAAAAAAAGATAAGTTGGACGTATTTTGGTCGCCTAGGCATCACTTACCGTTAATGTTAGATAAGTCTATCAGGAGCGTTTTAACCATACATGATCTTGTCTGGAAAAAATATCCCGAGACAATGTTGAGAGAAAATTTACTAGTTGAGAAATTGTTGATGCCAAGAAGCTTGATAAAGGCAGATGCGGTCATCGCGGTTTCAGAGTCAACAAAAAATGATCTAGTCGAGTCCTATCCATTGATAGAGAGTAAACTGTCAGTGATATATGAAGCGATTGATCGCGTTGGAGTTTCAGAAAGCAGACTGCTCGATAAACCCTATTTTCTGTGTGTGGGTACCCAGGAACCTCGAAAAAATTTACGTACTTCCATTGCTGCTTTCCACCAATATCGAGCAGCAGGGGGTAACCGCCATTTGGTCGTTGTTGGGGGAAAGGGTTGGAACCTAGACGATCCGCAGCAGGGACTAAAACAAAATCAAGAATTCATCCATATATTAGGCAGGGTGTGTGATGAAGACTTAATGACCTTCTATCGTTTTGCCGATGCCTTTGTATTCCCTTCTCTTTATGAGGGCTTTGGTCTGCCGCCCCTTGAAGCCATGCAATTTTCTGTGCCTGTGATCAGTTCAAATCGTTCTTCTTTGCCAGAGGTTGTGGGTGAGGGGGGTATATTGGTCGATCCGATGTCGAAAGATCAGATATGTGATGCCATGATGAAAATAAGCCGAGACCAGGCCTTTCGAAATAGCCTAGGAGAAAAAGCATTTGAGCAATCGAAGAAGTTTAGTTGGCTAAAGGCGGCGAAAGAAACCTTAGACGTTTTTAAGTCTCAGCTTCCCTAAGTCGACTATTTTCCCTTAGGGAGACTGTATGCATTAAAGCGATGGCATAAGGCAGCCAAACTAGGAGCCAAACAAAATTAACCTTTGTTAACAATTTGTCTCCATCGACGAGTAAGCAAGTTAGCCCATAGGTCATCAGAGGCAGGGCATATATCAGATAGGGTTTCGGCTCGATTTTTAACCATGACCAGTATAAGTGACCAATAAAACCCATTAATAAACCCAAACCTAACAAGCCTCCATAGAATAAGGTAGCAAGGTAAATACTGTGTGGATGTTCAAACACGTAATCTTGATACTTAATTACTTCTTCAGCATTTAGACCGTGGCCCAGAATATAAGGGCCAGAAAAAACAGATGAAAGAACTTCAGTCCATATCTCAATGCGAAAACTGGTGGATCGTCTTAGTATTTCTTCGTGAAATCCAAACTTCCAAAGGACTACTAGAACAACAATAAGACAAAGCTGTGTGATGATCAGAATTCTACGTTTGCGGGAGGTACTGAGATCAGGAAGAAGGTATAACAAAGAAAAACTGGCAACAAAAAGTCCAATCCAAACACTTCTTGTGCCGGTGTAAATCAGCCCAGTTAACAAAATGATGATGGAGATCCCCAATAAGATTTTCTGGTGATGGTCTTTCGTACTTGCATACCGGGAAAGTGCGAGCATGGCAATTGCACCATAGGACAGTGCGCTCACAACGGGATTGTACAGTCCACCAAGCGCGTAAAGCCTAGGTTCATCTAAGGGCTGATAATCTAGGGCATGGAAAACGTAGATGGCATAGCAGACGGAGAGGCAAGCTGACACGATGATTATCAACATAAACACGCCGAAAAAGCCCTTGAATCGCTGTTCAAGTACAGAAAGGCTCACAACAAAACAGAGGATAAGCAAACCATAACCCAAAAATAGCGCGCTGCTTAGTATGGATTGATCCATTCTCAAATTTGATAGTGCGAGGTAAGCTAAGAAGAGTGTGAGAAGTCCAAGAGACAATCGATTTTGTTTAACGGTCTGCCGTATTTCATGGCTTGCGACTAAACTGAGCACGCAAAGCGCAATGATGTAAGTAGGAAAAAAGCTAACTCTGCTCGATTTGCCTAAAAAGAAAGTGACGGGTAATAACAAAGCCGCACCATATAGGCAGTAGTATCGTAGATCTAATAATTTTGAAAATAGCGGTGACAAACTAAGTCCACAGAGACGATAGCGAAAAGATTTTGTATAATACCTTACCCTGACGGGGCTTTAGGCATTATTTAAAAAAGCATTTAAGAAAGCCATTTAGGAGCGCTATGACTTCGACGATTAGAAAGTGTTTATTTCCGGCAGCCGGTTACGGCACGCGATTTCTGCCAGCAACTAAGGCCATGCCGAAGGAAATGCTCACCTTGGTTAACAAACCTCTTATTCAGTATGGTGTTGAAGAGGCGATTAACGCGGGACTGACGAATATCGCCTTTGTCTCTGGTCGAGGTAAACGCGCGATTGAAGATCATTTTGATATTTCATACGAACTTGAACACCAGATACTCGGGACCTCTAAAGAATCATTGCTTTATCAGATCCGTGATGTGATCAGTCAATGTACCTTTTCTTACACTCGCCAGGTCGAAATGCACGGCTTGGGACATGCAATTTTGACGGGTGAAACCTTGGTTGGACAAGAACCATTTGCAGTAGTGCTCGCAGATGACTTCTGTTCCGCAGAGGGTGACGGCGTGCTTAAGCAGATGGTGGCGCTCTACAACGAACACCAATGCACAATAGTGGCGATAGAAGAAATACCCGCGGATCAAACAGAGAGTTACGGCATAATCGCAGGAGAAGAAATAAGCCCGGGTCTCTATCAAGTTAAGGAAATGGTTGAAAAGCCAAAGCCTGAGGATGCGCCTTCAAACCTCGCGATTATCGGGCGTTACATTTTAACCCCGGATATATTTGATATATTAAGACATACCGATCCCGGACGTGGTGGAGAAATACAAATCACGGATGCTATTGCTGAGCGGGCTAAAACAGGGAAAGTGCTAGCCTATAAAATTAAAGGCCAACGCTTTGACTGTGGCCAAATAGAGGGATTTGTCGCAGCCACTAATTTTGTTTTTGAAAACTTGTATACTAATGGTTCGTAGTGTTTAAGCCAGTGATAAACCCATACGATAGCAACAGCATAATGATAAGCTCCTTCCTTAACTCAAATAAGAATATAGTATGCCGAAAGTAATTCCTGTCATTTTATCTGGTGGATCTGGTACTCGCCTCTGGCCTCTCTCTAGAAAGCAATATCCGAAGCAGTTGATTTCACTCGTTAATGAAACCACCATGCTGCAGGATACTCTGTTGCGAACGGATGGTTTTGATGCATCCGACCCGTTAATAATTTGTAACGAAGATCACCGTTTTTTAGTTGCTGAGCAAATTCTGCAATTAAACAAAAAGGCGGCGTCCATCGTACTTGAACCTTGTGGTCGCAATACTGCGCCTGCCATTGCCGTGGCCGCGCTTATGCAAGAAGATCCTGACTCAATATTACTGGTGCTATCAGCAGACCATGTGATTATGGATGTGGATCAATTTCAAACCATATTAAGAGAAGGGGTTATCCAAGCTGAGTTAGACATGATGGTGGTATTTGGTGTTGTTCCTAACGGTCCAGAAACGTGTTATGGCTATATTCAGGCAGGAGAGTTATTAGGTGAAACCAGTCGACGAGTAGACAGTTTTGTTGAAAAGCCCGATTTAGCAACAGCAGAAAAGTATTTGGCAGAAGGCAACTATTTTTGGAATGGTGGCATGTTTATGTTTAAAGCCGGTCGCTTTATTGACGAGCTTAAGACCCATCATCCAGAGATGCTTAAGTACTGTCAGTTGGCGCTGGATAAATCGGAAACCGATCTGGATTTCACTCGATTGGATAAAGACGCTTTTGAAAAGTGCCCCAGTGACTCAATTGACTATGCTGTGATGGAGCATACAAAAAAAGCCGTGGTCATTCCCATGGATGTGGGTTGGAGTGATGTTGGTTCCTGGTCTTCCTTGTGGGATGTGAGTGAGAAGGATTCAGAAGGGAATCGTTTCGTCGGGGATGTCTTAAGTACAGATTCCTCTAATAATTACGTCTATTCTCGAAACAGACTTGTCGCCCTTGTAGGAATGGAAGATACCGTAGTGGTCGATACACAGGATGCCATACTGATTGCCAGTAAAGACAAGGTTCAGGAGGTCAAGGATATTGTCTCCCAGCTCAATAAGCTTAATCGTTCTGAGACAGAAAATCATAGACAGGTCTATCGCCCCTGGGGTTATTACGACAGTATTGATGTGGATGAAGGTTTTCAGGTTAAACGCATTACTGTCAATCCCGGTGCTACCCTAAGCTTGCAAAAGCATCATCATCGGGCCGAGCACTGGATTGTTGTTTCTGGCACTGCCGAGGTGACCTGTGGAGATAAGGTCTTTATGGTGAGCAAGAATGAATCAACCTATATTCCCATTGGTGAAAAACACAGGTTGAGCAATCCCGGAAAAATTCCCTTGAAGCTGATAGAAGTCCAGTCTGGTGATTATCTCGGTGAGGACGATATTGTTCGCTTTGATGATGTTTACGGGCGTTCATAAATTCCGGCATAGTATTGGCCTGAAAGGGCCGTAGTGCAAAATAAAGATCAAATATTTGATGATTCGAGCCCCTTTGCACTTGACTCAAATCTGTCAATCGTTACAATGCGCTCTCTCTTTTTGAGGGTGTTTAGCTCAGTTGGGAGAGCGACGGCCTTACAAGCCGTAGGTCGCAGGTTCGACCCCTGCAACACCCACCAAGAACCTTATAGGCTGACAATATGAGGTTGTAGTTGTAGAAAACTGTACAACGCTACGGAAAACTACAAAGAGTATTAGAGATATGTGGAGTGGTAGTTCAGTTGGTTAGAATACCGGCCTGTCACGCCGGTGGTCGCGGGTTCGAGTCCCGTCCACTCCGCCATTTTCTTGCATCGTAATGCCAAAATAACTTCCCAAAATAATCGAGCAGCGACTTGTCGCGGAACTAGGCGTCCCCGTTGAGTTCCGTCCGCTCGTTCAGCAACCCCAATTTACCTTCGTGATGCTAATGAACTTTCGTATTGTGCCAACTAAATTCTACGACGAGCGCCGGGTGATCTGAGAGGGGGTCATTATTTCTATCGATAAATTCAGGCGCGATGTAGCGACGCTCAGGGCTCAGGGTCAATTCTGAAGAAGATCTATACATGATTCTATCTATCAGGTCTGGTAGTTGATTCAATTCCCTTGCAACGACGGTTGTATTGGTGCTTTCTAAAAATTCCAACAGATTTATTTCGTCAAATTTATCTGTCGATTTCAAATTCGTGTCACCGCCGATGATAAGGGCATTTCCCTTCGAATGAATCGAAATAAATTCTTCTAATTGAGAAAATTCTTTTTGACGGGATTCTTTGTCGCCTTTATGGCGACCCGCATCAGCATGCAGGTTGTAAATATCAATATATAGATCTTGGGCGATTTCATGTCGCGCTAGTGTGAATCCTTTATGGGCGAGACAATCATTTGCAGCGCGAAAATATCCATGACAATCGTTCCACCTAATACGTGTAAAATCGATAAAGCGCTTTTTCGCGTATCTGTTGAGGCCATCGGTATTCAATAGGAGAGGTTTCATCATTGTCATTGAACGATAAGCATGGGTTGCTTTTAGATCCAGTGCTTCATGAAATTCAAAATCTTCTTGGATCAACACAATATCGTATTGGTTTATCAAAGGGCTAATGATGGGTATATTAATTGAAGGTGTTGATTTGGATATCCAGTCTGGTAGCCCAGCTATGTTATAGGTCAGAACGCTAATCTCACCTTGTTGAGTGTTAACTTCACTGGCGGGTACCTGCCGAGAATAACAAATAGCAAAATAGACTAAAAATATTTTGAATATGATACTTTTGGGATTCATTTGTTTGAGCCTCCTACCTAACACTCGGTCTTTAAAACCATATCTCATTCTGGATAGAGGGTATTTACTCGCCTCAAAGACTATCTGAGAAAACCCTACGGGCGCAAGTTTAACGGGAATCCGCTTGGAGAGGCAAAATTACTGTCATTACTCACGGGCATTGATCCATCAATTCCAAATATGGAAACGAATGAAACCTTGTGCATATTTCTTGCAGTTAATCAGCGATTTTAAAAAGATAGGCGATACCTGTTAATGAGTTTTGAGTTAGACTATCCAGAAATAACAGGGTTTCTATTAATGACAAAAACAGTACTAGCAATTTGTTTTTTTATTCTTTCAATCTCTGTTGCAGCAGAGGAAATATCAAAGCGTTACTGGGTAGTGGGTAGTTTTGCTTCGACTGCTAGTGCTAAGAAAGAGTTAAAACGCTTAGAGTATCGAATTCGGCCCATCCGAATAGTTGTTGCAAAATCAGGGGATAAGACGCGATATCGTCTCTTGGTATCTGATGAGGTGTATTCTCAACATCAAGAAGCATTAAGAAACTTTGGGATTGAACCATGGCAAACGAGTATGACCCTAGGTGAAATGGGCGCGCCCATGGTTACCGCGAAACTAGGGGCTAATTTGAACTATGTGTTGGTACTAGCGGGTTTTCGAGATAAAAATTATGCAGAGCAGCATGCCGAGAAATTAAAAGCCGATACAAGCGAACCCGTGCGTGTGATTGAAGCTTCAATTGGAAATGGTGAATACTACCGAGTTGTTAGTGGGCCTTACGATGCCGAAATTGCAGGGGTACGAGATCAGTTTGTGCTAATGGGCATTGATGATGCCTGGTGGCTTGATGTGCCTGCGCTCGTGACCCATGTGCCTGCTTTGATACTAACCCAACCTGAGCAAGTAGTCGTTTCAGAATATGCACCAAGTCAGATTCCTGTCGTCGAAGCTTCTGTTAACACCATTCCTGAAGGCGTGGTGCTTAGATCTCCCGAGGCTGGAGAAAGCTATATAGATTACTGTGTGAAAAAAGCCAATGCCGCAGAGCGGGAACAATACTGTCGGGATGGAGAATTTGTTCCCAAGATGGTATATCGCGTTGAATCGATGGGGGAGACGGCACTGTTCAAGTTTTGTGCGACTGAAGCAACAGGAGCAGAACGCCGGCTCTATTGTGATAATGACGACTTAGCCGAAAGAGGTTTGTCCCAATAGCGTGACAATTTGTCGCGATGTGTCTATTTTGTAAAATTCTATGAATATTTTGGCGATACAGATTGAAAAATAACTAAAAATGACGATAATGGCTAATTGCGACAATATCTACCTTGGTCAAATGTTATGTCATTACCTGAAACTATTTTTGAAAATAGGACAGATGAGCATGGAGCGTTACGCTTCTGGGATACTCAATCAGTCCACAAAATCCTGCAAAAAATAGATAAAGATCAATCCCTAAGGACGACAGAAAGGAGCTTAGAATCTTCTGGCATTTTACCCCAAAGCCTAAATCTAAGTGATCTACTTGATGAAGAAAATCGCCCACCGAAAGCCCAGGTTGTTGCGCATCTAGATGCTCAAGCTAAGAAAAAGCGTTTTTTATCTCTCATTATTCAAATTCATAGAACTGACAAAGATGGCATTGTTTTATTTTCGAATGATGGCAGATTAGGTAGGCGGTGGATTTTTCTGGATGGTGCGGATGCTGATAACCAGAATGATCAGATAAATCTGTTGGGGGCTATCACTGCACTGGCAGGGGGTAAAAACCTTATCGTTTGGCCTCATGGTGAAATTACGCGCAATCTACGAAAACTGGTAGCCGATAATGGTAGCCATGATATCGTCATTAAAAAGGGACAGATTATTCGCATCGGTACATCTGCATATCAAGAAACTAAAATTTCAAGAACGATCGAAACAGCTCGAACAAAACGGCCTTCTTCAAACCAACTCTCTCATCTTGATCGATTAGAAGCGGAGAGCATGCACATTATGCGTGAAGTGATGGCTCAGGCAGAAAACCCCGTTATGTTGTATTCGGTCGGCAAAGATTCATCAGTGATGTTACATCTTGCCAAAAAAGCCTTTTACCCAAGTCCGCCCCCCTTTCCCCTTATGCATGTTGATACACGTTGGAAATTTCAAGCGATGTACCAATTTCGAGAAAAAGCCGTTGCTGAAAGTGGCATGGAATTAATCGTGCATATTAATCCTGACGGTGTTGAAAAAAATATTAACCCCTTTGATCACGGTAGCGCCCTGCACACAGACATTATGAAAACCCAAGGCTTAAAGCAGGCTTTAGATAAACACAAGTTTGATGTTGCCTTTGGTGGCGCCCGAAGAGATGAAGAAAAAAGCCGTGCGAAGGAAAGAGTTTTTTCGTTCAGGACTCCAGCACATAGATGGGATCCAAAAAATCAGCGTCCAGAACTTTGGAACCTCTACAACGGATATAAAACTAAAGGTGAAGGCATCCGGGTTTTTCCCCTTTCAAACTGGACTGAGCTTGATATATGGCAATATATTTATCGCGAAAATATCGACATCGTACCTTTGTATTATTCCGCTGAAAGGCCTGTTGTTGAACGAGATGGCATGTTGTTGATGATAGATGACGATAGAACGCAATTGTTAGAAGGTGAAGAAATTAAAATAAAAAAAGTGCGGTTTAGAACACTTGGATGTTACCCGCTGGCAGGTGCTGTTGAATCAAATGCAGATGATTTACCTTCTATTGTGCTTGAACTACTGAATAGCCGAACAAGCGAGCGACAGGGGAGGGCGATCGATTCTGATTCCTCCAGTTCGATGGAAAAGAAAAAGCAAGAGGGGTATTTCTAGCCGTGACTAATCAACTTTCAAAAATTGATATCTATCTAGAACAACAAGAAAATGCTGATTTACTGCGTTTTATTACCTGCGGCAGCGTCGATGATGGCAAAAGTACTTTAATTGGTCGTATGTTGTATGAGGCCCAGATGATCTTTGAGGATCAGGTGACGGCATTACAAAATGACTCTAAGAAAATGGGCACGCAAGGTGGAGATATTGACTTTGCACTACTTGTGGATGGACTAGCTGCCGAGAGAGAGCAGGGAATCACAATTGATGTAGCCTATCGATTCTTCAATACCGACAGACGTAAATTCATCGTCGCTGATACTCCAGGTCATGAGCAGTACACGCGCAATATGGTCACGGGAGCATCCACGGCTGATGTCGCTGTCATTCTGATTGATGCAAGTCAGGGGGTGTTAGTTCAAACAAGGCGTCACGCGTTTATTGTTTCGCTATTGGGCATCAAACATATTGTGCTTGCCGTAAACAAGATGGATTTGGTTGAGTTTGATCAGGAAGTATTCACAAAAATTGTAGATTCCTTTAAAGCATTTGCAAGTAATCTGAAGTTCGAATCAATAACAGAAATCCCGCTGTCTGCGCTTAAGGGTGACAACGTTATTGAGCGTTCTAAGCAGACTAGTTGGTATGTTGGGCCTACCTTGCTGGGTTATCTGGAAACTGTTGCTGTAAGGCAATCGCAAATAGATCATCCGTTTCGTTTTCCCGTTCAGTGGGTGAACAGGCCAAATTCAGATTTTCGCGGTTTCTCTGGTACCGTCGTCGCAGGCTCAATTGAAACGGGTCAGTCAATTCGAGTTTTACCTTCTGGCGAAGTCGCAAATGTGAAAGAAATTGTGCTCTATAAAGATTTTCTGAACAAGGCCATAGTGGATCAGGCAGTGACTATTACGCTGGATCACGAAGTCGATGTATCAAGAGGAGATGTTTTGGTCGCAGCGGATGATCCTTGTGAGGTCTCTGATCAGTTTGAAGTTTCACTTGTTTGGATGGATCAGGAAAAAGGCTTCGTCGGTAGATCTTATTGGTTGAAAATCGGCACTCAGCGCGTGAATGCCACCATCACGGATATCAAATTCAAGTACAACGTTAATACTTTTGAACATCTTTCAACCCAAGATTTGTCCCTCAATGACATCGGTGAGGTTACTTTGAGTTTGGATAAAGCGGTTGCGTTTGAGACCTATGATAAGTGCAAACCGATGGGAGCATTTGTGCTGATAGATCGATACAGTCATTCAACTGTGGGGGCAGGCATGATTAATTTTGCCTTGCGTCGCGCACAAAATGTCCACAGGCAAGCGCTAGTCATTGACAAAAAGGCTAGAGCAAAATTAAATGGTCACCCTGGTCGCGTACTGTGGTTTACAGGCTTAAGCGGTTCAGGTAAATCAACAATCGCAAATGCGCTTGAACAAGTTTTACACGAGCGGGGTATTCGAACTTACATTTTAGACGGCGATAACATTCGTCATGGTCTTAATAAGGATTTAGGTTTTACCGATGCAGATCGTGTTGAAAACATTCGCCGCGTAGCGGAGGTCGCAAGGTTAATGGCAGATGCCGGCATCGTCGTATTAACTTCATTTATTTCCCCATTTAGATCCGAGCGCGATATGGCGCGAAGCTTATTTGAACCCAGCGAGTTTGTTGAGATCTATGTCAATGTGTCATTAGAAGTAGCAGAAGCGAGGGATGTGAAAGGGCTATACAAAAAGGCGCGAAGAGGCGAGCTGCCGAATTTCACCGGCATAGATAGCGATTATGAAATTCCTGAGAATGCAGAGATCGATCTTGCCGCCGCAGACTTAACGATTGATCAATGTGTTGAACAGATACTCAAGTATATTTGAGGGATAACAAACTGATGGAAGCTGAATTATCCCAATATCGAGAGTCCAAGTTAAGAAGCCTGCTTAAAGCATTGTCATGGCGCATCATTGCGACTTTAACAACCACGGTGATAGCGTATGTGATCACAGGTGAGATTGCAGCGGCATTAACGATAGGGGGTATCGAGTTCGTCCTCAAGTTTGTTATTTATTATGTTCATGAGCGAGCATGGCAATGGGTACCAAGAGGGTCGGTTAGGAGGTTATTGGATTAAGCTTGAAATTGCCTTTCAGATTATAGATTGAGCTCTAATTGCCCCAGTACTGGCGTTAAAAATGGTGACTACATTACAGTAGTCACCCATTAGCTAATCAATCAGACCTAAAGAAACGACTCGCCATCACTCAAGTTAGCGTAGATAACAAACTGTGCACTGCTACCATCACTGAAATAAGTCGTCAGAGCATCTCCGCCACCAGACGCGTTGCTTACCAGACTAGAATCCAGTGCCGATACTGTACTGTTTAGTTCAATAACATTATCGCCGCCAAACAATTCACTCAGATCATTTTGTTGGCCGCTATCGTTTAAATCGTCGATTAAATCGGATAAATTCAAACCTGAGAGGTTGTTGGTATCAGGCGCAGTAGAAGGTAAGTTTGTGACACCGCTGAGATCAATATGATCTTCGAGTGAAGCTTCTTCACTATTTTGGCTTATCAATTCACTTCCGAGGGATTCTCCGGGGGCGAATACGAAAGCACTTCCATCTGATCCGCTTACTTCAAGAGAAATATCATCACTAACAAATAGTGTGTTTTCACCGTCGCTGAACATTCTGAATGATTCATCACCTCTACCCGCATCGAGAGTTGATTCACCAGAGAACAAGAAGTCGCCACTCAAGTTCACGGTATCACCAAGATTACCGATAACGACCAGGCTATTGTCGAGGCCGGTTAATTCGTTATTACCATCTACCAATTTGGCGATAGCGTCAGCATCAAGATCGATAGAATCGGTATCGTTGTCATCAAGAGACAATACTTCAATGCGATCAATTTGCGTGCCTTCAATCTGGGTGAAATCGATATCCTCGGCAAGGACAAGCGTGTCGATACCTTCACCGCCATCGACGCGTTGGAAGTCAGCGTTAACCGTAATTGAATCGTCACCAGCCTGAGCATAAATAATACTTGAATCGCCAGTAGCATTAATAATGTCGTTTCCACCTCCAGCAACAATGACGCTTTGAGCCGCATCGGTTGTAATAACATCATTTGCTGCGGTACCAATGTCAGTGGTGTCTATTCGAGTGAGAGATACGACGTTGTCCGTGTAATTTAGATCGAGTACTTCATTATCAGAGAAGTCCAGACCGCTTGCTTGATCAAAAGATCCGAGCAAAAGCCCTGCGGTTAGAATAGCGTAACTTGTACCAGTGACGGGTTGATAGCCATTCAGTAATGTCGTGTTTAACCCGCCTTTGAGTGTAGCGGTACCCAGCACGGCCAATTGGTCATAAGTAATCCCAGCTTCTTCGCCTTCCAATTCTGCTTCTAGCACTGAACTCTCTCCAGCAGTGAAGTCTTCAGTAATGGTCACAAGGCCAGGGGAAGTACCAACGGTTGGGGCGTTGCCGGCGACTGCACCCGTGATAGTGCCGATACCATTAATGCTGCCATTGTTGGTAAATGTGGGAACACCCGATACATCTAAGATTGTTGTGGCGGCTGTGACGCCGGTTACACCATTCAAATTAATGATGCCGTTATTGGTTCCTCCGGTCACGGCGGTGATAGTGAGGGTACCATTGCTTTCTATGTTGATGGTGCCTGTGTTGTCGAAAATTCCTGTGTCATTGATTGTTAATTGGTCTAGAACAGTTAACATACCCTGATTTAAAAAGTTCGTATCTATAACACGTGCAGTAGTAGCTGATGAATTAGAGGTAATGCTAGTGATCGTGCCCGTGACACCGTTAATGAAAGTCCCCCCCACTGTTAGTGTGGCCGTACCTGATGCAACAATCACATCAAGGGTAATATCTCCGGAGTTGGTAAATCCAGTGGTGACCACTAGATTAGCATTAGCAGGTACATCTCCTAGTACGGTTAAATTACCACTCTGATTGAAGTTAGTACTGCTTATGGTGGAAGTGCCTAGCGCTATGACGGAACCAAAATTGTCAAAGTCGACGATTGCGTCAATTGTGTCGCCGCTTAAATCGAGTTGTCCCCCATCCGCTATGAACAATTTGGAACCATTACCAGTCGTAATAGTAATAGTGCCTACACTAAGATCTAGATTGAAAGTGCTACTGGCTAAATTTAAGTCATCTGTTAGCGTTAAGGTCTGTATTCCTTGGAGGGCGATGGTGCCAGTGCCGTTAAAATTGGAACCACCAAAAGTGCTGCCAGCGGTTGCGTCGATATTAATGAGCGCCCCGGGGTTGATGTTTATCGTGCCTGCACTATTTGAAAAGATGCCTGCAGTGACCACGTTCAACACGGCATTGATATCGATATTACCGAGGTTGGCGAAATTGCCTGTTTGATTGATTGTTAGATCAGAGTCAACTTGGATTAAACCTTGATTGTCGACTGCGGCATTAATCACTCTCAAATTTCCGGCTGTGGCATTTGAACTAGTACTTAGAATGATGCCTGTTAGGGGATTAATGAGCGTACTATTTGGTACGTTTAAGGTTGCTGATCCAGCGGCCGTACTATCCAGTGTCAAAATGCCGTTGTTGGTAAAACCACCTGTAGCATTTACATTTACAACAGCTATTCCTGCGCCGTTTGTTTGTATGGTGAAATTACCATCTTGCTGGAAATTTGTTCCGCCAAAGGACGAAGTTTTTTCCACTTGCAGTGAACCTCGATTTTGTACATCAATGTTAACGGCACTACCGTCGACCAAGAGACTACCAGATTCATCTACGACTAACATGCCACTGGCATTACCAGAAATAGTTGCGGTTGTAACGCTGCCCATACCAGCAATTTTAAGTATGGTATCGACATTCTTAACACCTGCGGTCGTCGCGCTGAATATGCCCGGTACGATGACAGGACCTGTTCCTGTGAGTGCCCCCGTCGTAAAATTGAATGTGCCATTAATATGTAAGTCAGCATCTGCCTGGTATGTGCCGCCGCTTAAATTAAATGTCGATCCAGAAAAAAATGTCGAGCCAGTTGTCGTATTAATTAGTCCACTTGTTAGGTTGAGTGTCGTGGTTCCTTGTAAAGTCAAACTTGCGATTAGCTCAGTAGCGATAGAGCCGTGTGTGACAATAAAGCTATTAATCAGTACGTTGTTTGGGGTTGCAGGTAGTGTGTCTGTATTCCAATTGATTGCGGTTTCCCAAAATCCATCAGTACTCGTATTATCAAAGGAGAGATCGAAAACGGCGTTGATCGTCACATCAACATTAGTAATATTTTGAGCGGCAGTCACGGTGAAGGCGTTGCCTAAATTGTGGATGATGCCTCCGCCATAGCTGCCGGCAGTAATGCTGGATGCGGTAACAATGGTGACAACTTCGCCTGCTCCCAAAATATTGTTGCCAGGTAAGAAATTGAGATCTAACCCACCGATAATAGTGTAGTCTCCAAGCACATTGAGTACGTCAAAACTACCTGTGTTAGCGACATCAACCAACAACACCGCAGAGGCACTTTGTGCGAAATTGCCACTAATGGTCAGTGTGTCGACGGTAAGATCTCCTCCGGGTACTAGAAAACCGTCATTTGTAAAAGTGAGTGCGCTAACGTCTAGTGTTCCACCACCCTCAATTCTTCCACCGTTTTGATTGGTAAAGGATGTACCCGTTATGGTAAATGTAATACCTGAATCAATGCCGATTGAACCGGAGTTAACATGAGTGGCTGCGGCCTGGCTTAATGTGGCGTCATGTGCAACTTTTAAATCCCCCTGATTATCTAACTGTGCTGCGATATCCCTAGATCCACCGGCGACGACGCCACCCGTATAGATAAGATCGATGCTTGAGCCAATGCTATTAACGAGTGGTCCTCCTGTAACGGAGAGTATTGTTGTTCGTGCTACGGCACCGTCTTCACTATCGAGGGTAATAAGACCGTTATTGGTGAAACCGTTTGCAATCACGACACTGGCGTTGCCGACACTTGTCGAATTGACAAACAATTCTCCGTTTAGACCAAATATCGGGGAGTTAATGTTGGAGGTACCTTCCCTCACTTCCAATTCGCCGCCGAAATTGACATCTAAATTATTATTGAAAGTGTCTGCAGTGATACTCTGCTTGCCACCGGTACCAACGATGAATTTTCCTGCCCCCCCAACGGTGATAGTGCCTCCAAAGGTGACTTCAGCATTTGCAGGTGTGACGATAAAATCAGTCAGGACGGTTAAGCTCTGTGGACCCACTAAGTCGATTTGGCCACCACCAATAAAGGTCGTAAGGCTATCGACGGTTGTATTCGTAGCAGCAATCGATAAAACAAACCCGGGGGCAACATCTATCATTCCATTGCTTGTCAGAAAGCTACCACTGCTGTTAATGACAGAATTAAAATTGACGCTAATGATGCCCTGATTATCAAGTAATCCATCAAATGAACGTGATCCGCCGGCATTGAGGCCAGTATTTTTTAGGTTTATGGTTCCTAAGTTTAACAATGTGCCGGAAGTTTGAACGAATGATGTTGTCAGGGCTGCATTTTCCTCGTTATCAATTCTTATCATTCCGTTGTTGGTGAATGAGAAACCAACGTTTAAGTTCGCTGGGCCCAGTGCAGTTGAACTCACACTAAGTGATCCATTTTGAATCAGCGCGGTGGAACCAATAGTAGAACTCGCGTCAACAACTTTTACTTCTGCTGCTGGGTTGATGGTGAGATCGGCATTAATCACATCGTTGCTAAGTACCAGTTTTGAGCCATTCTCGATTGTTAACAAAAACAATCCGCCGACAGTGACTGAACCACCGAAAGTGAGGTTGGGTTGGAGGGTCTTATCTATGGTGAAATTACCGGTCAATGTTAAGGCTTGATTACCTATTAGGTCGATGGAACCACCACCCGTTAGTATTGTCCCCGAACCAAATGTGGTAGTGACTGAGTCGATTGTCAGTGTTGCACCAAGAGCGACATCAATTGATCCCATATCACTGGTAAAGTTTGTTGAGCCCGAAATAGAGGAGTTAAAATTAACATCGAGTGAACCCATTCCATTGTCAATGTTGCCGACAAAGTCGCGGCTACCACCAGGGCGATTACTGGTGTTATCAAAGCTAATAATACCCGAGACACTGTTCAATAAGATGCCTGTTTGAGTTACTGAGGTAAATCTGTCGACTCCGGCGTCTACGCTATTATCGATGTTAATGGTGCCATTATTGGTAAATGAATTTGAAATAATCAGCGATCCCGTGCCGAGATTAGTTGAGTCGATGAGCAAGAATCCATCTTGCGTAAATATGCTTGAACCAATAGTTGTAGGAGCATCGACTACTGAGATTTGAGAACCGGATGTGATGATTAGGTTGACGTTGATCGTCTCAGAATCTAGAAACACGGTTGTACCTGATTGAATGGTAAGTGAACCAGGTCCGTTAACCGTGATTGAACCGCTCAGCCCCCCAAAGACAATATTTGGGTTAGTGACATCATCTATGATGAGATTGCTGCTGAGTGTTAGTATGTTGGTTCCAACAAAATCAATAAAACCGTTTCCTAACAGAATGGTTGATGTACCAAGGGTTGTATCGGCATTAATCGTGAGAGTTGTGCCTGTAGCCACATCTATTGTACCTAAGTCACTGATTAGGCTTGTTCCTGTGATAGTGGCGTCATGATTAATATCGAGTAAACCGCCACTGGCATTGTTAATATTACCTATGAAATCACGTGAGCCGCCGGCTACGGCTCCTGTATTCTCAAATACTAGGGTCGAATTATTAATGAGTGTTCCCATGCTAAGGGTAAAGGAAGTGGTTCTGGCGGTAGCGCCATCGGTATTATCAATGTTAATGAGGCCGTCATTCGTAAACCCGTTTGCCACAAGTAGATTGGTATTTCCAAATATAGAAGATTCTACGTTGATTTGACCCGCTTGCATCAGTGCTGCTGAATTTATGTTGGATGTCCCTGCTTCGGCAACCAATAAACCGCCGATATTGATAGTGAGGTCGGTGTTGATAATGTCGTTCGTTAAAATAATAAGATCGCCGGCGTCTATTAAAAAAGTGCCAGCACCATCCACTGATACTGTACCGGAGAAGTTGATGCCTGGTCCATTGCCAGCGAAGCCGAAAATACTATCAATCTGAATACTTTGCGTTCCTAGAAAGTCAATCGTTCCATTACCTGACAATGTCGTACCGGTCCCCAGGAGGGTAGTCGTGGCATCAATTGATAGTGTTGCGCCAACAGCTACGTCAATCGTTCCAATTGTTGAGGTAAAGGTTGTTGTTGTGACATTGGTATCAATATTGATATCAATTAACCCTTGATTATCGATAACACCGTTTATCGTTCTAGAGTCTGCTACACCATCGACAAGAATTGTCGCGCCTGCGAAATTAGTGAACGCGCCACCAGCTAGTACGATGTTTGCGCCCTCATCACCACCACCAATTACGCCGCCCGTAAGTTGAAAAATACCATTGTTATCTACAGTTGAATTAAATGTCAGGGTTTGCCCTGTATTTGCGCCGACTACGCTGAACGTACCGCCTGCTACAATACTAACTGGACTTGCTACCGACGCGGTATCTTGATGAGTAACTTGGCCTAATTGGAGACAATGAGTGGGCCTAAGCCAACGTAACTACCGCCAAAGACATTCAAATCACCGTCAACCTGAAGTGTGTTGTAATCGATTACATCCCCGGCTGTGGTCACTATATTGCCGAAAGATATTTGTACATCTTCTGATGCGATCGGTGCAGTGCCTAATGACCAGGTAGCGCCATCTGAGAAAAGACCAGAAATAAGCACAGAACTGTTAAGGGGCACCGGGTTGACATTAATCGTTGCAGTACCAGTTGAGATGCCACCATTACCATCGCTAATTTGATATTGAAAACTATCTACACCTGTAAACAAAGTATTGGGTGTATAAGTGAATGTACCATCTACATTTATAGTAAGAGTGCCATTTAACACATTGGTTATTGGTGTTGTATTGATACCTAAGGTATCACCGTCTGCATCAATATCGTTGAACAGTAAATCATCGACGCCGACAGAGGTTACGAGTACCCCGTCAACAGTTACATTGTACACATCGGCTACAGCAACCGGTGGATCATTTACGGGCGTTACGGTAACAGGAATGCTAACATTTGCTGTCAGTGGTCCTGGTGTCCCAGTATTACCTTGGTCACTAATAGTGATATCAATTTGACCAGTACCATTAAAATCTGGATCCGGGGCAAAGTCTAATAATGAAAGTGTAGAATTTAGATTAGCCAGTGTTCCCGATAATGTGATCGATGTTGTACCGACGTTGCCTGCATCTATCGTTACAGAGCTTACATCTGAAAGAAAAAGGACACCATTTGTTGTTGTAATGGTGACGGTTGCCAATCCACCCCCAATATCAGGGTCAGAAAAAACTGGTGCGACCTGGACAGGGGTGTCTTCAGCAGTGCTGAGTGGCAAGGGTGCTGAAATCGAGGGTGGATCATTTATGTCAACAAAAGTGACGTCAAAAGAAACAGTCGCTATATTTGTGCCACCAGCACCATCTTGCAAAGTGTAAGTAAAGGTATCCGCCCCGTTAAATCCTGCCGCTGATGTATAGGTGAAGTCACCCGTGCTGCTTATTGAAAACGTACCCCCGGAAGCTGTGGCACCACTGCTCGTCACAACAGTGAGCGGGTTGCTATCAATGTCAGAATCATTGCCTAGTACATTTCCTGATATCGAGACGCCTGCATCAGCTGGGAAATTATCATCTACTGCGACAGGGGGGTCATTTAAGCCCGTTACTGTAATCGTTGCCGTTTGATCTACGGGGCTGCCTTTTCCATCATCGATTTGATAGTTAAGAGTTACTACCTCTTGTACGCCATCTGCTAGGAAATCATAAAAACCCGGTGTTATTGAAAGCTGTGTGCCGCTGAGTGTTATGCCATTACTGTTTGGTACAAAAATGGGATTGATGACAGAAAGTATGTCGCCATCCATATCTACCGCAGTATCTAAGAGATCAAAGGGGACAGTTGTGTCATTTTGAGTAACATTTGCACTAAGGCTCGTGCCCACGGTGGGTGCATTATTCACACCTGTTATCGTTATGGTCGCTGTTTGAGTTACAGTTAATCCCGTTGTATCAACGATATCGTACTGAAGAACAATCTGCTCGGTTTGTCCAGGGCCGAGAGTAAACCCACTTGGGTCAACTAAAAAAGTTGAGCTGGTAGAAGACGTAATTATTGTACCTGCTGAGGCAGAGAGATTCGCAACGACCAAATTACCCTGATCATTGGTGTCTACATCGGTTGCGCCAATGAGTAGATCAATACCTAAAGGCGCATCGCTAGTCGTTAGATCGATTACAATGGGTGCATCAACTACAGGTGCATCTGCAACACCATTAATGGTAAGGGTATATCGCCCATCGACTCTTAGATTATCTGTATCTGCTGCCGTAAAACCAAAACTGTCGGTGATTGATTGACCTTCATTTAGAAAGTCGAATTGACCATTGGCATCGTATAAGACGCTGCCAAGAATGACTGTACCAACTGTGCCTGTTGTATCCAAAGCCACTATCGATAAATTTGCACTATCATCGGAGACGATTGCGAGTACATCAGCCGTGATATCAATGGGTCCAACGGTGTTGGCATCAAGCGGAGCAGCGGGTACTGGATTTTCGATTAAGACCGGTGGATTATTAATACCCGTTGCAGTGACGGCGATGCTTTCTGTGCTTGTAAGATTTCCATCTGAGACAGTGTAGGTAAATGTATCGATAAACTCGCCCGCATCAAGCTGATCTGACGCAGTGTATTCAATACTGAGTCCATCCGCAGAGATTGAGGCCGTTCCGGTTTCAGGTGCTGTAATACTGGTAATGGTGAGATTATTGCCTTCTGGGTCAGAGTCATTGTCAAGAGGCGTAAGCGTGATTGTCTCCCCTTCGTTAAGAATGGCAGTATCGGTTTCAGTTATCGGGGCATCATCTATGCCTCGAACAATAATATTTACTGTGGCGGTAGAAGTTGCCCCTGCGCTATCCGTGATGGTGTATAAGAAACTTGAAGTAAATGTTTCTCCATCTGTTAATGCATTAAGCACATCTGAACTGCTTGAAATAAACTCTAAACTACCATCGCCTTGAATGACGATCGTTGTTGCATCATTACTTAAAAATTCTGCTCCTGTGATACTAAAGGTGTCATTGACATCTGGATCACTATCATTTGTAAGAAGGCCATCCGTATTGCCGAGCGATAATGTTGTATCTTCATCAATTGTAAACTCGTTGTCTGCCGCAATAGGTGCGTCATTGGCGCCATTGAGTACGATGGTCGCTTGTGCCGTGGCTGTAAAATCACCAGATTGAATTTGGTAAGTGAATGATTCGCTAAATGTCTCGCCCTGGCCAAGAGGCCCAATTACTGTGGGGTCTGGGGTGTAATTAATAGTTTGACTGGCTTGATCAAAGGTCAATGTGCCGCTTAAATTATTTGCGGTGACACCAATGATTGTGGGTGACTGGCCTTCGTCAGGATCATTATCATTGCTCAGTAATGCGGAGCCAATTTCAATCGTGTTGTTGTCGCTGATATTAACGGTGTCGTCATTTGCCACCGGTGGATTATCGGGTGGTAGTTGGGGTTCAGGAGGAGGGGTATTGTCCGCTGGCGCGGGGTCGGTTGATGTATCACCCGTTCCCGTATTTGTGCCTGTGTCACCCGTCCCCGAAGCGATTCCTGTGTCTCCGCTATCTGATCCTGTTGAAGTGGATCCTGAATCTGCACCTGTTGAAGGACTGCTTGAGTCTCCGCCGGTATCTGATCCGCCCTCACCTGTGCCGCCATCGGAGCTGTCGCCGCTGTCTCCAGAATTTGTTGAACTTTCACTTGCACCGGTCTCTGATGATGCGCCTGCGGTTTCGCCGCTAGTGTCGCCTCCGGTTTCGCTGCCAGATTCTCCGCCAGTTCCGGTTTCACCTTCTGCTCCGGTTTCACCTCCAGATTCACCTTCTGCTCCGGTTTCACCTCCAGGTTCACCTTCTGCTCCGGTTTCACCTCCAGATTCGCCTTCTGCTCCGGTTTCGCCTCCAGATTCGCCTTCTGCTCCGGTTTCGCCTCCAGATTCGCCTCCAGATTCGCCTTCTGCTCCGGCTTCACCTTCGCCTTCACCTTCGCCTTCACCTTCGCCTTCACCTTCGGCTTCACCTTCGGCTGCTTCGGCAGTTCCTTCCTCGCCTGTAGTTTCACCTTCTCCGGTTTCTTCGTTGGTATCTTCGGCTTGTGGGTCCTTGGCTTTTTCTTCAGTTTGTTGTTTTTCTGAGGCTTCGTTATCTGCTTTTTCTTCGTTGCTCGGTGGTGGCATACCTTCTTGCACATTCGCTTGTTGTGCTGCAGTAGGTTGAGGGGTAAAGGTGGCTTTACCCCCTAAGATAATGACAGAAGTATTGCCGGGGATATCCAATGTAACTGGGTTTGCGCCACTAGGGTCGGTTACCGTAAGCACGCCTGATGAGTGAATAACGGTGGTTGAACCATCCGCTAGAACTTTTCCGGCTAATTCACTACCTCTGATTCCAATAATGGCAGAGGGTGTTTTTATTTTTGAGTGTTCACCCTCTTTATTGAAACGATTGAGCAAACCACTCTTATAACTAAAGCTGCCTTGAGTGACCGTAGCTTCAAAACTACCTTTCTTTGCTGCAATGTCATATTCAAATTCATCAAATGTCGCTCTGGCATCACTACCTAATCGGAACCGGGTACCATCTATCATTTTTGCAAGGATAAACCCTTTGCCATCAACTCGAATTTCATCTCCTTTAAAAATGTCATCTCCTCTCTTGAGTACTTGCTCGATGCCATCGTCTCCAATCCTGATAACCCGTCCACTCAGAAATCCCACTGTGCCAATTTTGATTAACACCGCGCCACCCACTACTCCTGAGCTAGCAGCATATAAAGCGTCTTCAAATCTGTCGTGTAACAGGCCTTTGACCATTTGTGCTGTCATCCCAGCGCCATTCTCTAAAACGAGCATGGGTGGGGGATTGAAGGAGAAATAATCAGCGACAACGATGGATTCGCCATCCGAGCCTGAAATATGTAGGTCAAAGCCTTCCCGAGTGTACGTACCCCCGAAAAGCAGTTGAGAATTTTCTACTAAATGCGTTGGAAGCGCACTCGAATTATTATTATTGGAATCGTTTGTCACGGACATATGTTCCCTATGGTAAGGGTTGTAAGTTAACTATTTTACGTCGGCCAAGCAATACCAGATTAGGGGGTATTAAAGTAAATTTGTAAGTTTTTTGTGAGCAACTTAAGTCATTGTTGTAAATAGGGCTCATTTAGGGATTTTTAGCCTAATAGATGTCGAAAATCTTACAGGAAATGCAGATATTGGATATATCTCCTTTAGTAATTACACTTCATGATTGGTTAACACTAAGAATGTTTAATTGCGGAGTCAATATGAAGAATCTAAACCTACGTGAAACGCCAAAAGTCAGCGGTGGTACCAGTAATCTGGAACTTGAAATCCCACTGGGGTTTAAGCGACTTATTGAGGCAATTGAGGAATACGGGTCCTTTCCGAAGGAATTGGTTCAAGTTATAGAAAATAGAGCACATTCTGCGCCTAGAAAAGAAAGCAGCTATCGCCAGCGACCTCAAAGAATAGCTCCTTAAGTTGTCCATAGAAGAGACGTTGATTCTGGTTAGTACTTCTCTGATTGTCATCTGGTCTGTTGCTTACATGATAATAAGAGATTGGCATAGCTGTAAGTGGCTCCTATCCTCTAGCATCTTGTTTGTTTGTGTAGTCGAATTGATTTCGTCACAGGATTATCCCCTCAACTACTTGAGAATATCCTATATGTTGGCTTTGGGAGGGTATTTTTGCTTAAGTCCACTGACGTGGGGATCTAAGGGTATTAAGGGGCCTAAAGAGCCTAGGGCTTTGCAATCGGCGAATAATAGATAGTGGTTTGCTGATCATTAGACATCAATTCTTTCTCTGTCAAGAGTTCAGAATTCCAAAACATAATATTCAAGGCATCGGGACATTCGTCTAAATCTGCAATCCCGTTGCCGTTGCTATCGTGAATAGCCAACCGGCATTCCGGCGTATCAGTGATAACATCATGGTCTCCAAAGCGTCTTTCCGTTGTATGGTACAGCCCTAAAAAATGTCCCATCTCATGGAAAGCGAATTCTGCTGTTGTTCTGGCATAAAATTCGTCAGGCCCGCCTCTGGTGGCCGTTGCATTGATTAGCACACCATTAAATTTTCCCTTAATGCCCATGGTCCCAGGTAACCCGCCGGATATGCCAAGAATACCGCCACCATTAAACCCGGTAAAACTTTCTATAAAAAACAGATTTATCGTGCCGGCATCCCCCATGGTCACGAGTTCCGCCGTGTCAACATTTTCAAAGTCACTAGAAACTTCTTCAAAGCGGCTATCAACGAGAATTGTAATGGGTGCGATGTTGACATTAATTCGATTGTTATTCGCGATCTTTGTGAATTGCGTGAGCACTAAGCCAAGTTCTTCTTCCGAAATTGAAGTGGCGGTTAAATAGGGTTTGATTTCTAATGTGGCGGGGAAATTCGCCGCAAGATTAGGTTGCGGTCCTTTTCGAACGACGATGTTCAAGATAAGTGAATTTAGATCTATTCCCGTCAGGCTACTCTCTAAGGTGCCAAGGGTATATTGCCAGCTTCCCGTTTGCGTAATAATTTCTGGTTTGCGTGGAATAAGTGCGCTGCAAAGTCCTGGGTCGCAAAATAATACTTCCTTTTGAAAGGGACTAGGACCCATCCCAAGCGGATCGCTCAGTGATGAGATGAAAAGGTTTTGCCCATCTGTTGCTACATCATCACCCTGTAATGTAATGGAAAAAGAAACAGTGTCATTTGAAATACTAAATGGAAAATTTGGTGATGTTAGTACAGTACTGCTTAGTTCTACATTGTTTTGCTGAGTATAGTTTGTTGTTGGTATGGTGAGATTCGAAGTTACGATGCGGGTTGCAACAAAAGCGACAACAGTAATTGATAATTCTCCTATGAGTAAATTACCGGTGCCATCCGTAACAGAATATAGAAGGAGGTCTTCACCGGTAAAGTTATCGTTGGGTGTATAATCTATCAATCCGTTATTAACTACTGCTAAACCGTTAGTTGGATTTTGAGAAATGCTTAAGCTATTTTCGTTAATGTTTTCATCATTTTGCAGCACGTCAATTGAGATCAATATATTTTCACTTGTGCTGATTGAATCGTTTAATACTAAAGGGATGGGAACGACAGTGCCTAAGTCAAATACTTCAACTATTCCTATTCCTCCTAGTGCATTATTGCTTTCTACAATCGCTGTGTAAGCGCCAGGAGCGAGTTCGATAAGAATGGCTGAATCAAGATCATTTGTGGGTTTTAGGGATACGGGGATGTCATTCATGCGAGGGTGAGATTGCCAGTCATCATTGTTGTCGATAACGTTCTGCCCTGAAAGTAGCGTTAGCCGGGGATTTTCTAAGGCATCGGGAACACCGTCATCTATTAAGCTCGGACCTTTTGCTCTTATTAACACCCGTTGATGTTCAATCCCTGTGATGATTAACCCCGTAATCAGAATGTTGTCATCCGAAGTTATTTGCGCTCTTGCAGAAAGGTTGAGTAGGCGGGTGTCACCATTGCTGTCTAGTCCAAATACTTCAATTAGACCAATGCCTTGTTCGTTACCCACTCCGCTAACAATGACAGTATAGGCGCCAGCGTCTAGCGATCTTAAAATGACAGATTCGAGTGAATTGCTCGGTTTCAAATTTTCAGGAACTAAATGTTGGTTTCCATGATTTTGCCAATCGTCATTGGAATCGATTGCGCTTTGCCCAGAGAAGAGTGTCATTGTTGGATTGCTTAAAGCGCCGGTGACTCCCGCGTTGCTAAGCGCAGGACCTCTCGCCCTTAACACAACGGTTTTCTGAGTTGATCCCGTTATGACAAAGCCTCCGATCAGTATTTCATCATTAACGCCAACAAAACCGCGGGCAGATAGGTTTTGTAGTCTTGATTCGGCGAATAATAAATTAGAAAACAAGAAACCAAAGCCGATTAAAATTACGGTGATATGTAGGCGCGCGCAATGGAATGTGATGTTGAACTTCGTGATAAAATACTTCCAAAATCTGTATAAGGCCCATGCTAACACTCTTATGAAGAAAACCTATGAAGAAAACCTATGAAGAAAACCTATGAAGAAAACCTATGAAGAAAACCTATGAAAAAAATATCTTTCGGTCAAACGACAGTAAGCCTTTTTGAAATTGATAAACCCGGCGGCAATAAATATTACAAACTTAAATATAATTTAGTCGCCGCAAAGCAAGCGGGTCTGAAAACGCTGCTCAGCTTTGGTGGAGCTTGGTCAAATCATCTTCATGCTTTGGCGCAGCTTGGTTCTGAAGAAGGGTTTCGTACTATCGGAGTCATCAGAGGCGAAAAGCCAAAGTGTTTGTCTGCCATGCTCGAAGATGTTCAAAAGGTTGGTATGCAACTGGTCTTCGTCACGAGACAGAAATACCGTGAGAAAGAATCACCTGAATTCATGCGGTGGCTAAAAAACCAGTTTGGTGAATTTTATCTATTGCCAGAGGGAGGTACCAATGATCTGGCTGTGGCTGGTTGCACTGAAATCATTACGTCATTTGAATCGGAAGATTATGACCTGATTTGTATTCCAGTCGGTACGGGCGGGACCCTCGCGGGGATTGCAAAATCATTAAGGCCACCTCAGTCAGTACTTGGGTTTTCTGTATTAAAAGGGGCTAAGAATTTGGATGAAAAAGTCGCAGCGCTCCTGGAGGCTGATACAGAACAGTCTGATATAAAACAGCCTGATTTAGCTCAGACTGACTTAGAAACTGACTTAGTTGAAACAGCCCAGCAAAACTGGTCTATCAATCATCAATTTCATTGTGGTGGTTATGCAAAGTGCCCAGATTACTTGAAAGAATTTGTGCTTCATTTAGAAAGCGAATATGAGATACGATTAGATCCAGTTTATACCGGCAAGATGCTCTATGGCATCCATCGACTGCTTGAGGATGGGGGTTTGCATGCCGATCTAAAAATTATTGCCATCCATACCGGCGGTCTGCAGGGTCGCCGGGGATATGATTTCTAGGTTGACGGCTCTTTATTTAAGCTGATGGCTCTTTATTTAAGCTGATGGCTCTTTATTTAAGCTGATGGCTCTTCCAAACAATATTGTTGCATGCTTTTGGAAGGGAAAGGGCAGTCGGGTTTGCCGATTATCTCTGCGGGTACACCTGCTACCGTGACATGGGGTGGTACATCTTTCATCACCACGCTGCCTGCACCGATTTTTGCACCCTCACCGATTTCAAGATTGCCGATAATTGAGGCATTAGCACCAATCAGTACGCCTTTTCTAACCTTGGGATGACGATCTCCTGAGGCCTTACCTGTTCCGCCAAGCGTCACGCCGTGAAGAATAGAAACATCATCTTCTATTACGGCTGTTTCCCCCACAACCAAGCCTGTTGCATGGTCAAACATGATGCCACAACCAATTTTTGCAGCTGGATGAATATCAACATTAAAAATCGTACTAACTTGATTCTGTAAAAAGAAAGCCAAAGAATGTCTTTCTTGTGACCATAGCCAATGTGCTACACGATGAATTTGCAAAGCGTGAAAGCCTTTGTAAAACAGAAAAGGCGTAGAGTAACTGTTGCAGGCTGGGTCGCGTTCTCGGATGGCTTTGATGTCGATTTCCACTGCCTGGGTGATAGCAGGTTCAGCTTCCAATGCTTCTTGAATAATTTCTCTGAGGGCCATACTCGAAACCACAGAACTATCTAATTTACTGGCAAGGAGGAAGCTCAATGCTCCCTCAAGGGTATCGTGATTAATAACCACTGCCTGAAAGTAGGTTGCCATAATCGGCTCAAATTCTGCTCGGGCCTTCACTTCTCTGCGCATAGCCTTCCAGAGTGATCCTGCTGCGGCAATCTCAGCAATATTGGATTCCTCGGCTAGTTCAGCCTTATAACGTTGTTTTATCAATGTATTCATGGGTCTTTCCTGTGTGGAGAGCTTGCTAAGGATGACAGTTTCGCTTTCTGGAGAAAAATATCAAGGGAAAGGTCATTCCAAATTTGAATAAATCCTATCCTTATTTGGCTTTATTATACGGTTGATGTAACAAGACAGAGAATCCAGTGCGCTAAAATAGTGAAATCAAAATATTGAAACTGAGGTGAATCTGACATTTAATGCGCTTTCTGTGTTGGTTAGGCATTCATTCTATGAGTGAATTTAAAAACGTCGGTTTGGTTGCTCGAATGGGTAGTGAACAAGTCCTGGAATCTCTCCGGCGTGTACGTGATTATTTGGCATCGCGAGGCGTTAGTGTCTTCCTTGAAGATACCGCTCAAGAATTATTGTGTGAGACCGAAAACGATTGTGAGGGGTTTACGCAATTGGAGATGGCGACTCGCTGTGATCTCATCATCGCCGTGGGTGGAGATGGCAACATCTTGGGGGCAGCGAGAACATTTGCGCCCTATGATGTGCCCATATTAGGCATAAACCGTGGTCGTATGGGTTTCCTTGCTGACGTCTCTCCTGATGAAATAGAAGAGAGTATCGGCGAGGTATTAGCAGGCAACTATGTCATGGAAGAACATTTTCTCCTTGAGGGAGAAGTTTCCGGTATGAAAGAAGTACCTTGTGCCTTGAATGAGGTATTAATCCACTCGGCAAAAATGCCAAAAATGTTGGAGTTCAATCTCTATATAGATGACATCTTCGTATACAACCAATATTCAGATGGCCTTATCATTGCTTCTCCCACAGGTTCGACTGCCTATGCTTTGTCAGCGGGCGGGCCAATTATGCACCCTAGTCTGGATGCGATTGTGTTGGTACCCATGTTTCCGCATCAATTGAATAGTCGGCCCTTGCTAGTGCCTGGAGATTCTGAGCTTAGAATCGTCATTGGTTCTCACATTGGCACCAATGCCAAAATAAGTTTTGATTCGCAGGTTGAGTTTGAGATCGAAGCGGGTGAATCGATATGTGTTAAGAAGAAAAAGGAGCTATTAAAGCTAGTGCATCCGCCCGGGCATAGTTTCTATGGTGTTTGTCGCAGTAAACTCAATTGGGCAAGTGAAAAGCAGCGTCGATAAAAATACGATTTTATCAAAGTGCTTCGAAGTGCCTTAAAATTAACCCCCTAAGTCAGCGGGAGTATCAATATCTCTGATAACACCAGGGTCTAACACTTCGATGGTAAACACATTGTCTGGGTGGGCATCAACTACCACGCGAGCGCCTCGGTCTCCTCTCAGTGCTTGAATTTCATCGAAGTAATCCTGACAAAAAAGTACGGGGTGACCCCTTTCGCCTTCTTTAGTCGGTAAAACAATAGGGCTATTTCCTTTTCTGAACTGATATTCCCCCATAATGGAGTCTATGGTTTCTGCTTGAACAAATGGCATATCCCCCAGAAAGACGATTGCCGCTTCCCACTCTTTAACTTGATGAATGGCGTTTGCAAGGCTATGAGCCATGCCTTGAGCAGAATCCGGCGCGCATAAAAAGCTGACGTTTGAGTTGTCTATACTCGCTTCCAGTTCCTTGGCATATTCTCTGTCACCAAATCTAAGTACGACAACGACTTTATCGAGTGCGCTGATCGCCTTATGAATTGATTCTTCTAACATGGCTTGCCCCGAGGGCATTGTAGATTTGCGTTTGTCATCACCAAATCTTCGACTGCTGCCTGCAGCCAGAATTATTCCACCTATCATGTCTGTACTCCCTTAATTTGTCAGGTTTACTTGCCAGGTTTATTTAAAGAGCGCTGCTTAGTTGCATTGCTGTTCAGCGACTAATTCAGATCGCAAAGATGTTAATTGCGCTAAAATCGATATGGCTATTTCGGCTGGTGTTTTACTGCCAATTGACAAGCCAACAGGTGCGTGAAGGCGCTCAATTTCAGCCACCGTTAAGTCTAGTTGTAATAGTCTTCCCCGCCTCTTTTCTGATGTTCGCTTGGATCCCATAGCGCCGATAAAAAATGCTTTGGTTTTGAGCGCTTCCATTAATCCCATATCATCGATTCGAGGATCGTGCGTTAAAGCAATGATTGCCGAGAAATTGTCATCGGCGTACTTTTTTACAGCATCGTCAGGCATTAGCTTAACGATTTGTGCATCTTCAACTGGCCATTGTTCAATCATGCTTTCTCTGGGATCACAAACGACGACATGATAATCCAATGCTAGGGCCATTTGGGCAACATAAATGGAAACCTGACCCGCACCGATGAGGAACAATTGATATCGAGGTCCATGGGTTTGCACCATAAAGCGATTATCTGTTTCGGCATCAATGTCCCCTCTTAATTCGAGGTGTCGAAAGCGATTACTATCTTCGCAAGTAAACTCTCCACTTGAAATATTCAATTTACGCTCAACACATAGTCTTTGTTCTAAGCGGTCGACTAGGTGCTTCAAGGTGCTCAATCTATTGCTGTTTGTTTTCTTATCCTGCTGTGGGAAAGGTTCGATAATGATATGCAGTTGACCCCCGCAAGGAAGACCAAACCGATCGGATTCTTCCTGGCTTTTACCATAGACAAGAACTTCAGGTGTTGTCTGGGCCAGATCACCGCTTTGTAATTTTTCAAGTAAATCTTCTTCAACACACCCGCCTGAAAGTGATCCTGCAATGAGCCCTTTAGTGTTGCAACAAAAGAGTGAACCAATCGGCCTTGGAGAAGAACCCCAGGTTTTAACAACGGTGCAGAGCCAACACATTTCCCCAGCCTCGACCCAAGCTGTGACTTGGTCTAATACTTGATGATCAGGATTCTGCATTCAATCTAGCGTCCATAATGTTATGATGGATGAGTTTACAACACATACCATTCAACCCTCTACAGCCTTAGAGTTTAATTTTCTGGCAATCACATTAAATGATAATAGCGCTCGAAATAAATCGTGAGATTAATCTTTTAACTTTTTCTCGATATCTCGCCCAAAATGGCGTGATGCATCGCATTGTAGAATCAGGTGCGAAGCAGATTCTTTCCGTGAGGACGGAAGAAGATAAATCGAATGTCGTCAAGCTATATGAATCTTATCTTTCAGGGGAAATGCAGCTGATAGAGCAGGAATCCGTAACCCCAGCCAAAAAATCTTATGTCGCAGGGCTTTTGATTGAGTTCTTTCGAGCGCCTTTAGTGATGACGATACTATTGGCAAATCTGATTTGTTTTCCCATCACTATGGGTACTGATACAGGAGAATTCACAGAGTGGTTCCATCTTTTTACCTTTCTGGACTTTAAAGTTTTTGGCGATAAGTTGTATTTTGCCGATTTAAATTACACTTTTTCTTCTGGTCAATACTGGCGATTATTATCGCCGATGTTTCTTCATTTTGGTTGGATGCACATTGTTTTTAATGCCTTGTGGATTTGGGAGATCGGTAAGCGAATAGAGCATCATAGCGGGGCGTCAATTTTATTTTTGCTCGTGATTGTCTCTTCTTTGACCGCTAACCTTACGCAGTATTGGATGTCCGGCGCTGGACTTTTCGGCGGTATGTCAGGGGTTGTTTTCGGTTTATTAGCTTATGCACTGTGTTGGCACCTGGCCAGTTCAAAACTATTTTTCTCGCGACACGCTTTTTCAGAGCATGCTTTCTCAAAAAAAGGCTCTCCGCGAGATTTAGGTTTGCCAAAAGGGATCTACATATTCATGTTGGCCTATTTAGCAATTGGGTTTACAGGTGCAATCGACCTTTTGGGCATCGGCTCGTTAGCAAATGGTGCGCACTTAGGTGGACTTATAGGAGGATTGTTCGTGGGTGTTACGTCGGTTGCGATAAGTTTCTATTTTCATAGACGCCGCAATTTAAACTAGCAATTTAAACTAAAAGCTCAACATCGTAACCGGTAAATTTACGAATGTTGATAACCCCCGTATCAAAGATGAGATACTGGGCTTTGATCCCCATCAGTGTGCCTTCTATGACGGGCATTTTGTCGAAATTTTTAGATGTGACTTTGGTTGGATAGGTGTTGACTGGGTAAGAGATAGACTGAGTGTCAAGGTGAGTAATGGGCTGAATAGCTTGTAAGCCAAAACGGTTTTGCAAGGCGATGATCTCATCGCTAACTTTATCCAACAGCGTTTCTCGAAGGGCAACTAAGTCGACTTCTTCATTTGCAGATTTTAACATGCGCTGCCAATGGGTTTTGTCTGAAATATGTTTTTTGAAAATTACTTCGACTAGCCCAGATATTTGTCGAGTGCTAACTGAAAATATCGGCAAGCCCTGAACTGCGCCCTGATCGATCCAACGTGTAGGAATTTGAGAAGGGCGGGTTATACCTACTTTTACGCCGGAAGAATTTGCTAAATAAACAATGTGATCCTGAAAACAAAACCCTTTTGCCCATTCGGGTTCTCGGCATGTTCCCTGATCAAAGTGACATCGCTCTGGACTCATTATGCATAGGTCACATTGGGCAAGTTTTTTGAAGCAAGGGTAACAGTAGCCTTGACTAAAGCTCTTTTTTGCCGCTCGGCCACAATGTTGACATTGGATTTGATTGTGGTAGATCAACTGTATGGGTTGACCAATATAGGGATTGAGGTGAAATTCATCTTCTCCCAGGGGAAGGTAGTAGTTGACAGGGTCAGCCAGCTTGGTCGTCATTTTTTTTAAGAATCCGCGCATCAAGACATTGTACCATTTTGAATGATGAGATGAGTAGCGGCCGTGGGACGAGGGGAGTACACTTCGCCAATCCGAAATTGAATTCCAGTGAGCCTTATCTGATGCCTCTGGAGAAATTAGATTAAGTGAGAAATGAATAATGGAAGAAGGCCAGCCAAAAGCGATTGCGCTTGCAGATTATGAACCCCCGGGATTTTTGATCGAAACCACAGACCTTCAATTTGATATCAATGAAGACCTTACTCTTGTCACCGCTACATTGAAAATGGTTAGAAATCCTGCTTCTGAGCAGGCACCAGTAGATTTAATTTTAAACGGCGGGCCTGGACTCGTCACTCAATCTATCAAAATAGACGGCAGAGAATTACGGTCTAACGAATATGCTCAATCAACAGATAATCTGACACTTTTCGTCGTTCCCGAGAATTTTCAATTGGTCACTCAGGTTGAGATTAAGCCTCAGGAAAACACTGCCTTAGAAGGCTTGTACCAATCCGGTGATATGCTTTGCACTCAGTGTGAAGCTGAGGGATTTAGAAATATCACGTGGTTTTTAGATCGTCCAGATGTGATGTCAAAATACACCACCACTATAAGGGCAGATAAATCACGTTTTCCTATTTTGTTGTCAAATGGCAATGAAATTAATCGAGTTGATGAAGGTAAAAGACATGCTGTGACTTGGGAAGACCCGTTTAACAAACCTGCGTACCTTTTTGCACTGGTGGCAGGTGATCTTGAGCATATTGAAGATAGTTTTGAGACGAAAAGTGGACGTAAGGTTAAATTACAAATTTTCACTGAAATCCATAATATCGATAAGTTAGATCATGCCATGGTGTCTTTAAAAAATTCTATGGCTTGGGACGAGAAGGTTTACGGACGTGAATATGATCTTGATATCTTTATGATCGTTGCGGTTGAAAGCTTCAACATGGGGGCTATGGAAAATAAGGGACTGAATATTTTCAATACCTCCTGCGTACTTGCTAGGCCTGATACCACAACAGATGCTGCCTATCAGCGTGTTGAATCTGTTGTTGCCCACGAATATTTTCATAACTGGTCAGGAAACCGTGTCACTTGTCGAGACTGGTTCCAATTGAGTTTAAAGGAAGGCTTTACTGTCTTTCGGGATCAGCAATTTTCTGCAGACATGGGTTCAGCATCTGTTTGCCGAGTAAGTGATGTTTTTGTACTTCGAAGCGCGCAGTTTCCTGAAGATGCAGGGCCGATGGCGCATCCCATTCGACCGGATTCTTATATCGAAATTAATAATTTCTACACCGCGACGGTTTATGAAAAGGGAGCTGAAGTCGCGCGAATGATTCGAACTTTACTCGGTGCAGAAAACTTTAGGAAGGGAACAGATCACTATTTTAATCGCCACGATGGAGAAGCTGCGACCACAGAAGATTTTGTTAAGGCTATGGAAGATGCAACAGGAATTGATTTGAAGCAATTCCGACGTTGGTATAGCCAAGCGGGTACCCCAGTGCTAACAGCCTCAAGTGAATATGATGAAAATAAAAAGACATTTACGCTCAAGGTTCACCAACAATGCCTTCCCAGCGCATGTGAAGCAACTGGGGAGAAAGCGCCTCTGCACATGCCTTTAGCACTTGCCCTCTTGGATGAAAATGGTAGTGACATAAGAATTGATGGCGGGGCTAATAGTCGTGCTATGGATATTGCCAATATCGTTGAAGACGAACAATTTACGGTGGTCCTCAATTTTAAAGAAAGAGAGCAAATCTTTGTTTTCGAGGGAATTGACACTAAGCCTATTCCTTCCTTGCTAAGAGGATTCTCAGCACCCGTCAAATTGAACTATGAATATTCTCGCGACGAACTATTGTTTTTGAGTCATCATGATGCGGATGGTTTTAATCGATGGGAGGCGGGGCAGAGATTAGCCGTTGGTGTTATTCAAGATGTGGTGCAACAGATCATAAACAAGGAAACATTTGAAATTGATGATCGCCTAATTCAAGTCTGCGCAAATGTATTAGATGAGGCTATTGCCCATGACCTCGATGGACTGGTTGATAAAGAAATGCTAGCGCGTATGTTGTTTATGCCGTCGGAAACCTATTTGGCAGAATTAGTTGATGTCGCGGATGTGGATGCGATCCATCAGGCCAGAGAAGCGGTCAGAAGTGAAATTTCCTCTAAGTTGAAAGGAGCTTTGCTCTCGGTTTACAAGTTGAATGTTTCAAGTGAAGTTTATGCGCCAATCGCAAAAGATATTGCTCAACGGGCGATTAAGAATACTTGTTTGTCCTATTTGATGATTGGGGACGATACGGAATATGTTCCTCTCGCGGTGGCACAATTTGAATCATCAAACAATATGACTGACACCAGTGCAGCGATACGATCTCTCGTCAATTCTTCATCCCAAGATGCAGTGGCTGCAAAAGAAAAAGCCCTCGCGACCTATTATGATCGTTGGTCGGAAGAAGCCCTTGTGATTGATCAATGGTTTAATATTCAAGCAAGTTGCCCTCTACCCGGTGCACTTGCAAAGGTTAAGGCGCTTGAAAAACACGCAGCGTTTAGCATGAAGAACCCCAATCGTATGCGCTCATTGGTTGTAGCATTTGCTTCAATGAATAATGTGAATTTTCATAGTACTGATGGGTCGGGTTATCGGTATTTGGCAGATTGTGTCATCGAACTAAATACAATCAATCCCCAAATGGCAGCAAGGATGTTGTCACCTTTGACCCGATGGCGTAAATATGACAAGCCGAGACAGAGTCTGATGAAAGGTGAACTCAAGCGTATTTTGGAGATTGAAAACATTTCTCCTGATGTATTTGAGATTGTAAGTAAGAGCGTCTAAGCCCTTCTTTAAGGAGTACAGGCTAAGCAGGGTTGAGATTTACAGCTAATGCAGCAGGCTTATTTGCGCGGTCTTTATTCTTCTCTAGATCGGTCAATAAAACTGCAAGCTCCTGACCTCTCCAAGATTGTGCTTCTTCTTTTGAATAAAGGAGGGTTTCTAATTGGACTATTTCATCTTTTAGCTGGCTATTCCCTGATTGGATTGCCAGTTCAGCATTAGATTTTATGCTGGGGTATCGAGTTTTCCCCCAACGGAAAAGTTTATTTAGAACGATGTCCCCTCGATTATCTTGACAAGCTTTGATCAAGCTTTTGAAAAGTTTGGTGTCACTAACGCTTGGTTCTGGTTTAGTCTCGATGTCTTTTGTTTTCCTACTAGGCTTTCGCCACCAGAGTATTGTTGTGCCAAGCCAAAGGATTGTTGTAATAGCTGCTACAATTTTCCAAAAAGGGGATGTGGGCGTGATCAGAACTGTCTGTTTAGTTTGAGTCAAATTCTCTACCGGTAGGCTTAATTGAGACACGGGAGCGATCTCGCCGCTGACTTCGAATGATTGTGCTTCTATCACTGCGACTTCTGCTGTATTGCTCGTGGTGTTCCACCAGGGAATTCTAATCTCAGGAATGATAATAATGCCCGGTTTTGTCGGCACAATGCCTATGGTAATGACTTTGGTCGAAATGATGCCGTCCTGAGTAAGGGATTGAGATTCTATTGCTGGGTCTTCGTAGATTTTTGCGCCATCAATTTCAAGGTCAGTTGGTAGCGGAATGAGTGAAACCGCGAGGCCATCGACGACTAAAGTCAGTATGCGGTTTACAGGTTCTCCTACTTTAAAAACAGGGACTTCGCTATTCCAGGACTCAGTAATTCTCAGTGCTTTTGCAGGCAACCAATCGCCGCCACTATAGCTGTCTGGCTTAGGCAAAACAGTGATTTCATGGGACTCAGAAGATGTACCAATTTGCTCCCGCGCAGAAAATAGTCTGTTACCGCTCCGGACCCCGGTAAAGCTCTCTCGAGGGATTGAGAACTTGCCGCTACGTTGGGGGAAAATCGCATAGCTCTTTTCTAGTACATAGTAACGGCGTCCATTTTGAATCGTATCATAACGCCGCTCGTCTTCGAGAGTTTCGACAATGGCGTTTTCAAAGACAGGTGGTGCTGGGAAATTCCCACTTATATTTTCGACATAGAACAGTCTGACGGTGTAAATAAGTTGGCCTTGAACATAAGTTTCCGTTGCGTTTACCGATGTCTCTAAGAGAACATACTGATCCATGCGTTGCTTCATCGCTTGGGTTTGAGGGACAACTGTTATCACAATAGGATTAGATCGTTCAGCGCCGAAGGAGAAACCAGGAATGGTGATTGTACCGACTCGCCGTGGTCTTAGTTGCAATTCCCATGAAGTGCTGGATTGATTGATTCGTTGACCGTTAGTAATTGAGATTTTGGTTTCCGTGTTGGGACCGCTCATACCTAATACTTCAAAATCTTGTGTTAGTGCCGTTAAGTTAGGTTGGCCAGAAACGCTTGCATTCTCAATTTTGATAACCAATCTCAATACATCGGCATCACTTAATTGCGTGCGGTTTACCGTGACAGATAGACTCGCCATGGCTATTTCTGTCAAGCATAAACTTACTATGAGGCAAGTTATTATTTTACCAATTCGAGGCATCATCTTTTCGTTTTCCGCTATTTTTGCTGTCGTATTGCATTTTAAATTTACGGCGCAGTAGTCCTCCTGGATCATCAGGAACACGCCGTAGCCATTGTTTTAAGGCTTGCTCTTCTTCTTCGTCTAAGGGCTTTAGTTCAGCATCAGCCATTTGTTGATCTTTTGCTTCTTTTTCCTGATCTTCTTGTTCTTGCTGCTCGGCTTCTTTTTGTTGTTCAGCCTCTTTGTCTTTTGATTCCTGATCTTCTTCCTGACTTTGCTGAGGGTCTTCAGACTCTTGATCCTGATTCTCGTTTTTAGTGTCCTGGTCCTGTTGATCTTTTTCCTTGTTCTCTTCGCTTTTTTCGGAATCCTCGTCGTTCTCTCCGTCCTGTCCTTCTTGATCCTGGGATTCCATCAGCTTTTCGATTAGTTGTTTATTAAATTTTGCATCCTCGTTGTTGGGATTCAGGCTGAGTGCTTCTTCATAAGCTTTAATTGATTTTTCGTATTGGCCTTGTTTTGCCAGGGTATTGCCGAGGTTGTATTGTCCGTCGCTGGTTTTATTTTCACTAAAAAGTGATTGAGCGCTAGAGTAGTTACCACTTAGATATTGGGCGCTACCTTTCCATTGGGGGTCATTGAACAATTCAGCTGCTGACTGAGCATCTCCAGATTGCAAAGCTTTCGCCCCTTGTTGATCACGTGTCAGCCATAGGTCATCCCAGAGGGAAGCTTCCGCTTGTGGTGTAGGCAGGATGAATACGAAGGCAAGAGTCCAAATCCAGCCTCGCCTAAAACTGAAGGCTGCTAGGGGTAGCAGTAACAATAGTAACCAGGGTCCTTCTTCAAACCAGATATCAAAATCTCTTTCTACTTCTCTAAAAGCGTTTTGATCTAAGAGGGCTTCTTCAGCAAGTAGAAAATCTAAATCAGCATCAGCGAGGTGCATTTTTGCATAACGACCGCCTGCTATATTTGCAAAATCTTCGAGTCTTGAAAAATTGACTTTGGCTCTAACAATAGCGCCGTTGCCGTCTTTGACAAATGTGCCGTCGATGAGAAAAGTTGACGATGGGATAGGGCCTCCGATCTCTGTACCCACAGCCAACACCGATATGGGATAGGCATTGGATATGTTTCTCGCGAAACTCTGAGCCTCTGCAATATCGCGAATTTCATCCGTCACAATCAGCATGCGTCCGCTCATCATGCCCGCGTCTTTGAAAAGAGATTCTGCCAGTTTCAGAGCAGGAAGTAATTTGCTTCCTGGGGCTGGCATAATGTCCGGCGAAACCACAGGGATCATTTCGGCGATGGTTTTAGTATCATCAGTGAGCGGTGTTACTGTGTGAGCGTCACCGGCATAGACGATGAGAGCAGTTACGCCCTCTGTTCTTTGTTTGAGTAAATCCAGAAGTTTTCTTCGCGCTCGTACTAGACGGTTAGGTTTAACATCTGTTGCGTACATTGATCGTGTCAAATCGAATATGATAACCAGCGCATCTTCACGCTCATGGACAGGTTGAGGGGTTTTTTCCCAGACCGGTCCCGCAAGTGAAACGATCGCCACGAACCAGGCGATTAATATTAGAAAAAGGGGATTCTTGTTTACTTTTACAGAGGAGTCATCAATGAGATGAGGCAGAAGTGAAGGATCGATTGTCTTTTCCCAATTTGATCCCTTGCCTTGTCTCGTCTTCATAATGGCAAAAAGCAACATCGCTGGTGCCAGTGCAAAGAACCAGTAAGGTCGCAAAAAATGGAATTGCTCGAACAAGAGACTGAGTTCAATATTCGTCATGATCTTCCGGCCTGTCGGCGAAACCATATCGTGATTTGAGGGTGAGTGAGTATGATCAGAAAACTTATTAGCAATGCAAATGCGAGGGGCCAGAAGTAAAGAGATTTAACAGGGCGATAGGTTTCCCTATCTTGCTCAATGGGTTCTAGTTCATCCAAAGCCTCATAGATATCAGAAAGTTCACTGCTATCTCTGGCTCTTTGATAAATACCGCCTGTTGTTTCCGCGATGAGGCTCAATACTTCTTCATCGAGTTCAGCAGATGGGTTTATTGTACGATTAAATATGAGTCCCGGAACGACTAATTCGTCTGCACCAAAACCAATCGTGTAAATTTTCACGCCTTCTTTGGCAGCAATTTGTGCCGCCTTAATGGGGTCTACCTCTCCAACATTGTTTCTACCGTCTGTGAGTAATATTACAACCCGGCTATCTGCTGGTCGTTCATGTAATCTCTTGATAGCTAAACCAATTGCATCACCGATAGCGGTTTTGCCACCGGCGATCCCGACCGGTGTTTCTTCAAGTAGTGACCTGACGGTGCTTCTATCAAAGGTAAGTGGGGTTTGCAGATAGGCCTCGGTGCCAAAGAGAATGAGCCCTAAGCGATCTCCCTTCCGACGTTCTACAAAATCACCAATGACTTGTTTAACGATTTCAAGTCGAGTGATTTTCTGTCGGTTAAGGACCATGTCTTCAGTTCCCATCGACCCAGAAATGTCCACAGCAAGGAGCAAGTCTCGCCCGTTTGTGGGTAGTTCTATGGACTCTCCTATCCACTGGGGGCGACTGAGTGCCAAAACCAACGCCAGCCAACATAGTATCAGTAACAAACGGCGCATAAAGTGTCGTCCGTTAGGACTAATACCAGCATTATCAAAAGCAGCGGCAGTTTGATAGAAAGGCACTAATAAGGCAGCTTCTTGTTTCTTGGATTTTGGAATAACAAAGTAAACAAGTAAGGGTAATGGGAGAATTAATGCTGCCATAGGCCATAGGAATTCAATCATGGCATAATTCTCTTGTGGTTTTTAATCCACAGTAGACCAAGATCATGTAAAGCTTGGTGATTAAACTCGACTGATTGTGCGTAATTGCCTTCGATTAATACCTGGCCGCAACCCATGCTAAATTCCTTTGTGTTTCCGCTCAGATCAAGAAATGCAACCCAACTTTCACCTGTAAGGCTGGCGACTTCATCTCGTGAGAAACAACCAAAGGCAACCCGCTTCAATAATTGAGAATATTCTTGCAGATAATGAGTTGACTCCGGTGAGCCCTCATAATTTTCTTTTAGCTTTTGAAGTGCCCGAATGCCCTCTCGACGATATTGCTTACTTTTCCAATATCGAAGGATTCGGATTGTTAGAAAAATTGTGAGTACAACGACCAGAATACCCAATAACCACCACCCTGGTGCGGGTGACCAATCCTGTATTGCGCCCGGGAGATGAATATCTCGGAGTTCTGCCAAGGGGTCAGTTTGCCCAGAATCCGCTATTGGCGGCATGCCTTGCTGCTCAGCCATTAGCGTTTCACCATAGAATAGTTGTAATAAGCGCTCGCAAGGCTTTGAACTAACTCGTCTTCCGTGCTGAGTTCAAAAAGGGGTGATTTTAGCTTGCTAAATTCCGTTTGTACTTGAGCTAATTTATTGATGAAAGCGTTTTGATAGTTTTTACGTTCCTTTGTATTTGCTGTATCAATTTGGACGCGTTGCTCCCCATTGGTAATGGTGTAAAGGTCAGGTATCGGTAATTCCTTTTCCATATTGTCTGAGACATGCAGTCCGATAATATCATTGTGGCGGCTAAGCTGACGCAGGTGAAGTAGTGCATCTGCATTGAGATGTTTGAAATCACTAATAATAAAAATGGTACTGCCATGCTTCGAAACACGTCGAGCATTGATAATGGCATCAGCAAGATAATTTTCATTCTGTGGATGATCAGACTTTATGAGTCTATTGTTGAAGTCAGCAATCTCGTGGAGTAAGCGGAGCACTGCATGTTTATTTCTCCTTGGTCTGACTTCGCGATGATGGATGTCTGAAAATACGATTCCTCCAACACGATCGCCATTGTCCAGAGAGATCCAGGCAATAAGAGAGGCGAGTTGTGCAGCGACAACCGACTTAAATGCTTTTCTTGATCCAAAAAACATAGATTGACTTTGGTCTACTAAAATTAGGACAGGCCTTTCTTTTTCTTCCTGGAATAATTTTGTGTAGGGGATCTGCGTTCTAGCGGTGACCTTCCAGTCTATGCTTCTAACATCGTCCCCGGGTTCATAGATTCTTACTTCAGCGAAATCAATCCCGCGTCCCCGAAAATTGGATGAAAGCAATCCTGCCATAGGGTTACTGGATCGGCTGATGGTGACGGAGTCAATTTCCTTTGCAGCATGCCGAAATTGAATCAACGCTTTGATGTCTGTGTAAGCCCCACCTTTGGCCAGAAATTGATGATGAGATAATTTGCGAGACATCTTCGTTAAGCGGTAGCAACTCTTTCTACAAGGGTATCTATAATTTGATCTGAATCGATGCCCGTCGCTTCTGCTTCAAAGCTGACAATAAGTCGATGTCTAAAAACATCATTAACAACGGCCTGGACATCATCTGGACTTACGAAATCTTTACCCAACAAAAAGGCATTTGCTCTGGCGCAGATATCGAGAGATATCGTTCCTCGAGGCGACGCGCCGTAGTCAAGCCAGTTGGCTAAATCGTCTCCGTAGGCGCCGGGGTTTCTGGTAGCCATCGTGAGCTGAACGATATATTCCTCAACTACGGGGGACATATGCATAGAAAGTATTTCTTTCCTCGCGGCAAAAATTGTTTCTTGAGATATTTTTGGTGGATCGGTTTCGTAGTTTCTGGAAGACAAAGCTTCGCGTCGAACCAATTGGAGAATGTTTCTTTCGGACACGGCATCAGGGTAGTCAATATTGACTTGCATTAAGAAGCGATCTAATTGCGCTTCTGGAAGAGGGTAGGTACCTTCCTGTTCGATGGGATTTTGAGTTGCCATAACTAAAAAAAGATCACTAAGTTGGTAGGTTTGAGCACCAACACTCACTTGGCGTTCTGCCATCGCTTCGAGCAGCGCGGATTGAACTTTCGCGGGAGCGCGGTTGATCTCGTCTGCGAGCACCAAATTATGAAAAATTGGACCTCGTTGAAATTCAAATGTGCCTTCCTGGGCTCGGTAGATTTCTGTTCCGGTAATATCTGAGGGCAGAAGATCCGGTGTAAATTGTATCCGATGAAACTCCCCTTCAATGCCATCAGCGAGAATCTTAATCGCCTTGGTTTTTGCAAGACCCGGTGCGCCTTCGACTAGTAGGTGCCCATCTGCTAATAACGTCATAAGCAGTCTGTTGACAAGTTTTTCTTGGCCGATGATTTGTTTTGTGAGCCATCTTTCGAGGGTCAATATTTCTTCGCGATGTTGCATAGGTCCGCTGTATTCTTCTCAGTGATTGAAAGTTTATTTTTTGAAGTTTCGCTTTGCTTCGTGATTTTTTCAAGAGACTGAATTAATTTATGTCTCATTTTCTGACCACATCGAGAGTACTAAGTTCCAGCGTGTTGCAATCTCGTCGCGTTGTCATCTCGTACCGTCAAAATGCGCATCGTAGACTAAACTGAAATCAGTTTAATTGCTAGTATTTGGGACCAATTTGGGCGCGTATTTAAATCGAATCATCGAACCTAGAATCCGCAGTTGGATCACGAAGTTCTCAAAAAGAGTTGAATAGATCTTAATTATGGGGTGCTATCAAGTGTAAGGATTTGCTAAAATAAAACCACTAAAGTAGCACGCGAACCACGGTTAATGCTCAAACTGAAAATGTTGTTGATTTGAGCCAATACGAGCCAATAAGAGTTTGACTAAGGAAAACCCATGACCAGAATCAAGGTTGATGATAAGGCAGCTTTTCAGGCTGGAATTAATCGAAGATTGAAGGCAAAAAGCGCTGATCCGATCAAAGACTTTGCGAAATATTTCTTTGCAGATCTTGGTCTGGGCGAGCTGAATCAAAGACAGTGGGAAGACGTTATAACCAGTCTCCGTTCATGTTGGAAATTTTACCGTGGTTTCAGAGGAAATAAAGCACAAATAAGAATTGTCCCTGGTGCAAGCAATTTACTCGTGATTGAAGTCGCGAGTATAAACTTACCCTTCCTCCTGGATTCAATTCGTTTGGAATTAAAACGATTGGATCTTGTTCTTGCTGATGTCCAGCAGTGTTTGATGGGCGTCGTTCGAAGTAGCCGAAAACTTGTTTTCAGTGATGCAGTTGAGATCAATGAAAGTTTAATACGATTAGAGATTGAATCCGCAGGTGTGCCAGACAACCTTGCCGATTGCATTGTTGAAGTGATAGAAATCGTGGCGCAAGTCGTTGAAGATTTTTCTCCGATGCGTAAGCAACTTTTATTATGGAGTGATGATTCGACTTTCAGAATCAATCAAGAAGAAACTTTTGAATTGTTGCGCTGGTTTTACGCAAATAATTTCACTTTTCTTGGATATGAAGAGCACAAAACTGATAAGAATGGAAAGCTCAGGCTGTTACCGCGATCGAGATTAGGATTGTCAAAATCTGGTATGTCAGCAGATGGGGTTTCATTGCAAACCCCTTTAGACGTTCTTACGATAGAAAAGTTACCCATTAAAAGCAGAGTACACAGGCCTGCTTACTTGGATTCAATTACCATATGTGAACGTCGTGGGAAAAAAGTCATTAGAGTGTGTCGCTTCGTGGGTTTGTTTACATCAACTGTATACAATTGCAATCCGGTTAAAATCCCTCTGATTAGGCAAAAAATCGCTAATATTTTTTCAGCATCAGATGTCATACCTTCCAGCCATAAAGGCCGGGAAATTAGTCGAATTATTGAAATCTTGCCCAGAGAAGAATTGTTTTTTGCATCCGGGGATGATTTGCAGCACTTGGTAATGCACATCTTTGGGATGCAAGAACGAAGAATTGTCAGAGTTTTGGTGCGTCAGGACACTTATTTTGCTAACTGCATCGTTTATCTTCCGAAGGATGTTTATGACACAGCAGTGCGGATACTAATACAAAATGAACTCGTGAAGACCTTTGATGCTAGCGAGGCAGAATTCGCGACCTATTTCTCCGAATCTTCTCTTATTCGTACCCATTTCACGCTCAGAATTCCAGGTCCACAAAAGGTAGATGAGGAAGCACTTGAACAACGCGTTATTCAGCTGACCCGTTCCTGGAGTGATGATTTACAGCAAATTATTTACGCTCAGCATGAACCCGATGAAGCGGAACACCTATTTCAAGAATATCGCAACGTATTTTCTCCTGGATATCGCGCGGACTTTACCGTTGGATCTGCATACGGAGATTTGCATTATATAGAGCAATTATCTGCAGATTTCCCGCTTGCCTTAAAGTTCTATAAAATCGACATAGAGGGGGAGCAAAATATACGCTTTAAACTTTTTCACTGGGGCGGCGCATTGCCTTTGTCAGATGTAATTCCGATACTCGAAAATCTCGGTGCTAAGACCGTAGAAGAACATCCTTATGAACTGAATCGAGGTGGAGAAGAAGTCTGGATTCATGATTTCGTCCTAGCATTAATTTCCACGCCAATTGGTGGTTTTGCCGCCCTGCAACTTATTTTTGAAGAAGCCTTTAGTGAAATATGGCGTCATGGTAAGGAAAATGATTCGTTCAACAGATTGGTCCCAACTGCCGGAATGAATTATCGCCATGTCGGTTTGATCCGTACTTATTCGAGATATTTTGGTCAGTTACAAACAGGAACGAGTCAACAATTTATTGCTGACTGCGTGACTCGGTACGCTCATATCACCCGTCAGATATTCACGTTGTTTGAGCGTAGGTTCGATCCAGAGACAAGGGAGCCCAAAGGGAAAATTCGATTATTCCAACAGAAAATCATTGATCAGATAGCGGAAGAGGTGATCAATCTTGGGGATGATAGGGTACTTCGTGGTTTTGTAGAATTAATTCTAGCGACTCAGCGCACAAATTATTTTCAGTTAGATGAAAATAACAAAGAGAAAGACTACTTATCGCTAAAATTTCTACCAGGGGAAATATCCGAGATGCCTGAACCTAAACCGGCCTACGAAATCTTTGTCTATTCTCCTCGTATAGAAGGTGTTCATCTAAGGGGCGGCAAAATTGCCAGAGGCGGATTACGTTGGTCAGATCGTTCAGAAGACTATCGAACAGAAGTGCTTGGTTTAATGAAAGCTCAACAAGTTAAAAATTCAATTATCGTACCTGTCGGCGCTAAAGGTGGCTTCTTACCAAAAAGGCTTCCTGAGATGGGTAGTCGCGATGAGATAATGGCAGAAGGCATTGCTTGTTATAAGATTTTTATTCAGGGTTTGCTCGATGTGACGGATAATTTGGTTCAGGGTAAGGTTGTTAAACCTAAGAGCGTAGTTTGCTATGACGAGGATGATTATTACCTAGTGGTTGCGGCTGATAAAGGCACGGCAACTTTTTCGGATATCGCTAATGAATTGGCTGAAAAGAATAATTTTTGGTTGGGAGATGCTTTTGCTTCTGGGGGTAGTATTGGCTATGACCATAAAGTGATGGGCATCACTGCAAAGGGAGCCTGGAAATCTGTGCAACAACATTTTAGAGATATGGGTACCAATATTCAAAAAAAGGATTTTACTGTCATTGGCATAGGCGATATGTCCGGGGACGTTTTTGGAAATGGCATGTTGCTATCAGAACATATTTGCCTTATGGCTGCGTTTAATCACATGCATATATTCGTTGATCCTAATCCGAATGCAATGAATAGTCACAAGGAAAGAGAACGCCTCTTTGAGCTGCCTAGATCTTCCTGGACAGATTACAACGAAAATTTAATATCCAAAGGTGGCGGTGTATTTAGTCGTTCAGCCAAGACGATTAAAATAAGCAAGGAAATGGCGACTAGATTTGACATTGAAGAGGCGGTTTTGTCACCTAATCAATTGATCTTAGTCATTTTGAAAGCCAATGTAGATTTAATGTGGAATGGTGGTATCGGTACCTACGTTAAGAGCAAGACTGAATCGGATCTGGATGTTTCTGACAAAGCAAATGACTATATCCGCGTAGATGCCTATGAGCTTCGATGCAAAGTCGTCGGTGAGGGCGGCAATCTTGGTATGACGCAATTAGCAAGGGTAGAATTTTCACTTGGTGGTGGCATTTGCTTCACAGACTTTATTGATAATGCGGGTGGTGTCAACTGTTCAGATATCGAAGTGAATATTAAAATCCTGTTGAATCAACTTTTGGAAAATGGTGTTTTGACCCCTGCTGCACGTAATACTTTGTTACGTCAAATGACAGATGCTGTTTCGAAACAGGTTCTTGCTAATAATTACCGGCAAGCGCAGGCAATCAATTTAATGAACTATCAGTCGAAACGCCGGGGGCAGGAATATGCCCAATTGATGCGTGCACTCGAAGATCAGGGGCGATTAAATCGTCGCCTAGAATTTTTGCCTACAGAGGAAGAGTTGCAAGACAGAAAAGCAAAGGGGAAGAGCTTAACTGCGCCGGAGCTAGCTATCTTAGCCAGTTATGTTAAGGGCTTGTTAAAACAAGATCTGGTTTCTTCAGATGTTGCTGATAACGACTATATAGCTAAAGAAATGTGGGATGCTTTCCCTGCGATTCTCGTGAAGCGTTATGAACCTGCCTTGTCATCCCATAGGTTGAAACGAGAGTTGGTCGCAACTCAACTTGCTAATGGCATGGTAGATTATGTCGGTATGATGTTTGTCACGCGAATGAAAGAATCTACCGGAGCGGCTACGGGGAAAATTGCAAAGTCATATATTGTTGCGCGAGATATTTTTGATCTGGAAGGAAGATGGAAAGAAATAAGTGATTTAGACTATCTTATTGATCATAGAATTCAGAAAGAAATGATGATGGATGTAAGACGATTGATTCGGAGAATTACACGTTGGTTACTTAGAAATAGGAGGCGTGGTCTGGATTTACAAAAAGAAATTCCTGTATTTCAACATGCTTACCTTGGCTTGTTCGGGCAGTGGCAAGATGTACTGGGTGGGAAAGAATTAGCGCGTTGGAAGAAAAAAAGAACCTATTTTCAAGATGCGGGTGTGCCGATATCTTTAGCGGGCTTTGTTGCAGCCACCCATCATCTTTATGCTGTTATGGGAATAGTGGAAGCAGCGGCTCGAACGGGCCAGAGCATTGATAGAATAGCCAAGGTGTATTTTTCCCTAGGGGAATCATTGCAGCTCAATTGGTTTAGTATGAAGATTCATGATTATCAGGCGGATACGCAATGGCAGGCACTTGCTCGTGAAGCCATGCAAGATGATTTAAATTGGCAGCAGGTTGCCTTGACATTAGGTGTGGTGAGCGAATCCTCCAAGTCTAAATCCATTGAGACTGTTATAAACAATTGGATTGTTAAACATGAAACTCAGGTGGCGCGGTGGATGGCTTTACAATCTGAAATGAAATCATCAGTCGTTCTAGATCCTGCCGTATTTACTGTGGGGATTCGAGAGCTATTGGATTTGGCTCAGTCAAGTTCTGGTGTGGGCAAGCGGTTTTAAAAATGCGTTCATTAATCATCGATATCCAACTCCCTCGTGATGAATATCTGCGTGTGTACCAAGATTATATTCGTCAGGTGAAAGCTGTCGCGAGAAGCGGGGAGTCAGTTCGTTTTCCTGTGAGCGTCTTGCAGAAGTTTGTCGCAGAAGATGGGGTGCGAGGCACTTTTGAGTTGTTTTTTGATAACGATAATAAATTTGTTGAAATTGTAAGAATCTAACATCGAGCGAAGTCATTAACATGAACTATAAGTCACTGCAAAAATTACTGTTTCTATTACCTACGGAAACATCTCATCATCTATCGTTGCAATCAGTGGCTCTGATGCAACAAATGAACCTTTCCGCTCTAGTGGCGAAGGATAGAGTTCAGGATTCTGTTGAACTTATGGGTATTCAATTTCCTAATCGCGTTGGATTAGCTGCGGGATTAGATAAGGATGCACGTTGTATAGAGGGCATGTCTGCCCTTGGGTTTGGGTTCTTAGAAGTGGGCACCGTGACACCTAAACCCCAGAGTGGAAATTCTAAACCTCGGTTGTTTCGTCTCGTATCGAGTCGTGCCATCATCAATCGCATGGGGTTTAATAATGAAGGTGTTGATGCCATGGTAAAGAGAATTCGCCGCTCTAATTTCAAAGGTGTACTGGGAATCAATATTGGTAAGAATGCAACGACTGCTTTAGAAGACGCACTTGCGGATTATGAATATTGCCTTCGAAAGATATATAAGTCTGCGTCTTATATCGTGGTTAATATATCCTCCCCGAATACAAAGGGTTTACGTTCACTACAGCATGGTGACGAATTATCAGCCTTGCTGGAGGGCTTAAAGGAAACCCATGCCACGTTAATCCATAAACATCAAAAAACGGTGCCGCTACTCGTTAAAATTGCCCCCGATATGGATGATGATGAAGTGTTTCAAGTCAGTAGGAAACTACTTGAATTCGAACTTGACGGTGTTGTTGTCAGCAATACCACCATTTCTCGTAGTGGTGTTATAGGGCAGAAATATGCAAATGAATCAGGTGGTCTGAGTGGTACGCCTCTGAAAGATCAAAGCAACCGCGTGCTTGCGCTGGTCTCATCCGAAGTGAAGGATAAAATAACGATTATAGGCGTCGGTGGCATCCTCGATAAAGAGGATGCTTTGACGAAAATTAAGCTCGGTGCGGATCTTGTACAGATTTACACCGGATTTATTTTTAAAGGACCTGATTTAATTTTTGAAGCCGCTTCTGCCATTCAGGCTCATTATGCTACCGCGTGACTAACACCAGCGGTACCTACATAACCATCCCAATTATCTTCTCGACCGGTTCGCCAACCACTTATCCATGAAAGTCTGGATTCGTTGTTGTGATAGGGGCATAACTCTTTTGATTTTCCGTGAACACCCATGGGTGTAGGCGCGGTTACTCTTGTCTCTTTTTTGTCTTCTCATACAGCAAAAAACTCCTTTGGCTCGTGTAACCAGAAATTGAGGTTAAGTAAACTGCTCTAGATCTCCTGAGGTTCCCTCAGTGACAGTGGTATTTTTAACCTATGTGGGGCGACATGTATATGAATAATTTGATCTAGAAAATTGTCTTTATATTTTAACTTGGAATATTAATCGCACCAAATTGGCGCGGTTTTTGCGCGGTGGAATATTGTGACGAAAATTCTGAATAGGTAGACTCTTGAGATATCTGAGTACTCCCACCTTAAGAGAAATTGTTTGAGCAATAAAGCGACACAGTTATTGATGCTTATTTCGTTGTTAAGCTATGGCTGTACAGCCATAGCGGCAGAGACCAGCGCTGGTGACACATCCTGGATTATGACCTCTACTGCACTTGTGCTCTTTATGACGATACCGGGTTTGTCTCTTTTCTACGGTGCCTTGTGAGAGTCAAGAATGTGCTGAGTATTCTTATGCAGTGTTTTGCTATTACCTGCTTGGTCTCTGTTTTGTGGTTGGTGGGTGTTTATTCAATGGCGTTTAGTGAGGGTAATGCGCTAGTGGGAGGATTGGGTTATTTGTTCATGGGAAACATTTCAGAAGGCACCGTTAATGGCACTATCCCAGAAAGTGTCTTTGCCCTGTTTCAAATGACGTTTGCGATTATTACGCTTGCTTTAATCGTAGGTGGATTTGCGGAAAGGATGCGATTCTCATCTATGCTACTTTTTTCAGGAATTTGGTTGGTTCTGGTTTACGGCCCTGTTACTCACTGGGTTTGGGGCGGAGGTTGGTTAAGCGAAATGGGTGTTCTGGACTTTGCTGGTGGATTGGTTGTTCATGTGACCGCCGGTGTTGCAGCTTTAGTTTGCGCGATTGTGCTTGCGCCCCGAAAAGGATTTAACCATGTACCCATGCCGCCTCATAATCTAACAATGACCATGACCGGAGCAGGTATGCTTTGGGTGGGTTGGTTCGGATTTAATGGTGGCAGTGCCCTGGCTGCGAATGGCGATGCTGGAATGGCGATGTTGGTAACGCATATGTCAGCATCAGCTGGGGCTTTAACCTGGATGGTTTGCGAGTGGATGCGGTTTGGTAAACCTTCTGCTTTGGGTGCTGTGACAGGAATGGTGGCGGGTCTGGGTACTATCACACCTGCATCGGGATTTGTGGGTCCCGGTGGGGGACTTATGTTAGGTATCATGGGTGGGTTTATGTGCTTCCATGCGACAAACCTGCTAAAACAGAAATTAAAGATTGATGACAGCTTGGATGTTTTTCCTGTTCATGGGGTTGGTGGAGCGCTAGGAACGATTATGGCAGCAGTTTTTGCGAGCGGGAGTCTCGGTGTATTGAGCGGCCAAGGATACAACGACGGTATGACGATGGGTTCTCAAGTTGTTGTTCAAATTATCGCTGTGATATCAGTAGGGCTTTATACTGGAATTCTCACTTATGGCATTTTGAAACTGGTCGATGCAATTACCGGCCTCAGAGTTTCCCCGGATGACGAAACAGAGGGGCTAGATATCAATCAGCACAATGAAAGAGGGTACGATCTATAAGTGCTTGTCTACCGGAGCTTGTTTACTGGAGCTTTCTGGCGAGTGCTCTCTCAACTAAGTGGCGCATTAACGCGGGAAAAGATAAACCGTACACTTTAGCTGCATCTGGATATAAACTGGTTGGCGTCATGCCTGGCAGTGTATTGACCTCCAACAATATTTCTTCCTTGTCATTGGGTACGATAAAATCAGCCCGAGATAAATCCCGGCAGCCTAAGGCGACGTGGGCTTGAATTGCGATGTCCTGTAATCGATTCGTTTGCTCTGCACTAAGATCAGCGGGGACGATGTGTTGACTTAACCCTTTTGTGTAGCGATGTTCAAAATCGTACCGGGATTCTTCTTTTGTGATGATGTCAATCACGGGAAAAGCAATAGGTCCAGCGTCGGTGTCGAGAACACCCACGGTTATTTCTTTACCAAATACTCTTTCCTCTACTAATACCTTCTTGTCAAAATCAAATGCGGTGGTGAGTGCTTGGTGTAGGCTGTTTTCATCACTGACAAGTGTCACCCCGAGTGCGCTACCTTGCGTTGCGGGTTTCACAACAACTTGATTACCGAGTTCCCCTACAACAGATTTGACGGCATCTGCTATGTCATCAGATTGTTTGAACACCTTCTGTGCAGCAATTGGAAGATTTGCATTGTCGAATATCTGCTTTGCGGTGACTTTGTCCATAGCGACAGCACTGGCGTGGACACCACTGCCAACATATTCCAAACCCAAAATTTCAAGATAACCTTGTAAGGTTCCATCTTCTCCGGGGGGGCCATGGAGTATCGGCACGACGATATCAGGAGAGAATTGTCCAAGGTTTAGAGAAAGAGAGGCATCGAGTTCAATGCTGTTGACTTGCTTATAGTTTTCTTTAAGCGCGCTGATGACGCCTTGAGCGGAAACTCTGGAAACGGATGCTTCTGCTGAACTGCCGCCGTTGATGACAGCGATCTTAAGGGTGTTATTAATGATGCGGTCTCACTTTAATTGATAATCGCGAATAATAGAGATGATCAGTGGAAACTAAAAGGGTTCAAAATTGAGATTTACTGGAAATAATCCAATAAAGTCTTGACCCTGTAGTAAACTTTAAGGTTTAGAATGAGTCAGCTTAGGTTAATCAGGAAAGTGCTTGTTAATAGCATTGGTTAAAAACGGCTAAAAAAATTGCTGAGGAAAGACAAATGAGTTATTTGAGAATAGGGGATCTATCAAAGCGAACACAAGTCAACAATGAGACTTTGAGGTTTTACGAGACCAAGGGTCTATTGGAAGAACCCAGTCGAAGTGATGCAGGTTATCGTCTTTACAACGAAAGTGTTGTGACACGGGTTAACTTTATCGTCCGTGCCAAAAAGCTGGGATTCTCGCTAAAGGAGATAATGGAATTGTTGTCACTGAGAGTGGATAGACAAGACAGCACTTGTGGTGACGTAAAGGCGGTCGCTGAGAAAAAACTCGAGGATATCGAGGAGAAGATTTTCGAATTAAACAGGATGAAAACAGCACTAGATCGCATCACACTTGCCTGCTGTGGAGGAGAAGAATCGGCTGTTCATTGTACTATTTTGAATGCGTTAGAGGTTTGAATCTAGAGATTTGAACACCTCGTAAGTTCAACTTATCTTTTCATTCAGTTGGCTTAACTCTTGATCCCAGGCGAGCTGAAGCTTTGGTTTTTGGAATTTGATTTTTCGTTGCTTATCTTCTGCAAGCAGACTTTCCAATTCCAAAATTCTTTCTAATATATCTTCTTCGGAGTCAATAGCTTCACGCTCTATCTTTTTAGTTTCAGCGATCTGAACGTGTGGTTTTTTTAAATCATAGAACCATTGGGGGTCATTTATTTCGGTGAGCTTGCCATCTTGTATCAGGACATAACGCTCGGCAATATTGTCAACAAAGCGTCTGTCATGGGATGTGATTAAAACAGTGGCATTGGCTTCTAATATTTGAGTTTCAAGCTCTTCTTTCCCCTGAATATCAATATGGTTTGTCGGTTCGTCAAGTATGAGGAAGTTGGGGCGATTGAGTTTGATGACTAAAAACATCAGCCGAGCTTTCTCTCCACCACTCAGGACTGAGACTTTTTTATCTAGATCTCCAAAGGGAAATCCGGCTTTGATTAAGGCTGTTTTATATTCATTTTCTGTTCCGTTAAGACATTTCTGTCTAAGCACCTCAATCAGGGTAGCTGTAAGATCAAGATCGTCTATCTCCTGATCGTAATATCCAATATCACATTGAGGGTTGAATTTGAAAATGTCACTTTCCCTGTCTAGGTTGTAGTGCTGGATGATTTGTTTTATCAAGGTCGTTTTCCCGGTACCGTTATGTCCTAAAAGCGCAATTCGATCACCTGGTCTAATAAAAAATTCTTTTATTCTAAACAAACAAATGGGTTGATTGCCTGGTGACAGAATGTCTTGGTTCTCGATGTGGAGCATGCGATTGACGCGACTGGTTCGGACCTCTAAGGAAAGATTTAGATTGGATCCTTTGGAAACAAAAGTTTTATTCCCTTCGAGTTTCTCGATTCGCTTTTCCATATTTTTTGCTTTGCGCGCTAGTTTTTCGTTGTCATAAACCTTTCCCCATAGCGCTAATCGTTTCGCGCTTGCCGAGAGATCCTTGATAGCTTTTTCTTCTTCTTTTCTTCTTTCCTCAGCCATTGCATCTTCTTCATCGAGTTTTTCTTTGGCGAGCGTATAAGGAAGATTAAAGTTGTATATTTTCTCGTCCCTAAGAAAGAGTGTTCTATCTGTAACGGCGTCCAGAAATTGGCGATCGTGAGAAATGATAATGTAGCTTGCATTTTGATTGTTCAGAAAGCCCTCGAAAAATAGAAGCGTTTTCAGGTCGAGATGATTGGTTGGTTCGTCGAATAGAATAAGATTAGGTTTGTTAATAATTGCACGGGCAAACATTAAGCGATTTTGTTGCCCGCCACTGAGGTCTGAGACAAGATATGAAAACTCATGGCTTGAGAATCCCAGCTCGCTTAATAATTGTTCAGCTTGATACTGTTTAAACTGCCGGTCTTCAGTGGGCAGCTTAATGGCAAGAGCGCTGATCAAGCTCAATCTATTAAGAGAATCCGAAATAAATTGTTCAACCGTTTCCAAATGTAAATGACGGCTTGTGGAAAGATCTCCGTCATCGGCGACAAGACTACCGCTGAGAATTGACAGCAGGGTGGATTTTCCAGAACCGTTGTGTCCCACAAGACCAATTCTATCGCCGTCGTTGATACTGATATTGAGCGACTTGAAAAGCATTTTTGTGCCAGCAGCATGGGTCAGGCGATGGCACTGCAGCAATGAACTCATGTCTTTGTCAGGAATACTTTAAGCAACGCACTGTCAAAAGGCCAGCCCAACTCTAGTTGGTTTGTGGGTAGCTGAATGACAGGAATCCGAATACCGTAGCGATCGACTAAGACGTCGGAATCCGCTATCTCAATTTCAACGATATCCAGTGGAGACGTCTTAGTGCTATATTCATCTAACAACTTCAAGGCATCATCACAAAGATGGCAACCTAGTGTGGTGTAGAGATTTACTGTCTTAGTTAATGCCACTCGCTACTCTTGTTTGGTTCTTTTCTCAGGTTCTTTCCTTAGGATATTTTCTAAGAGAGTGCAAAAAATTTTTGTGCATTTTTAGTTGTTTGCTTTGCGATCTCTTCATAGGGCAATTGCAAGATATCAGCAATAAACTGACAAATATAGCTAAGGTTTTTCGGTTCGTTTCTGCGCGTTTTGGGTTTTGGTCTGATTGTACGCGGCATTAGATAAGGAGAGTCAGTCTCTATCATGAGTTTATCGAGAGGAATATCTTTCAGTAAGGGAATGAGATGGTAACCTCTGCGTTCATCGCAAATCCAGCCGGTAATGCCTATTGAACAATCAAGATCTAAGTAAGCATGTAGCGCGTCTTTCTCCCCCGTAAAACAATGTACAACCACTTGATTCAATTTGTCTCGATGCGTTTTCAATACCTTACCAAATGTTGGGTAAGAATCCCGCTCATGTAGAAACATGGGCAAACCCGTTTCAATGGCTAATTCAATATGAGCTTCAAATGAAGAGATTTGAATGTTTCTTGGGCTGATATCCCTGAAAAAATCCAATCCGGTCTCACCAACGGCTTTAACTTCTTTGTTCTTTAAAAGCGATCTTAGTTTGGAGAGTGCTTCGGGGTTGGTGTCTTCTGCATGGTGAGGATGAATCCCTGCTGTCGAGAATAAATGCTCAGGATATGATCGGGCAAGTTCTAATGCTGCTTCGCTACTTTGCAAATCAGCACCGGTGACAATGAGTCGAGTAACATTTTTTTTGGAGGCAGAATCCAATACGGAATTCAGATCTTCGGTAAATGACTCGTGGGTTAGGTTTGCACCAATGTCGATCAGTTCTGCGCTCATATGGTTTTTCAATTGCTAAAAAACTGATTATACCCGGAGATAAGGCAGTTGACGTTTATTTTAGTGCGGAGTGGACTGATGCCAGATAATCGTCTCTTGATGAACCTCGTTGATGAATTCAGGTGAAATACCATATTCGTATAGGTAGGCCCAATTGATATCATCGAACTCAGCTTTTTCTAGATGAATGACAGTCGAAAGAATTTCGCCGTAAAAACCCTCATGTCTTAATAGTGCGTCGCTGAGCTTCTGATTTAGAGATAAGGCGTTGACAACAGATTCGAGTGGTTGATCAAAGAATGCATCTAGCAAAGAGAATAATCCGACCGAAAAAAAGGCGGCGGCATCCCCCCGGGAAACCTTTTCGCCCAGCTTTTCACACATTCTAGCGCGAAGTACAGCTTGATCTTTTAAAGCGTTTGGTTTGTCTGACAGGTTTGAAAGGGAGAGTAGGCTAGCTAAGCTACGTATTAGATCGAGCCCTAGATAGGTAATGGCCTTTGTCAGTGATTCAATTTTCTGTCTTGGTACATAACTGGCGGAGTTAACTAATTTGAGTACTTTGAAACTTAATATTGGGTCGCGGCAGATTAAAGCATCAAGTTCTTTTACGGTGATGTTTGGATTCTGGAGTTTGCCTAATAGTTCCAAAACGAGGAGTTTACTGGGGGGGATATTTTTGCCGGATATGATCTCAGGCTTGGAAAGGAAATAGCCCTGGAACAACTCAAATCCCAGATCTAGACAAAATTCCCACATCTCACGGGTTTCTACCTTTTCCGCAAGCAAGGTTAAGTCGTATTTACGTAGTGCTATAACATGTTCCACAAGCTCTTTCTGGCTTAAGAGCAAAACATCTATTTTGACAATATCTGCCAAGGGTAAGATGCGATGGCTTTGGTCATTGTAGATGAAATCATCAAGTGCAATCACATAATTTTGTTGTCTTAAGCTGGTCAAATTTGCCACTAAGCTATCGTTGATTTCAATATCTTCTAGAACCTCGATGACAAAATGCCGTTTGTCAAAAGGTGGAGGTTCGGCGATGAGTTTTTCTGTGAAATTGATATAGGCTTTTTTGTTGCCGACAATGTCGTCAATATTAAAGTGCGTAAAAACATTCACTAAGACTTCTGATGTAGCTGCGTCACCATCGACGACAAGAGCATGTTCTTCTCCGTATTGCCTGAATAATAATTCATAAGCGGTTATGTTAGACATTTGATCGTATATTGGCTGTCTTGCCATGATGACATGTTCAAACATAACTAAAACAATTCAATGTCGTCACCAGTGTCATCTTGCTGCTCCTTTTGATTAAAATTGTGATGGTAGATCTCCAATGCTTCTTCTACGCTCGCGCCCATCATGATGTGCTCAAACATGAGGCGTTCCGTTCCCATGGTGTAGCTATCTTTAATTTGTGATTGTAGTAATTGCCAGTTATCTTGTGAGTGATATTTTTCTGGGCTTGAGAGAATATGACACACTTTACTAAGTGCAGATGTGACATGTTCTAAACGTTGAGTATTTCTATCATGAAACTGACAAGCCGTAATGGATAAATTGACCTGTTGATTAATTTCCGCTGCAGAGGAACGTAATTCCTCTAAAAGTGTATTATTGCCTGTAGGTACGATCTGAGATAAGTTGGCTTCGATTGATAGAGATGCAGCGGCGATAGAAACCATAGCGTCAGACAATTGCTGAAATACCCCTGTATCTTCGTGCATTGATGACTCTATCTGCGCGGAAGAGAGATATAACATCGTCAGTGTTTCTTTAACTTGACACCAATCAGCGTCCGACTCTCCCGGTACTGAAATTGAAGATGATGCTGAATCCATTAATGGGCCCTAGTATATAAAGTGTCATACGCCCCATATCGAGAGGCTTCCCTAAAGCATAGTTGAATAAGCCTTTTTTGCAGGTACATTTTTTCCAATGATTTGTTTGCAGGTGTATTGGTGAGATCAGAGATCGGCGTTGATTTCTCTTGCTATACCCTTCCTAGATGGTGATGTGGGTGATTTTGCTGTCATTTTTATTTCTTGCTGGCTAAATAGACTGGTTTGCTGTTTGAGCAAGTGTTGGTAGATATTCGAAAACATCATTACATTCATGACATAGTTTCGAGTTTCTTTGAAGGGGATGGTTTCAATCCAGACATCCAGAGGCAAGAGATCATCCCTCCAAGCGCGCGCCCTTGAGGGACCGGCGTTATAAGCTGATGATGCTAAAACACGACTATTGTTAAATTGACGTAAGAGTTGACCTAGATAAGTACTACCAATCTTAATACTTGTGGCTGGATTGGTAAGTTGAATATTTGTTGGGGTCTTTTTCTGCTTGAGTACGTACTTGGCTGTAGATGGCAGGACCTGCATGATGCCGAGGGCACCCGCACTCGATTTTGCATCAGGCATAAAGGCACTTTCTTGTCGCGCTACTGCAAGACTCCAGCTCAAGGGAATATCAGAGGTTCTGGCACCAATGATGAAGTTATGCTGATAGGCGATTGGGAAGCGGATGTCTAGATCATCCCAGTTTCGGGCGTTTATGGAGGATTGTATTGATTGTTTGTACCAGCCCCATTTTTGAGCCAGTTGTGCGGCAATTTGATATTCCCTATTGGAAAAACCTGTTGTTGTGAATTTCCACTCTCGCCTGGCTAATGTTTTCTCCCCTAAAGTAAAAAGCTCTAGCGATCTTTGAATTCCAGGAGTTTCTTCTAAGGACAGAATCTCTTCGTGGGTAATGTCTATGGTTTGGTTGTTATAGGCATAATCTTGTCCCAGAAGGTCCGCGGTCAGAAAACCGTAGTAGCTCCGATTCCCTGCCAATGAATTGAATACCTTATTTTTAGGGTCTGCAGAATAAAGTGATTCTGAAATTGCTCTCGCTTGCCAGTATTGCCAACGTTCTGTGCTTTTGTTGGTCGGGCTCAATTGTGCAAGGTGTTTTAGGACGGAAGGCCAGTCAAGTTTACGTAATGACATCAATATTAAACTTTCAATGACTTCCTCGTCGATACGTAGCTTCTCTGGTATACGATTTAAATGATGACTAAGATCGTATTGGCGTGCCAGACGAATTGCGATGGTTTTGTATGTGTCTTCTATCTGATTTATATCAAAGGCTTGCTTCGTTTGATATTTTTCGAAACTATTCAGAGATTCTAAAGGATCCTTACGGGCTAGCCGCTTTATCCCATGAACAATAATGGCGCTTGTTTTAGTATTTTGCATTAAGAAATGTTTAGTTTGAATCACCTGCTTGGGGTTTCGATGAACCTGGATATATTGACTCGCGAGATGTTTATCCTCCTTGCTCAAATAGCGGGTCAAATAGTTAGCCAGACTGATTTTATTGGCCTCCATGGACAATACAAACCGTTGCCAGGCTAGATCCTTGCTGAGTCTGCCCGCATTTCTCCAAACCTTGAATATCGAATCACAGGCGTCGGGTTGAGAATAATTAACTAACCAAAGATCCGTTGCAAGGGAGAGTGCTTCTTCTTTTTTTGAGTTCTTATAGAGCGCATAAGCTTGGTAACATCGATTTTTTGAGGTGGTATGGCCAGGATCGAAGTGCTTTAGGAAGGTTGACCAACGACCGTGTATTGCTAGGTTGTTTAACCACTTTTGCCGTAGCTGATAAGCGAGGGGAGTATCTTGATACTGGGTGATAAAGCTAAGGACGCTTTTTTCACTTTGTCGAGAAATGCGATGAGACTTTTCAGTGTATTCAAGGTAAGGATAGAGGGGATAATCTCGGATTTTTGCCCCCTTACTCGCGAGCGTTTTCCGATACTTTGTTCTTTGATTAGATTTTATGAGGTAGATTAGATTGAGATAAATCTTACGTTTTTCGAAATTTGAGAGATGCGCACTTTGTTCGTTTTTTGAGAACATGTCAGTTCCCGCATAGCCTGTTCCTGCTCTTGCTGTAGCTATGAAAATTGTGCAAAGGGAAAAGAACAAGATGAGATTGAATAAAAATGTTGGAGTTCGCATCAGAACCTGAAAAAGTTTAAATCAACTCTAACGATAGCGAATTTATAGGAGTGAGGTAAAGCATTGTTTGTGGCTGGACTAATTTCCCACCCTAACAGCGAGAACATCGCAGGGTGCGCCGTGAAGAACACCATTAGCCGTTGAACCTAGTAGCAGCGCTAAACCATGTCGACCGTGACTTCCGACAACAATCAAATCTGCACGGATCTGATTCGCGAGTGAATGAATTTCGGTTTCGGGACGGCCAAATATAAGGTGTTGGTTTTCTTCTGGAATATTCAGGCTAGATGCAAACTCCGCGAGATGAATTTTTGCTGTATCCTGGATTTGTTCCTGTATGGTTGATAAATCCATGGGGATATCTCCACCATACGCGAGACTTAGGGGTTCGATTACATGGAGGCAACTTAGTTTAGCTCCACTTGATGCTCTCAAAGCACAAGCGCGTTTTGCAACAAGATGTGATTCTTCTGTTAAATCCACTGCAGCGAGAATGTGGGTATACTCAGCCATTTTGACAACCTCTTTTCCGGCTTATTTTTATTTTTGTGTGTACCTAGTTTTTGTAAATTTACACAGATTTAGAGCGAGCCACAAGTATGGATTTGTCGCTTTGCTAAACTCCCTTTGTATTTAATCACTGTTGTTAATGTAGCGAGCGAGCAGTTATAAGCATAGATTATTGTATCGTGGCAAACATAAACGTGCCGACTATTTTGAGGTTAATTTGGTTTATTTAATTGGATTATTGGCTTTGTTGATGATTGTGGCCCCAATTGTTGCGATCCTACCCAGTTCTGAGCAGAAAGCTCAGATGGTAAAACGCAAACTCGCGATGGCGGATAACCTGAGGGTCGAACTCACACATATTGATGATCCAGACCCTAATCCTGAAAAGTATCTTTCAAATACGGGTATGCCTCTGGAACGAAGGCTGGCAGTGAAGGCCTATCGTTTGGCCCTTCGACGTCCTGCCGAGTGGCGTGAAAAGCCATTAAACCATTGGTCTTTTGTTCGGAGATTGAGTCACTCTAGTCTCTCTAGAACTGATCCCGTAAATGGCTTTTTAATTCCTGGATGGGAAAGTGAGGATGTACCCGAAGAAGGCTTTTCTGAGGAGTGGCGAAGCTTTTTTGAGGTGAGAATCCCCCGATTAGCTGATGATATCGTTCGTATTGAAGAAATTAATTTTATCGTTTCTATCTACTGGCAAGAACAAGGTGATGTGAAAGAATTACTCGAGTTTCTAAGCGCTTACAGAAATTTTCGAACCGAAAACTAAAGTCTCATTTCGTGCAAAGCGGCGTTTGCAGAATCATGTGCCGCTTGACAAAACCCGGTAGATCTCTGCTAAGTTAAAAAGAGTTGTTTGTCACAGTTAAGAAATTTTGTGCTTGACCTGACGAAACTAAAACACTATATATGTCGATTTTTTTAATAAGAATAGAAGCGTAGTAATAAATATGGGCAAATCTTTAGTTATTGTAGAGTCGCCGGCGAAGGCCAAGACAATCAATAAATATCTTGGAAAGGATTATATCGTTAAGTCTAGCGTAGGTCATATCCGAGATCTGCCTACCAGCGGAAGTAGTAAAGCGGATCCAAAGGCAAGGGCTAAGGAAGCTGCTATAACACGCAAATTGGCGCCGGAGAAAAAGGAAGCTCACAAGAAGAAGAAAGCACGCAAGCAACTCATTGCTCGTATGGGAGTCGATCCTGAAAATAATTGGGATGCGAATTATCAGATTTTACCGGGTAAGGAAAAGGTCGTAAGTGATCTTAAAAAGTTTGCTAAAGACGCCGATCATATTTACCTTGCGACTGACCTCGATAGGGAGGGGGAAGCGATTGCCTGGCATTTGCGTGAAGCTATAGGTGGCGATGATAGTCGATATAGTCGGGTAGTTTTTAATGAAATTACTGAGAAAGCGATTAAGTCTGCGTTTGATGAGCCTGGCGAACTCAACATGGCGATGGTGAATGCGCAGCAATCGCGACGCTTCCTAGATCGCGTTGTGGGCTTTATGTTATCACCCTTACTTTGGGCAAAAATTGCGAGAGGACTGTCCGCCGGACGAGTTCAATCTGTTGCAGTCAAGTTGATTGCGGAAAGGGAAAAAGAAATTCGTGCCTTCATTCCCGAAGAGTATTGGGAAGTTTTTGCTGATTTAAAATCAGGCGATAGCGATGCTCCTGTAAAATTTCAGGTATCCAAACAGGCGGGTTCTGGTTTTAGACCCACAAACAAAGAACAGACTGATCTCGCTCTTGAGACACTTCGTCATGCTGACTTCGTTGTACGCAGTTGTGACGGGAAACCAACACAAACTCGACCTGGTGCTCCCTTCATTACTTCAACTTTGCAACAGGCGGCAAGTACTCGGCTTGGGTTTGGCGTGAAGAAAACAATGATGTTGGCCCAGCGGCTTTATGAAGCAGGTTACATTACCTATATGCGAACCGATTCAAACAATTTGAGTGTAGACGCGGTAGGTAATTGCAGAGATTTTATTAAAGCCAATTTTGGCAATAATTATTTGCCTGATGATCCAAGAATTTATTCAAGTAAGGGAGGTGCTCAGGAAGCACACGAAGCGATTCGTCCATCTGATGTTAAGGTGAAAACAACTTCAATTTCCGGATTGGAAAGAGATTCAGAACGGCTATATGAACTTATCTGGCGACAATTTGTTGCCTGTCAAATGCCGAATGCGAGGTACACAAGCACCTCAGTATTGATTGATGCTGATGATTTGGAATTGAAGGTGAGAGGACGCGTATTGGTATTCGATGGATATACAAAAATTCAAGCTCCTACGGGCAAAAAAGAAGAGCCGGCTGCTCTACCCGAATACAGTGTTGGCCAAATCCTATCGCTAAATGAATTATTCCCCGATCAACATTTTACTAAACCTAAACCCCGCTATGGTGAGGCCAGTTTGGTAAAAGAGTTAGAAAAACGTGGAATAGGTAGGCCATCTACCTACGCCGCAATCATTACAACAATTCAGGATCGCGGCTATGCGACGCTGACTAACAAGCGATTTTATGCGGAAAAAATCGGTGAGCTTGTAACCGATAGGCTTACCGAAAGTTTTAAGGATCTGTTGGACTACGGATTTACAGCGCAATTGGAAGAATCTCTGGATGAAGTGTCTGACGGCAAACTTGAGTGGAAAGATCTACTTAATAATTTTTATAAAGATTTTGAAAAACAACTAAATTCTGCCAGCCAGGAAGGGGGCATGCGACCCAATGATCCGACGATGACGGATATTGAGTGCCCAAAATGTAGCAGGCTTATGCAGATACGCACAGCAAGTACTGGTGTGTTTTTAGGTTGTTCTGGTTATGCCTTGCCCCCAAAAGAACGTTGCAAACAAACTATAAATCTTGTCTCGGGGGATGAAGTGGTTGATGCCAGTGGAGATGACGAAGATGCGGAATCAAGGCTACTACTGACAAAGCGTCGATGTGAAAAATGCCAGGCAGCCATGGATTCTTATTTAGTAGACACTGAGCGTAAATTGCACATCTGTGGTAATAATCCGGATTGTGAAGGTTTTGAAGTCGAGGCCGGTGAGTTCAAAATAAAAGGATATGATGGTCCAATTATTGAGTGCGACAAGTGTGAAGCTGAAATGCAGTTGCGGACAGGAAGATTTGGAAAATATTTTGCCTGCTCCAATGAGGAATGTAAAAATACAAGGAAACTGCTCCGTAGTGGAGAAGCGGCGCCGCCAAAAATGGACCCTGTCTTGATGCCAGAATTGCAATGTAGGAAGGTCGATGATACTTATATCCTTAGGGATGGTGCCGCAGGTATTTTTTTGGCTGCAAGTCAATTTCCGAAAAACCGAGAAACGAGAGCCCCGCTAATTGCTGAGTTAATTCCTCATCAAAATGAAATTGATCCGAAATATGCATTTTTGATGCGAGCGCCTGTTGCTGACTCAGATGGTCGTCCCAGCCTTGTGAAATTTTCCAGAAAAACAAAAGAGCAGTTCGTCATTACTGAGAATGAGGAGGGTAAACCTACCGGTTGGCGAGCGGGTTATGTGGGTGATAAATGGGTCACGACTGAACCCAAGAAAAAAGTTGCCAAAAAAAAGGCCTCAAAGAAAAAGGTAGCAAAAAAGAAGGTTAGTGTCGAATGATCCCTACCATTAAACCCTCGATAGAAAAAGCTTGTTCACGAAGGTCAACTTCAATTGGAGCGTAATCTTTGTTTTCTGGCAATAAGGTAATTTGATACTTGCTCCGGTTCTTTTTGAATCGTTTGACCGTAACTTCATCTTCGATTCGGGCAATAATAATATCCCCGTTGTTAACATTTTGTGTCTTATGAACAGCGACTAGATCTCCGTCTAAGATGCCGCATTCGATCATACTGTCACCACGGACTGTTAAGAGATAATCAGCTTGGGGATGAAAAAAATTAGAGGGGATTTCGCAATGATCTTCTATATGTTCTTGGGCGAGGATTGGACTACCTGCTGCGACATGACCGACGATAGGTAATCCCTCGTCGTTTGGCAGTTTTATTCCTCGTGAGGTTCCAGGAATCATTTCAATAGCCCCCTTACGCGCGAGAGCCTTAAGATGTTCTTCTGATGCATTGGCACTTTTAAAGCCAAGCTCCTGTGCAATATCGGCACGGGTTGGGGGGTAGCCAGTTTCACTCATATAAGACTTGATGAATTCAAGAACTTCAGATTGCCTAGCGGTCAACTTAATCATATCGATATCCATGCTATTAGTTGGTTTATCTTTAAATCTGTATTTTTAATTTTCACTTTTAATTTAAGCCTCTAGTTTTTTGCTAAACTAGAGAGTGATGTCATGGTTTTATATACAGTTACTGTGATTATATACAGTTATATAGAATTGACAACCGTTTTCTTATTGCTCATTTGCATGGTATTACAAGCTATGATGTCAGCCTGACAACTTGCCTGTAGACACGTTTTGTGGTGTTCTAGGTGGTATGGATAAGGACGGTAATGTTAAACGGAAGGCAAATGTTTCAAGTAAAACTAAATAGAGTTCATCTGCTGACATTGTTGGTAATGTCTTGTACTGCTTGGGCTGACGATCAAAATAGTTCTCCAGAGGCGAAAGGGCTCGCGATATCGATTGAAGCAGATAGGCATGACGAAGGTGTTGTGGATTCTAGAGTCAATATGGAAATGGTATTAAAGAATGCTCGCGGGAACGAAAGTCGCCGTCAACTGCGTTTATGTACATTGGAAGTGCCTGAAGATGGCGACAAAAGCATCACTATTTTCGATTCTCCGAAAGATATACGGGGTACCGGTTTACTGACTTTCTCGCAGAAAGCTGGTCCTTTTGTAGGTAGTGAATTTGCTTTTGAAGATTTGTCCAATCAGGAAGTTAAAAAATTTACCTATCGCTACTTAAGAGATGACCATTGTGGTGAACAACGATGTTTTGTTCTAGAAAGAGATCCCATCGACCAGATACTCTGGGTATACTCGTCAGGCCGTTTGGATAGACCAAGAATACTATCGATTATATAAAGACAAATTCTGGAGGCCGGGTTCAATGTTGATGATTAATCATCAAACAAAAAGGAGCACGGAGCTAATTTGGACGAATTACGAATTTGGCGTTGGTTTGGATAGTAATAATTTCACAAAAAATAGCCTGCAAAGAGCCCGTTAAGAAAATGAAAGTTAATAAAGTATTTTGTCTTTTCTTGTTGTTGATTTCACCTAGCGTATTGGCAGATAAGTACTGGGTTTTAGGTAGTTTCTCTGAGAAGAAAAATGCTATTGCCGAGAACATAAGACTAGAAAAATTGCTCGGTGATTCAGTCTTACTTCGCCAGTTTAAGATTAAGGATCAACAGTACCATCGATTGCTTATTTCAAATACTGATTTTTCACCACTTATTCAAGAGATGCTGGCATCTGCTAAGCTCACCCCTTGGGGAATTGAGCTTGATAAACTGCAAGAGACGAAAGCAGTTGAGTACAAAGCAGTTTCGCAGCGTAACTTTTATTGGGTGGCGGGTAGTTATTCTAATATCAGTGAAGCACTTGAAGTGGAAAACAAACTATCCAAATTTTTCAATCGAGTCAGCAATCAGACCACTTTGTTGAAAGGTAAAATTTATCACCGAGTTCTAGTTGGACCTATTCCTGGCTCGCTCGTCAGTTCCACTAAATCGAGTTTGTCCGACAAAGGATTTTTACAGTCTTGGTTAATCAATGCACGGGTTGAGGATCTGATAGATAAAGAACAATTTGTCAGCGTAGCTAACCTTCTGGACGAAGGTGAAATCCAAAATAAAGCGCGTAAGAATAGGCAAAAGATTGAAACCGTTCTCTTGGTACCTGCAATGGGCTATTCCCCTAAGCAAACATTGCCCCATGCTGCTAAAAAAAGAGGAGATGGTTTTAATTTGGCTAGGCTGCCAAAAAAAAACCATGGATTTTCGATGCCGGGCAAACGAATGGCCAAAGGTAATTAGTATTTTGATGCAGCAATAGGGCATCGTCAGTTTGCTAAAGGTGGATTGTTTCAACTAGAGAATGCGTACAGTTCACTTCGTTTTGAATTTGAGCACACAAGAAGTTGGAATGATGAAAATGAATTGTTTACTTTTATACCCTTTTACCGTTGGGGTAGTGAAGATCGAATTCATTTCGATATCCGAGAGCTAAGCTGGATTCATGTTTTTAACGATTGGTAACTTCGAACCGGCATCAGAAAGGTATTTTGGGGCGTGACCGAAGTGCAGCATCTGGTTAATATTATTAATCAAGCAGACAATCTTGAAAATGTAAATGGTGAGGAAAAGTCGGGTCAAGGCATGATTAACTTATCCTAGATTAGTGATTGGGGAATATTTGATGTTTACTGGTTATTAGGCTTTTGAGAAAAAGAATATGCTGGTCGTAACGGGCGCCTACATCTTCCTTTTGTCGTTGATGAAAGTCTTGCGACCTTCGAGTCTGGGGCAGAAAAATCAAGATCAGATTTTGCATTAAAATGAACTAAAACGATTGGTAAATTAGAATTGGGGCTATCATATTTTAGTGGCACGACTCGGGAGCCGAGCATGGCGGTTGCATTTAAAGCTGATGCTAACGGAGTGCCATTTGATGCTGTATTTATTCCACACTATGAGGTGATTGATCAAACTGGGCTTAATGCGCAATAATTTATTGGCAATTGATTTTAGATGCAACGATTTTTTCAGGTAGTACAGAAATCCCGCAAGGATTCTCTGGTATATTGTCTAGCTTAGGTAACAATAATGAAGAATTTGGTTTTTTTTTAAGATGAAGGCTTCGTTAGAATTGAGTGACTCGGTATTTTTAAACATCCTTTTCGTCTCTTGTTTTTCTTAAAAGGGTGATGCAGGTAAATAAATTGATAGCGGAGAAAAATTTTGGGCATGGATGAGCAATACACACAGATTCTTGATTGGTTCAATAATCCTGTCATGTTACAAGTTTTTGGTATTGTATTATCGACACTATTGATCAACTTTTTCACTCGTCGTGCTTTAAATCAAATTCATAAAAAAACCCTGACCACAGCTACCGTGTGGGACGATGCATTGATTAACTCTGTCAGACGACCACTAGGTTTTCTCGTTTGGGTATTGGGGTTGTCTTGGGCTGCAGAAATCATGTCGGCAGAAACTGATTCGGCTCTCGCTTTAATGATTGATCCTGTCCGCTATATTGCTGTTGTAGGCTTGTTAACAATATTTGTGACTCGTTTTGTTCGTGAGTGTGAAAAAGGATTTGTTGCGGCCGGAACTGACGTCACAACAGCGACAGCAATCGGAAAACTTATCCGTATCTCTGTATTTATCACTGCGGTACTCAGCGTTTTGCAAACATTGGGTGTCAGTATTTCTGGCATACTTGCATTTGGAGGGGTGGGGGGTATTGCCGTTGGCTTTGCTGCTAAAGATTTACTTGCCAATTTTTTTGGCGGGATGATGATCTATCTAGATCGTCCTTTCTCTGTTGGTGACTGGATAAGAAGTCCTGACAGAGAAATAGAAGGAACGGTTGAAAACATTGGCTGGCGACTTACCATCATTAGAACCTTTGACCAGCGTCCTCTCTATATTCCAAATTCTGTATTCGCAAATATTGCAGTTGAAAACCCCTCTCGCATGAGTAACAGAAGAATCTATGAGACCTTTGGTATAAGGTACGCAGACACTGACAAAATGAGCCTAATCGTTGCCGAAGTAAAAACCTTGTTGGAAAATCATGAGGATATTGATACGGGGAAGACCCTCATTGTCAACTTTAATGCATTTGGTCCCTCCTCGGTTGACTTTATTGTCTACACTTTTACAAAGACAACCAACTGGGTGGAGTATCACGGCATTAAAGAAAAAGTATTACTTCAAATTTATGAGATTATTGAAGCCCAAGGAGCCGAAATGGCTTTCCCAACTTCTACAGTACATCTTGAAGTTGAAACGCCTCAAATTGAAGCATAAGTGCCGAGGGATAAGCCCAAGCTCAAAATAGCAGTAACCAAATAAGACCTTGTATCTGAAGTACCGGGTGCGCTTGATTGGTATGAGAACAGGGGACTGATAATGGAAATTGGTCAGTTTAGGTATTAGACTTAAGAAAAACAGGAATTGATATGGCAAGTTTACTTTTTTATGACAACCCGGTTGCCCTGAACAAGGAAACCCACCAAAAAGTTAAGATTAAAACTGGCGATAGCCATTTTAAATTTGCAAAGCAGACCAATTCGGTTGTTCTTGCTGGTGTCGAATTTACCGAGGCGGCAAAGGAATACCCGATAGTTTTTGCCGAAGCTGGGGAGAATATGGTGCCTGTTGCCTTACTCGGTTTACGAAACGAAGAGAACCTTTTTGTCGGGAGCGACAATAAATGGGACGCGCGGTATATCCCTGCTTTTGTACGACGATATCCATTTGTACTAGCGAGTGGTGCTGACGAAAATCAGCAAGTTGTATGCATAGATGAAAGCTTTAGTGGTTTTAATAATAAGGATGGTGAAGCGCTATTTGAGAAAGATGGTGAGCCTGCACCTTTGTTGAAAAAGGCGCTAGAATTCCTTGAGGAATACCAGAAGCAATATCTTAGAACGAGCCAGTTCGTAAAGCGACTTAGGGATAATGATCTCTTACAAAGCCTGAATGCCAAAATAGATTTAGTTGATGGTCAGCAATTTTCATTATCTGGCTTACTCATTGTTGACGAGAAAAAATTGTTAGAATTGAGCGATGAAAAAGCACTTGAGTTTTTCAAGTCTGGTGAGCTTGCGTGGGTATATTGCCACTTAATGTCTCTTGGCAATATGTCGTCGACGGTAGACAGGATTGCTAAAGTCGTGAAAAAAGTCAGCGAAAAGGGCAAAGCCAAAAAGTAATTTACTGCTCGGGATCGTAGACGAACTTTTCTACCTGTACCAAAATACCGAAGCGTGGATGATCTATGTAATGTAAGGTTGATCTGCGCATTCTTCTTGAATGAACCAAACGGTGTGAATGCACAGGTAGATAGTTACCGCGGTTTGATTCCCAATTGACGATGTTGCGGTACTTCTTAGTAGCAGTTGGCGGTAAGTCTAGAGTCAGCGGGGTGAAAGCTTGTTGATACCGCGAGGTGAATTCCGTAAACCAGAGATCGGTATCAATGTGTAAAAACCGTGATCGGCTCAGCTTGATAGTCCCGTCAATTTCAAAACTGTCGTCATAGTGTGAGCCTAATTGAAGGAGAATGGATTTCGACGTTGACGCTGAGGTGACAGGTTGAAGCCAAGCTTGATGGAGTAGAAGTTCATATAACGATGATCGATTGATGCTACGGGAAATTCCGTTAAGTTGGTGATTGCTTTTCTCCAGTGCTCTGAATGCAATGGGTAGGCTTGGATCAAATAACGTGTCCAAGTCGATAATATTTTGGTTTGAATCAAGCCTTTCATTTGTTGCATCGTTTTCGAGTGAAAGTTCAGCGTCCTGGCTCACATTAAGGTCGTTATTGTTTAAGTCTTCTCCTTTTTCGATTGTTGATATGGCTGGTGCTTTTCGGCTTCGGCTTTTGAACATAAAGTTACCAGCAGGTAACGTCGCCTGTGACCCTGATGATTCTTCCTCGTTGGTGAAAACAAGATCCTCGTAGGCTAAGATGTCTCTAAGCTGGCCGAGGGTTTGTGGGGATAGATTTTGAGGGTCTGAGGGAGATATATAAACCATATTCTCTGGGTATCGAAGGTCTGAAAGGGGCCAGGTTTCGTCACTGCTTTGTACTTGTTTCTGTTTGAATACGATAATTTCTATTTGATACCAAGCGTCAAAATTTTCCTCTGCTACGGCCGAGGCCAAAGGTAACAAATATAATAAAACTAATATTTTAACCCGCAATTGCAAGATGTTTGTTCTCCAATCTTTCAAAGAGTCTCTCAATTTTTTGGAATCGAGTTTCGGTTTTCTCCATCTTCTCTTCGAACGATAATTGATTTGCGGTTGGAAGGCGATAGCGATGTGGTTCAGATTGTACAAGCTGAACAATACTGAAGGGATCAATCGGTGTATCTTGATCAAATTCTAGCTTGCCGCCATTGTCACCGGCATCCACTTTTTTGATTCCCAGCTTTTCAGCCCGTAATTTTAATTGCGTTATTCTGAATAGAATTTTTGTGGGTTCCGGGAGGAGGCCAAATCGATCAATCATTTCCACCTGAAGGTTTTTCAGCTGATCTGTGTTCTCTGCATTTGATATCCGTTTGTATAAGACTAAGCGACTGTGGACATCCGGTAGATAATCTGTCGGGATTAGCGCGGGTAGTCTTAAGTTAATTTCAGTACCTTCTTTCAACGGTCTGTCCAAATTAGGCGTTTTGCCCTCACGAATGGCTTTAACTGCTCTATCTAGCATTTCCATGTATAGCGTGAATCCAATGGTTTGTAAGTTACCGGTTTGTTCATCACCTAACAGTTCTCCAGCACCTCGAATTTCTAAATTATGGGTTGCTAGAATAAAACCTGAACCCAAATCCTCTGCCTCACTAATAGCATCAAGTCTTTTAACGGCATCTCGAGTAATTGCTTTTGGATGTGGAGTAAGAAGATAAGCGTAGGCCTGATGATGAGATCGTCCCACTCTACCGCGCAACTGATGAAGTTGCGCTAGTCCAAATTTGTCCGCCCGGTCCATGATGATGGTATTGGCATTCGGAATATCAATGCCGGTTTCAATAATTGTTGTGCAGACAAGCACGTTGGTCTGTTTATGATAAAAACCAGTCATGACTTGCTCAAGCTCTCGCTCTCTCATTTGACCGTGGCCAATACAAATACGTGCCTCCGGAATCAGTTCCTGAATTTTTTGGGCTGTATTCTCAATTGTTTTGACTTCATTGTGTAAGTAATAAACCTGTCCACCACGCATTAATTCTCGCTGTATGGCTTCTTTAACTAAGCCGTCATTTCGTTGCCTGACAAAGGTTTTGATCGAAAGACGTTTTGCGGGTGGGGTAGCAATGATGGTGAGATCTCTCATGCCTGACATCGCCATATTCAAAGTGCGTGGTATTGGTGTGGCTGTCATGGTGAGAATATCAACTTCAGACCTAAAAGATTTCAGTTTCTCTTTTTGTCTTACACCAAATCGATGTTCCTCATCAATCACAAGCAGCCCAAGGTTTTTGAAGGACATGCTGTCTTGGATCAAAGCATGTGTGCCTATGATGATATCGATGGTTCCCGCTGCGACCTTGTTGGTAACAAGCTGTTGTTCTTTTTTTGTTTTGAATCGCGAAATAGAGTCAATAATAACGGGAGAATCTGCAAATCGATCCCTGAAAGTGTCTGTATGTTGTTGGGCTAGTAACGTTGTTGGTACTAAAATAGCGACTTGTTTTCCGGCCTGCACTGCAAGAAATGTCGCCCGCATCGCGACTTCTGTTTTACCAAAACCCACATCGCCACAAATTAAATGGTCCATCGCTTTTGGAAGTGTCATATCAGTAATGACACGTTCAATGGCATTTTGCTGATCAGGTGTTTCTTCGAAAGGAAAGGCGGCTGAAAATTTGTAGTAAGCATCGTCTGGTTCGGGAAAAGCGAAGCCTTTCTTGGCTTCTCGCCGAGCGTAGATATCCAAAAGTTCTGCCGCAACATCACGGATTTGTTCTGCTGCCTTTCTCTTTGCTTTCTCCCAAGTATCGCCTCCAAGTCTGTGAATGGGTGCAGTGGATTCGTCAGATCCTGCGTAACGAGAAATTAGATGAAGTGATGCAACTGGAACGAATAGCTTTGCATCTTCCTGATAAGCTAGGCAGAGAAATTCAGCATCGTGACCGTCAATTGATAAGGTTTCCAGTCCTAAGTATCTCCCTACACCATGGTCAATATGAACAACAGGCGATCCAATATTGAGTTCGGTTAGGCTTTTAACGACAAGTTCAGAAACATTATCTTTTTGTTTTTCCCGTCTTCTTTGTTGCAATACATGCCTTCCAAACAAGTCTTGTTCTGTGATCAGTAGAAGGTTTTTCTCAGGCAAGTAGAAGCCTCGTTCAAGTGGTGCCACGACCAATTGAATATTCTGAGTATCGAATCGTGCATATTGCCAAGCCTCAATATGAGTTGTCATCATATGATGTTTGGAGAGCAACTCATCTACAACTTCACGACGGCCAATTGACTCGGTGATAAGGATGACAGAGAGCTCGCCCCTTGCCTTGGTAAATCTTTGAAGTGCATTAGTTGGGCTCTGATCATTGATTGAAATATCAGGCATGTCCTGAAAGTCGAACCAATACCCCTTTGTGGAATTTGTCCCAATGAGTAGGCGTCGATATTTGTTACAGCCTTCAAGGAAAGTTTCACTACTCATTAAGAGATCTTTAGGTGCAAGTATGGGTCTTTGGAGGTCGTAACGTAGATTCTCATATCGGCTATGGGAAGCCTTCCAATAAGTTTGTAATGTTGATTCAATATCGCCGGAAAAAATCAAGGTGTTTGGAGGCAAGTAATCAAACAAGGATTCCAGTTTGTCGAAAAAGAGTGGTAAAAAATATTCTACACCGGCGGGAGATAGTCCTTGAGAAACGTCCTGATATACAGGGCAGGAACGCGGATTAACATGAAATTTTTGATGCCAGGAATCCTGAAAGAGTGAGATTGACTCGTTCGTAAGTGGAAATTCTCGTGCCGGTAGCAATGAAACGCTATTCACTTTATCGATAGAAAGTTGGGTTTCAGGATCAAATGTTCGTAGTGACTCAATCTCATCATCGAAGAGATCAAGGCGGTAGGGATTAGAGGCGCCCATAGGATAGATATCCATGATGGAGCCTCGAACTGCAAATTCTCCGTGTTCAAAAACGGTCTCTACACAACGGTAGGCAGAGGCTTCCAGTTTTCGTCTCATGGATTGAATGTCGAACTTTTGATCAACTTTGAGGATTAGACTGCTGCCCACAGCAAAAGAACGTGGAGATATTTTTTGCATCAATGTGCTGGCAGGCACAACGAGAACGCCGCGCGTCAAAGATGGCAGCTTATTCAAGATGGTCAGCCGTTCAGAGATAATATCTTGGTGAGGAGAAAAGCCGTCGTAGATCAAAGTTTCCCAGTCAGGGAATAACATGACCGGGATTTCTTTCGGCAGGAAGAAGTTGAGCTCATTATAAATCTGTTCAGCTTCCGACGAGTTTTCCGCTATGACCAAACCAAAACAAAGTTCACTCATTAAGGCATGCGAGATAGCTAAGGATGCTCCGCTACCGGGTAAGTTGTGCCAGTGTCGCCGTTGGTGGATGTTGTCTGGAACTAGAATTTCGTCAAGAAGCTGTGACTGATCTAATGTATCTGCAGAGCTTGGATTAGGCATTTTAAACTTGGCTGATTAGCTGGGTTAGGAAGGGTACTCTCTCTTGGACTTAATTCAAAGCGCAGTTCTTGGAGCGGTGCTTGGTGTCGTCTGAGGCATGTTTCTTTGGGGAGAAAATCTTGCGTTAGCAGATGGAAAATTCGATAATGTTTTAATCACCCAATTTGTAGTGGATGCCTTTTATAAAGAA
>JAESSY010000097.1 GCA_016763855.1 Pseudomonadales bacterium
AGCGTATCGGGTTGAAAGCCGAAATCATCACTTACTTTTGGAATTTCATCCAGAGTGATTTTCTGCTGGGCTAACCATTGACCATAGGGGTTTTTTTGAGAAAACTCTTGCTTTAATTCTTCGTCTGGAATCAATCTACCTTGTTCAAAATCAACGAGAAACATTTTTCCCGGTTGTAGTCGGCCTTTGAATTTAACATTAGCAGGGTCAACAGGGAGAACACCGACCTCAGAGGCCATAATGACTTTGTCATCATGGGTAATATAGTAGCGGCTGGGTCTTAATCCATTTCGATCGAGTACAGCGCCGATGTAGCGACCGTCGGTAAAAACGATTGAGGCGGGGCCGTCCCAGGGTTCCATCAATGCAGAGTGGAACTCGTAGAAATCTTTTTTGACTTGGCTCATGTTGGTATCTGATTGCCATGCCTCTGGAATCATCATCATGATTGATTCTTGTAAGGTTCTCCCTGACATGAGTAGAAATTCGAGTACATTATCGAAGGTGCCGGAGTCTGAAAATTCTGGTTCGACAATGGGAAAGAGTTTCTTAATGTCATCTCCAAATAGAGGAGACTCGATGACGCCTTCACGGGTCGCCATGGAATTTCTATTTCCACGGACGGTGTTAATCTCGCCGTTGTGGCTCATATAACGATTTGGCTGTGCTCTATCCCAAGAAGGAAAAGTATTGGTGCTAAATCGTGAGTGAACCATGGCTAAATGGCTTTCAAAACGAGGGTCTTCAAGGTCGGGGTAAAAAGGAAACAACTGGCCTGGGGTAAGCATACCTTTATAAACGATGATGTTAGTGGAAAGTGAACAAACATAGAAAAGGTCACTTTCACTGATCGCTTCATCCGCTTTGATGGCAACCGTAAAGAGCCGTCTGATGATATACAAACTTCTCTCAAACGCGGCTTGATCCTTTGAGGAGGAATTTGAAACAAATAACTGTTCAATTTCAGGCTGCGCAGATCTTGCAGCGGGTCCTACATCTGCTTTATCTGGGTCAGTGGGTACACCACGCCAAAAAATAAAGCCTTGGTTTTCTTGCCTAATAGTCTCTTCAACTATTTGCTTGCATTTGTCTCGTTGTATTTTGTCCTGTGGGAGAAAAATATTTCCCACGGCATAGTGATTCTTTTCAGGAAGCAGAAAACCCATCTCTTTTGCAACCAGTCGAAAATACGAGTCAGGCAAGGCGACAAGGATACCTGCACCATCACCGCTATTTTCTTCAAACCCACAGCCACCCCTGTGATCCATGCGTGAATTGATGTGATAAGCATCCAGCATAATCTGATGACTGGCTCTGCCTTTTATATCCGCCACAAAACCGACGCCGCAGCTGTCTTTCTCATTGGCCGGGTCGTATAACCCAGATTTTCTGGGAAAGCCTGTTAATGGGGATCTGGCTGTTAAAGTATTCGTCATTCCTTACCTATCTTTTTAATGTCACTCACAGGCTAAATTGGCATCATTTTAATGCGCTACTTAAGCATCTAGCCTTTACACTTTGCAATTGCTCACTGCTCGATCCACTAATTGTGCGTCAGTACATTCGAGTGACTCATTATGGTAGTCAATAAATTGCTACTGTGTGGTCAATAACTGTTCCACCATAATCAACAATATGCGAATTCGTGAAGGGAGTAGGCATTAAGCCTACGATCTCGCTTTTGTGAACCCTTGGCCCCAAGGAGCGATTATATGGTCGTTTATCGTTCTTAACAGGGTCGAAAACAATACCATTCATCGGCTTAAAGTCAAGTAAGCGCGAGTATAAAATAATGGAATAATGGATATAACTAGTTGTTTTATATAGATTTATTTTTACAATGGCCGGTCTGTGTGTGCATTAGAAGGTTGTCTTATCTGAAATTCGGGGTGGGTAATGAGGAGGAAAATTGCTAGAGAATTAATGTACATGCTACTTATTCCTAAGAATTTTATAGATTGATAGGTGGCTTTATATCTGAACGACGGATTATTTTGATATAATCGGTACCTTATTTGAAAGCAAAGGATAGAAAATGAAACAGCCCTTAAGAGTTGCGGTGACAGGTGCCGCAGGCCAAATTAGTTATTCACTGTTATTTCGAATTGCTTCTGGACAAATGTTGGGTCTAGATCAACCTATTATTTTGCAGCTTTTGGAAATCCCACCTGCTATGGAAGCCTTGAGTGGGGTGGTGATGGAGCTAGATGATTGTGCATTCCCGCTTGTTCAGGGAATTGTCGCGACAGACCAACCTGATGTAGCATTCAAAGATGTCGATTTTGCGCTTTTGGTGGGATCTAGACCACGAGGTCCAGGTATGGAGCGGAAGGACTTATTGGAGGCCAATGCAGCGATATTCTCTGTTCAGGGTAAATCATTGAATGAAAATGCATCAAAAAGTGTGAAAGTACTGGTCGTAGGAAACCCAGCGAATACCAATTCACTCATTGCACAGCGCAATGCGCCGGATCTTGATCCGAGACAATTTACCGCGATGACGCGTCTTGATCACAATCGAGCGATGACTCAGATCGCTCAAAAAACTAACAAGCACGCATCTGAGGTGAAGAGATTGGCTATCTGGGGCAACCACTCAGCAACTCAATATCCTGACATCACTCAAGTTGAAGTAGATGGAACTGCCTTAAGCGATTTAGTAGATCAACAATGGGTCGAAAACACGTTTATACCTACAGTTCAACAGCGTGGCGCTGCCATTATTAAAGCAAGAGGGCTCAGCTCAGCTGCCTCTGCAGCGAATGCAGCAATTGAACATATGAGAGATTGGGCTTTAGGTTCAAATGGTGAAGTTGTGAGTATGGGTGTTTATTCCGATGGCAGCTATGATATTGATAAGGGCCTAATCTATTCTTTCCCTTGCGTTTGTGCAGATGGCGACTGGTCAATTGTTCAGGGTTTAGAAGTGACAGATTTTAGTCGCCAGAAAATGACTGAAACAGAAAAAGAGCTGCAAGAAGAGCGCGATGCAGTGAGCGATTTATTGCCTTCCTAGGCTGTTGATAAGTTATGTTGCTGTGCTATTAGTTTTAGCGCAGCGCTTGGCTTGTTCAGCGCGGAACTGCCAACAGTAACACTGAGTTGTCTGTTCTTCCTTTGATGGAAATTTCTTTGGTAAGAGGTGGAATCAAAAAGCTCTCTTCTGCACGTATATGTATCGCATTTCCCAATGAATCTTCTACTAAACACACTCCTTTTACACCTATAACAAGTGTGTAAGCATTAGTATTTGGCAGATAAGTAGCATTTCTCTGAAGGCTTAAGCGATAGGCGCTGAACTCTTCAAAATCTGCGATGGATTCAAATAAAACTCCGGCAGAGTTCTCAATAATCTTAAGCGTTTCGATAAGCGGAAGATTAGTTTGAACTTTTCGTAGTGCTGTTTTAGTGTCCCAGTGATTTTGTGTTAATACCTTCTGGGTAAAGGATAAAATGTATCTTTCGTAGTGTGCGGTTTGAAATTCGATGGCCCTTACACCATGTTGTAACGAATGCGGAAAGTAGGGGTGAACGTGAATTACATCACCTACCTTTAAGCGCTTGAGTGCCGTAAAATCATACATGATTTCCTTAAGCTTTTGTTCCTTTGCTATCAATTCTGATGGGATCGGAGTTTTCTCAGATTGAGCATCTAAAAAATTATCTATTTCATTTCTGACACTTTGGTAGGTTTCGACGGATGCTAGATAAGCGGATTTAAATTCGAGCGCAGTCTCAAAAGTTTTTAATTTTTCCTGATTAAAACCATAACGAATCTGACCTTCACCATTTGGCCAAGATGCCTCATCTATTGAAGTTACGATATAGACCTCTCTTTTTTCAGAATGCAATTCAAAATAGAGATCACCTCGATCGATTTCAGGAAATGGATCAAGAATTTTTAATAGAATAAGATTCTTTTCTTGAGTTACTTGAGTGCTTCGTAAATCATCTTTTAGACGGTTCGGCATAATTGAACAAAGCCAAGGTAAAGGCATGCCTGCAACGGTACTGATGCCTCTGTCTTCCATGCCTGTGTACCAGATCTCAGACCCCCAGGGTTTGGCAATCCGAACAGTCTCTAAGCGCCAGAGTGTTTGAAGGTTTACGCCTTTTTGTTCCCAGAGTGCCTCGATTTTATCGAAGTAGTCTTCGGGGTCTAAATTGATATCCAAGTGCGCTGTTGAGGCTGCTTCGGTACTTTCTTTTATGATACAAAGTAATTTTGCCTCACGTTGGAGGCAAGCGACACTTAGCTCAATCTTATCGCTTTCTGACAAATAGCTTTGCAGGTGATTAAATTCAAAGGTGAAACAAATCGTATCTTTAGAAACAATGTACCTTGCGAGAATGTCCTGAGGTTTAGCTATTTTGTTTAATTTGTCTATCATGCCGCGCATTATATACTTCAAATATTAAAGATCTAAATTTTTGGACTGAGAATTCCATTTTCTGCTGGTTAGCCTTTGCCGTAAAATATCAATTGATATAGTTTGAGTTTGAACCTATATGTTATAAAGTTTCAAATATTGGGGTGTCTGTTCCTAAGTAAAATTAATGATGGCTTTTATACCCGATCCTTTCCAGTCCAAAGTTGACCTCGATCATTGTGATTGTAGCAATGGAAAGGATAATAGAGACGATATAAATGTTTGGCATAAAAGATTGATATGAAAGATTGAAAGGGTAAGTGAGATGAAAATAACGACAAAACTTAGGCTTAATTTAGCTTTCCTGATTGTATCTTGCAGTGTGATTCTTTCATCTTGCGCAACAAAACCTTCGAGTATTGCAAGCACCGTCACGCTATGTTGTTTTGATGGGCAATACACATCTTTCATGGTGACGACAAGAAACATCCCGGAATTTCTTGTACCTCACATCGTCGCTAGCTTTAACAGTGCAATGTCGATTAAAGGCTTTCAAGTACTGCCAGCTAATGCTGATCTCCTGATAGAACTTCGATATGAACAAGATAATTTAAGCCAGATTCGAGAAAGTTATGATTTTGAAGAACGCACTGCTTCTGGAGATTCCTTGAGATTTCTCGCCAGAATAGTCATAGATGTTAGTGTTAAAGGCGATAATAGAGTCGTATGGTCGGGTAATGTAGAGCGAATTCACAATGTCGGGCCTGGAGAATTTATGCACACAGGTAAAGCCTCTGTTGCTTTGTTTGATGCCTTCGCTAAGGTGTTACAAGATTTCTAGATTATGCGTTCTGATTTAAGGTAGAGAGTAGATGTGCTTTCATCGCGATTTTTAGAAAAGGATTGCTACTTGAAACTTTGTTGGTAGGGTAGACGAACTTGAATGTCTCATAGTTTCTAACTGTCTCTAGTGAAGGGGTCACGATGCTTCGTCTAATATTCATAACAGTACTGCTTTTGCTGTCTGTTTCTTGCGATAACAATAATTCGATTCCGCAAACTACCGATGGTGCTGGTAAATCAGACGGTAGTCTAACAATTCTTGCCACAGGCGCAAAAATAGCGGGCGCTAATGGTATTCTATTTTCACCTGACGGGGATCTCTATATTGCTTCAGTTATTGGGTCCAATATTACTGTAATCAATCCGGATACCGGTAAAATTTTGAGAAGCTTAGGTGAGTCTGAGGGGATTGTTGGCCCGGACGACTTGGCTTTTTCCAGTGATGGAACGTTATATTGGACATCGATTCTAACAGGTGAAGTGGGGGCTATGAATGTAGAGGGAGAGAAATTCACTGCTGCCCAACTTAGTCCAGGGGTCAATCCCATTACGTTCTCTGATGATGGTCGATTGTTTGTTTCACAGTGCTTTTTTGGCGTGAATCTTTATGAGATTGATCCAAAAGGGGAGGCCGAGGCAAGGTTAATCAGTGATGAATTGGGCCCAGGTTGTGGTCTTAACGGTATGGATTGGGGCCCGGATAACAGACTCTATGGCCCGCGTTGGTTTACAGGAGAGGTCGTTAGTTTTGATGTAATTGATAACACCATGAGGGTTGAGGCGAGTGGCTTCTCTACACCGGCTGCCGTGAAGTTCAATAGCAAAGGCATTCTGCACGTACTCGATACAGGTTCGGGCGAGGTTATCAGTATTGAAGCGGGTAAGAAGAAGATTGTTGCGAGCCTAAGCCTAGGCTTGGACAATTTAGCATTTGATGAAAATGACCGACTATTTGTGTCCAGCTTTACCGATGGCTA
>JAESSY010000098.1 GCA_016763855.1 Pseudomonadales bacterium
ACTAATCCTCTTGGGCCCCTTAATCCGCTCACGCCTCTTTGCCCATCAGCGCCATCAGTGCCGTTCGTCCCTCGGGCACCATTATTACCGTTAGCACCATCTAATCCATTGGTACCATCAATGCCGTTAGCACCATTAAGGCCACGTACGCCATTTGATCCCGCAATTCCTCCTGGACCTCTCTCCCCTTGTTGGCCCTGCTCACCCTTCGGACCCTGATCACCTTGCTCACCATTTTCTCCATTTAGGCCGTTTTCGCCAGAAACCCCAGTCGAGCCTATTTCCCCCCGCAAACCCTGTTCACCATTCTCTCCTTGTGGTCCACGATCACCCGTTTCACCGACATGGCCGATGATGCCGTAGGTAAATACGAATTCGCCTGTCTTGCTATTACTTTTGCTCGATTTCTTACTTTTGCCCGACTTCTTACTCTTGTTCTTGTTCTTTTTCTTGTTAGCATCAACTACTAACAGATAACTACCAGCGTCCAGCACGAGGTTGAGATTTGCAGTGATCAAGTCAGTCATAGCAAGAGAAGAACACTCACTAAAAGAGAAGGCGTTAGGCAGGCTCGGAATACTGACCGACACCTCTGATCTAGCACAAAGGTTATCTCCCAGTATCAGTAGGTGGGTTGCTGTACCGTTCACGTCCTCTACGACCTTAACTTCATTTACAGTCAAATGTTTATCAGCGGCCCAACCAATACTGGACATAGATACACAGACTAAGAATGTGAATAGCTTTATGATTTTTATTCTCTTCATGACTCTCTCCGTTATGCGGCTTCCACTAGCCATTGATGTTTCCTGATTTTGAGCTCAGGTGCATTTGATAGATTCAACATCATAGGAACTTAAAGTGGTACTACTCGAAAGTGTTAATCGCATGTAAATTTCAATCTATTTGTTCAAAATATTGCTGCTTCGTTTAATATATTGTTTTGACATAGGAATAATTGAAGAACAGCTAGGATTGTGTCTATTTTTTGATCAAGTAAAACCAACTTTGGAATTTTAATGCATAACTTGAAAAGAATGTTTTAAAAGCATGATGCGGCCTTGTTTATTCATACTGCTATTTCTTATCTCCATTTTCTCAACAGGAGATGTCACTGGGGGAACGCCATCTGATGGCACCATAGACCTGAGGGACTGGCATTTCGAAGAACAGGGCGCGGCCACGCTAAATGGAAGGTGGCACTTCCAATGGAAACACTTGAATGAACCATCTACGCCAATTAGTGACTACCCGAATTTTCTATCTGTACCAGGTGTATGGAACAAACAAAGTATAGATCAACACCCCCTTAGCGGTTTTGGTTATGGCACTTATCGAGTTAGGGTTCTGTTTAATAAAGAACATGAACCATTGCATGTGGTCATTCCTGAGTTAAATATGGCCTATCGTTTATGGGCCAATGGCAATCTAATTGCTTCAGCAGGGGTAGTAGGTATATCTCAAGATACTTTTGAGCCACGATCCATACCAAAGATAGCTGCATTACCAGAAGGTTCAGTTGTTGATTTAGTCTTGCAGATATCCAATTTCTATCATATAGAAGGTGGAATCCCGCGAGCCTTAAAGATCGATAAAAGCGAGACAGTGCTTGTAAGGTTTGAACTAGAAAAACTAATCAATATTTTTACTATTGGTGCACTCTGCATTGTTGCTTTACACTATTTTGCGTTGTATCTGGGTCGCCCCGAAGAAACCGGCCATCTGATTTATGCTGTTCTCGCTGTTCTCTTTGGCTTGCGAGTATTAGCGGTAAGCAAACTGCCCTACCTTATTATTGAACATCCGCATATCATTTCGACCCGGCTTAGCTACATCACTATGTTTATGCTACCAACCGTTTATTTGCTTTTCTTGCGGTCCTTATTTCCCCGTGAAGTTTCAAAGTATCTGGTCTATTCATTACTCTTCATCGGTATTAGTGCAACGTGTTGGACGCTCATAACACCTGCATATATCTTTACTGCAAGTCGGGACATTTTCTCAAACATCATTCTGGCGACGCTACTATACACTATGATGGCAGCTTTGCTTTCGGTCTATCGTCAGCGGGATGATGCTAAACTTGTGTTGCTGCTCAATACCGTTTTTGTCGTGGCAGCGATCAATGACACATTGTTGTACCAGCAGCTGATTCAATCGATCGATATGAGCCAGTATGGGTTTTTGGTTTTTATATTTGGCCACGCAATTGTACTAGGCCGCAGGATGAACCGTGCATATTCCAGAGAGAATGAAGCGCACAACGAGTTATCTGAATTTGCGAAAACATTACAGTCAAGGATTGAAGAGCGTACATCTGATCTTGCTGAAAAGGTAGGCCTCCTCCAGAGCAAAGAGCAGGAACTGGCACTCGCCAGGCAATTGGCGATAGATGCAAATGATGCCAAATCCCGTTTCCTCGCTGGTGCCAGTCATGATCTGAAGCAACCAATGCACGCACTATCACTCTATACACAGATGTTAAATAGTAGTATTAAGAAAGGGACATCTCAATCTGTAATAGACAACATTCGAGCCTCACTTAACAACCTAGACACATTGCTTGATGACCTCATTAAGGTTTCCCAGTTAGAGGCCGGTTCTATCGAACCAGAAATTCGGGAAGTCCATCTTGGACGCTGCCTTGCCGGCATGAAAAATGAATTTAAACTGTATGCGCACGAAAAAGGAATCGAGTTTCATTACGTAGAAAGCTCAGCATGGGTAAGAACAGATCCTGAGCTATTAGACCGTATTGTGGGGAACCTTGTGAGTAATGCAATTAAATATACTGCAAGAGGTAAAGTGTTGATCGGCTGCCGCAGACGCAGAGATTCGATAACAATTCAAGTATGTGACACAGGCACAGGTATTGATCGAGTTAATGTCGATTCAATATTCGAAGAATTTACCAGAAACAATACCACCGCAGTGGCAGGATCAGGGTTGGGTCTATCCATAGCGAAAAGCTTAAGTGAAGTGCTCGACCATAATTTGTCTGTGACATCTACGCCTAATCGAGGTTCCTGTTTTTCATTGAGCTTAAGTAGGACAACAGCTTTAAAAGCACCGGATGAAATTAAGCATCCCCTATCCTTAGATACACACACTGAAGCATTGAACGATCTGACGGTTCTAGTCATAGATGATGAGGTCAGTATTCTTAAAGCGATGAGCGAACTTATGGTTGGGTGGGGATGCCGTGTGATGACTGCAAGCACACAAAGTGAAGCGCTTGCCGTTGTAGAACGGTTGGGTTGTGCGCCTGATCTCATCGTTAGCGATTACCATCTCCAAAATGAGAATGGTGTTTCCGTACTCAAACAGATTCAAGAAAAGGTTAGATTTGCAATACCGGGGGTTATCATTACCGCAGATAAAACCGTGTTAACGTCGAGCCTTGCAGATCTTAGCTACAAGATAATCATGTACAAACCAATTGATGTAGATCTTTTCCGAAACAGTGTCGTGAAACTCTTGACCATCTATGTCGATGAAGCCTAGGGAAGAATACCCTTATCTAGGGCGATCTGACTCAATTGTGTTCTGTTACTAGCATCGAGCGCCTTAAAGAGTGCTTTTAGATGTACTTTAACGGTGTGTTCTGTAACAAACATGGCATTAGCAATCTCCTTATTGGAGTAACCTTTAGCAACATTTTCTAGTACGTCAAATTGACGTTTAGTAATACCAAAGGATGTTACGATATCAGGCATGTCAGGGAAACTTACTTGCGATTGGCGAATTCTTTGAAGCTTATCTTTAATGTCAGCGGGTAGGAAAATTTCCCCATTGAGAATTGTTTTTAAAGCGCTCTGGATCCCAGCTCGATCGTATGACTTTGGTACAAATCCACGTGCACCCGCTTCAATCGCACTGTTAATCTGTTCCAAACTTTCAGTTGCGGATATAACAACAATCGGTACTTCCGCACGCTGTTCAGCAAGAGATTTAAGCAAGCTGATACCATCAATACCTGGCAAATGTAAATCAACGACAAATAAATCAAACTCATCTCCATTAAGTAGACCAAGAGCCACTTCAGCACTAGATGCTACGACGCAAGTTATCTCTTCCCCCAGATCCTCCAGCACCATTCTTAGGCCGTCTGCAAAAAGGTGATGATCATCCGTAATTAGAATCCGCATATGACACGCTATCATGTTTGGGCACCATTATGCATGTAAAACTGACCCAACGACCTAGTGAAAAAAGGAGAGAAAAAGAGCGCATCCACAAGTATCATTCGACTAGTACTAACCCAATTACACCGACTGGATGAAACATCACGTGAATATACCAAGTTGTTTCCTTCTGGCTCACGCATACAACTATCACCATTTTCAATGCCGAAGCAAAACTTTCCGTAAGTTTCGGCAGCTATAAAAGTATTTTTAATAACCATGAATTTGTGCCTTAATCTATCTGAGTGATTTTTTAATACATTTTTATTTATATCAAGCATGAATATTCTAGCCATTCGGGTTTCTACAGATCATGAGATTCTAGACGACAGGGTTCTAAAAACAGCCTCGCCGAAATGTTAGCGCGTTACCAATATTTGGAGTGACTCTTCTTGTCTAAACAAAATTCCCACGATGATGTTCAAATTGATGTTCCATTAGTCACGCGGTTAGTGGCTTCTCAGTTCCCACAATGGGCACACTTACAAGTTTCGCCAGTGCGGCTAAGTGGGTGGGATAATCGAACCTTCCACTTAGGAACCGAAATGTCCGTACGCCTTCCTAGCGGAAAGCATTACGCTAAAGCTGTGGCTAAGGAGCAATTATGGCTTCCTCAGCTAGCGCCGCACCTGCCATTACCCATTCCCGAGCCCCTCGCGATGGGAGATCCAAATGACGACTACCCGTGGCAATGGTCAATCTACCGCTGGCTAGAGGGTGAAATAGCGACGAGAGATAATATTAAGGACATAAATAATTTTGCATGTGACCTCGCAGACTTTCTCTTGGCACTTCAAACAATTGACTGTAGCGGAGGACCGACTCGAAAACTTCGAGGGGGTTCGCTTGAACTATGGCGTGGACAAGCAGAGGCAGCACTCGAAGCACTATCGGAAAAAATCGATATCGAGGCCGCAACTGGAATATGGGAATTAGCCTTAGATGCATCCTTTGAGGCTGAGGCTCTGTGGTATCACGGAGATGTCGCTGCGGGTAATTTACTCGTTCAGAACGGCGTGTTGAATGCAGTAATAGACTTCGGTGGGTTGGGGGTTGGCGATCCGGCTTGCGATATGACAATTGCTTGGACGCTGTTAGCGCCATCGAGTCGCAGGGCTTTTAAAGAAAGAATGGCAGTAAGTGATGCAATCTGGAATCGAGGGCGAGGATGGGCACTTTGGAAAGGCATGATCGTTGTTGCTAAAATCATCGATACAAATGCAATTGAACTTGCCTCTTCACAGTATGCGATTGACCAGTTGATAGAGGATTTCATAGTCAATGGATAGATTTTGGAGTTGGACAATAGCTTTCTAAATAGCAGCGACCGCTTATTCTGAACGCAAAAGATAGCGATAATCACCTCTATTGTGCTACAAATTATTATTCGTGGATTTTATTAATTTTCGATATCTATTCGCAGACTTTAGCGCCATAGTTAAATTAGAAAACATCACAAGGTGCTGTTGATGCCTCCGGCTTGGATACTCGATAGCAAACAAACTCTTGTATCATCTGAACTTACAAATTTTAAGGCCTAAAATGACCAAGATTAATGAAAGGGTTGAAGAGCTACTCGCTAAACATCCTAGTCTAACGAAACTTGAGGCAACGAAGATCGTAACTGAAAAAAATGAACGAAAGAAGAAAAAGAGGGCGGAAAAAACGGATAGAAGTAACGCTAAAAAACTTAAGAACGAGGAAAACCGTCCCAAACGTCCGTGAGAATGTTGCCTCACGCCAAGATCTCCCCACAATGAGTTTGGTTCAGATGCAGAATACACTGCTGAAGTCATTTGCCACTTTACATGGCGTCAGGCTTATTGATATTGTCGTGTAACTCGCTACAATTAGCCGACGATTTAATCATAAAGGCTTACATAAATTCTTCGACACTGGTACTTCACGTAGTATTGAATCTGCAAACTCTTCCAAGCTTAGAGTGCAGCTGCCACCTTTGAGTTTAATGGCAAGCCATAGTAAAGAAAGAGTCATTCAATACACAAATATGATGAGCTAAATGGCCCAACAAATTATTACAATTGGCGGTGGCGGATTTTCTAACGGTACAGAGTTAGGTTTAGATTCTTACGTATTGCAACAATCAAATACTCACAGACCAAAAATTGGATTTATTGGCACCGCCAGCGGCGATGATACGCGCTATGTAGTTCGTTTCTTTTCTCGATTCTCAAAGCTAGACTGTGAACCATCGGCCCTGAGCTTATTTGGTCGAGTACAAAATTTGGAAGACTGGATTCTCAGCCAAGACATTATATTTGTCGGTGGTGGCAATACCAAAAGTATGCTCGGTGTCTGGTCTTGTTGGGGAATACCTTCAATTTTGAATACTGCACTCAACAATGGAACAATTCTGTGCGGTGTTAGTGCTGGAGCCATCTGCTGGTTTGAATCTGGCATCACTGATTCGATAGACTCATCTTTGACAGCTTTAGCGGGTTTAGGTTTCTTAAACGGAAGTTGTTGCCCACATTACAGTGCTGAACCAGAACGAAAGCCGGTCTATGAAAGACTGGTAGCGTCAAAAGAAATTGCGGGCGGTATAGCAATTGACGACGGTGCTGCTGTACATTGGATTAATGGCGAACCAAAGAAAATAGTTAGTGGGAAGAATGGAGCTTCAGCGTATTCAGTGAAAATGCACGATAGCATACTCAAAACTAAAAAGATCAAATCTGCGAAGATTATCAATGTTCAAACTACATAAAAGCATGCAGCCATTTCCTTCGGTCAGTGTTGATTGGATTTTCATTCCAGCGCTTCGCTTCTCCATTCCAAGCTCCTATCCCAAGCGTTAGACCCCAGATGATCCCCAGTTCTTGGCAGTCAGAAAATCTCGATTTTAGTCTATTCGAAGATAAGGATGTACAAGAAGTACAGCGGATCTTTGAGGCAAATAATGCGCTAGGCGATTCTGACCCCACATTTAGAAGCTATCCACTAAAGGAATACCAAGCACTAATTGATCGAGATGTGACTAATAGCGAAAATTTGGATAAACCTAGCTTCTACTTGCGAAAAATCTCCAAACAAGGGGTTTCAGTTGGATATGTGCAAATTGAGCTTGATACCCCAGAGCAAGGAAAGTGCTGGTTACCCATGTTGGTGTTGATACCAACAGAACAATCTGGCGGTCTTGGTAGGGAAATAGTATCATCCGTACTCTGGCAAATTGAGGCTAATGAGAAATACACCAGCATTGGGCTTAATGTATATGCAGAAAACCCGAAAGCACTGATGTTTTGGTTCAAGAACGGTTTTACAAAGATAAGCGGCGTTGATCATGAGGTCACAAACTATAAGAGCTACACATGCATTACTCTTTGGCGTGAGTTTCATACCTAACACGGACATTGCGTTATGTGTCTTTACCGAAGCCCTTGCTTTATATCCGAGCCGGTGAAATCGGATATAATTTATATATTTCACCAACACTATGAGTAAATAAAATGAGTAAAGGTACAGTTAAGTGGTTCAATGCCGACAAAGGTTTTGGTTTTATTACACCTGAAGACGGCGACAAAGATCTTTTTGTTCATCATTCAGAAATTCAAAGTGGAGGCAGTTTTGCCACACTTAATGACGGGCAAGCAGTAGAATATGAAGTTGGCCAAGGTCAAAAAGGACCCTGCGCAAATAAAGTTGTTCCTCTTTAAGTTGTAACACCTAAGCAGAGAATTCAGCGGATGCAAAACACCGCACCGCTGATTTTGACGTCAGATTTCATTTCGGATATCTTATCTAGGAAGTTAAACCTAGAAAGTTAAGCCTAGAAAGTTAAGCGCGAATGTTTATGGGCTTGCAGATCTGTCTAGATCTACAATCGGTAGTTTTCTAGCTAACAATTGTAAATAGTAGCTTTCCGATATCAACAGTGATCATTGGATATTTGGTTATCGCCGAGGGCAATACGTAGTCCGAGTTGAACCCTATCGTCTAATGTATGAAATAAAAATCTCCTGCTTATTGTTCAAGTCGTAAAAGTTAAACTTTCTACAAGGCCAAAATGTTTTCAATCGCTATAATACTATCTTCACTATGGTGATTGACATATAGCACCGTGGTCTGCCCATTTTCGCATAGAATAGAAATAAGCTGCAGCACTAGGCTTCTGTTAATTTCATCCAAACCCAGACAGGGTTCATCCAATATCAAGAGTGCAGGCTGTTTCACCATTGCCCTCGCAATTAGCAACAAGCGTTGCTCACCATAGGACAATTTGTTGTATGACTTGTCCCACTGTTTTTCCATTCCCAGAAGCACTAGCCATTGTTTTGCTATCACTATCTGCTCTTCCGTTGGGGATTGATACAAACCTATGCTGTCAAAAAAGCCCGACAACAATACATTCTGTAAATTAATACTGATGCGATATTCCCACTGTAAAGCCGTGGAGACATAACCAATATACTGCTTAATTTCCCAAATGGACTCGCCCTGACCTCTTTGGAATCCAAACACAAAAATGTCATTAACGTAACATTGAGGATGATCACCTGTAATGAGATTAAGCAACCCCGTTTTACCGCTACCATTAGGGCCTGTTATTTGCCAATGACTGCCTGCTTCCACCTGCCAATCTAAGTGTTCAAAAATGGCAGCCTCATCGTAGCTAATACTTACATTTTTCATTCTAATTAACGGATCATTTAAACTCAGCTTCGGAATATTTTGGGTGGTTTCGCCACTTGGAAAGATCAATTTGTCGAATTTAAAATGTAACAAATGTTCAAATACTTGTTTGTCTGAACCCCTCTCGATATTGTTTTCCTGAACAATTTTACCTGCTTCTATATAAAGCGCCTTATTCACAAAATCTGGAATTTCATCCCGGCGATTTAATATCAGGATGACGCCAGTATTCGAACTAATCGTCTTCAAAGCCATTTGAAGACTTTTTACCGCCTTGCTATCCAAGCCATCAAAGGGTTCATCTAGCACCAGTATTTCTGGTCGAGCAGCCAGTGCCTGAAGCAAGAGAACTTTTCTTGATTCTCCTGTCGATAAACTACGAAATGTTTTTAGGCGCAAGTCCTCAATTGGGAACAGTGTGAAAAGTTCAGCGGGAAAAGTGTTATCACCGCAGGTTTCTGCAAGAATTTCGACCACTAAAGACTCAGGTTTACCGGAAATAAATTTAAACCTTTCCCTTTCTAGCAGAGCTACTTGTCTTTCAATTGAAACAGTTTGAATCGACGTGGGCAATGCCTCGACGCTGCCAGAGAAAACCTCTCCTTGCCCGAGCAGCGCCGCACCTAGCGCTGATTTCCCTGCGCCATTTGGACCAAGAATCACCCAATGTTCCTTGGGACTTATCTGCCAAGTAATATTCTTAAGCGCAAAGCTATCATTAAAGCGAATGCTGCAATTGTCAAAAACTGCCACTCGGTTCATCTATCCAAATACACTATGTCAAACACGCCTAGTCAGACAATCTTTTTCATCAAACCCATGTAACCGCGTAAGGTGCGGCCGATATGTTCAACGCTATGTTCTCTTATTTGCTCATTCACTTCGATAAGGCGCTGGTTATCCACGCCCATTTCATTAAGACCCAACCCTCTACCAATGACATCGGTATCGATCTTTGTCATAAAGTCCTGCAACAAAGGTACGCAAGCATGATTATAAAGATAACAGCCATACTCTGCTGTATCAGAGATAGTGCTATTCATTTCAAATAATTTCTTTCTTGCAATGGTATTGGCAATTAACGGTGTCTCGTGAAGCGACTCATAATAAGCTGATTCTTCGATAATGCCGGCGGAGGTCATTGTTTCATAGGCTAATTCAACACCGGCCTTCACCATCGCTACCATTAGTATGCCGTGGTCATAAAATTCTTGCTCTGAGATATCCTGATCTCCCGCAGGTGTGGTCTCAAATGCGGACTCACCTGTTTCCTTTCGCCACTGCAATAAGTTCTCATCATCTTTTTCCCAATCTGCCATCATGCCTGCGGAAAAATTGCCGCACATAATATCGTCCATGTGTTTCTCATAGAGTGGACGCATAATATCTTTTAGCTCTTCAGCTAGATCAAAAGCGATTATCTTGGCAGGGTTAGAAAGTCGATCCATCATATTGGTGACCCCGCCATATTTCAGACCTTCTGTAACGGTCTCCCAACCATACTGAATCAACTTAGAGGCATAATGTTTATCAACGCCCTTCTCTATCATTTTATCAAAACAAAGCAATGAACCCGTTTGTAACATACCGCATAGAATAGTTTGTTCACCCATTAAGTCGGATTTTACTTCTGCAATAAATGAGGACATTAAAACACCGGCTTTATGCCCGCCGGTTCCAACAGCATAGGCTTTCGCCAGGGCCAATCCTTCACCTCGGGGATCATTGTCTTCATGAACTGCAATCAAAGTCGGCACCCCAAAGCCCCGTTTGTATTCTTCCCGGACTTCTGTTCCTGGGCATTTAGGTGCCACCATAATGACGGTGAGATCTTTCCGAACCTGCATGCCCTCCTCTACTATATTGAAACCATGTGAGTAGGCCAAGCACGCATCCTTTTTCATCAGCGGCATGATTTCAGTAACAACAGGCGTATGTTGCTTATCTGGCGTGAGGTTTAGAACAAGATCCGCACTCGGAATAAGTTCAGCATAGGTACCAACGATAAAACCATTTTCCGTCGCATTCTTCCAACTCTGACGCTTTTCTGAAATAGCGCTTTCGCGGAGGGTGTAGGACACATCTAAGCCGCTATCTCGCAAATTCAAACCCTGATTCAAGCCTTGAGCACCACAACCAATCACGACCAATTTTTTACCCTTAAGCGCACTGACGCCACCCTCAAATTCAGATTGCTGCATAGCGACACTTGCCTAATTGTGCAAGTTGATCCCTAAGCGGTAGGGTATTGAAATAATTTGCCATGCTCATCCTCTGAATTTCAGATCTAAAAGTAAGTTGCGTACTTTAGTGGAAATTCACGCTTGCGTAAATTGTTATATATGGGGTCATTGCTGTCCCGTTAACTTTCATATCAAAGCCAACTGATAAATGTTGATGGGTTTCTCATTATGCGGCTCACCCCGAAGCAATGCCATCAAGTCCC
>JAESSY010000099.1 GCA_016763855.1 Pseudomonadales bacterium
AGGGGCCATCGTTGGAATTATTGGTGGAAACGGCGCAGGAAAATCAACACTCTTTAAGCTAATAAGTGGTCAAGAAAAAGCAGACTCAGGAAATGTAAAGCTAGGTGAAACCGTTGTACTAGGATATGTTGATCAATCAAGGGATTCCCTCTCAGATGACAAAAATGTCTGGCAAGAAATTTCAGAGGGCAATGAAATTCTTCAGATTGGTCGATATGAAACCTCATCACGCGCTTACGTGAGCAGATTTAATTTCAAGGGAAACGACCAACAAAAGCTTGTCAAGGATTTGTCCGGAGGAGAAAGAAATCGTGTACATCTAGCCAAACTACTTAAGAAAGGCGCGAATTTCCTACTGCTGGATGAACCGACAAACGATCTTGATGTTGAAACTTTGCGAGCACTGGAAAACGCGATTGAAGCTTACCCAGGGACCCTCATGGTTATTTCACACGATCGATGGTTCCTCGATAGGATTGCAACCCACATCTTAGCTTTCGAAGGCAATAGCCAAGCTACCTGGTTTGAAGGAAACTACACAGACTACGAACTTGATCGAAAGAAGAGACTCGGTGACAGCGGCGGGACCCCGACTCGGGTTCGTTACAAGAAACTGGCATAAGTTGTCTGGTTAGAGGCAAGACCCATACTTAAAATAAGAGAAAATTTCAGTGAAATATTTAGCAATAGAAAAAATGGGGCAATACTGTTGGAAACGTTTATTAACAGTAGCACGATGAATTCTGAGGTCGTGGAAAAAGTCGGAAATATCTTTAAAGAAGAATTTGATTCCTTGGACTTTGAAACTGGGCCGATAGAGAACGAACCTTTTAATCGAGCCGGACTTCTTATGTATCGATCGATCCAACCCAACTGACTTATAGTGTCAAAAAAACTACACATTCAAAATAAAGTAAGAACAGTTTTGGTGCTAGACAACGAAGCTGAAGCTTACTAACAGTTACTCAAAGGTGAATCGAGCGTACAGTTCCGTTTCGAGACCAATCCAGAAACAAAAACACCCTGTGACGCACTATTAGCTATACCAGATTTTGCCGCGCAATATTTGCAAGGGATACCATCCCTACCCTTGTGGATACAATCGACCTGGGCTGGAATTGAACCCCTGGTAGCACAATTAAACAAGCGCCCTGAAATCTTACTAACAGGGCTCAAAAATATTTTTGGTCCGCTTATAGCTGAATATACTTTTAACTATCTTTTAGAACACGTACGTCAAAGCGAAGCATACAAGGCCAATCAGAAAAAAGGATTCTGGCCTTTAAACAATGAAACTCCGGGCACTTTACAAAACCTTACCCTCTGCATTATTGGGAGTGGCTCGATCGGTTGCCATGTCGCAAAAGTAGCACAGGTATTCGGCATGAATGTCATTGGTGTTTCTCGACGCACCCCGACTCGCAAGGAGATAATCAACTCTGATCTCGTACATTTCAGAGAGATTAGTCAGGATATGAAATACGCGGTTTCCAAAGCAGATTTTGTATTAGCCTGTTTGCCGGATACCGCGTCCACAAAAAACATTATCAATACATCTATTTTTTCTGCGATGAAAAATTCGGCCATCATTATTAACGTAGGGCGAGGCGCATCGTTAAATCTGGATGATCTTTTAACAGCATTAAGGACAGGGGGAATTTCAGGCGCTATTTTGGATGTATTACCTGATGAGCCACTAGCATCAGATAGTCCACTTTGGCAAGAACCAAAGTTAACCATCACGCCCCACATCGCTGCGGCAAGTACACCGAGGAATGTGGCAGAATTGTTTCTCGAAAACCTCGCACGAATAAATACAAACCAGGCCCTGATGTTTCAAATCGACATTGACCAAGGATATTAGGCGAGTTCCCTTCCGCGGCATTACAAATAATGATTGGACATTTTACGGCTATACAGGTTCAATTGTGGAGGTGCATTTACCCTTAAAGATTTATTGAAGCTGGTTTAAGTTTTGGAAAATTTCAACTACATTGCGCTTATTGGGCTCATCTTTTTTGATGGCCTTATTGCTATTATGTTGTATCTGAACAAACGCGCCTTAAAGTTTGAATTTCTACTGCTCGGTGCGGCAGCCTTAACGGTAGAAACCCTTAGGCAGATACTAAATTTGATTTATGTCTATCTGGCGGATGGAAATCCTGATTATTTTAATCAGAATCTAATTGAATTGGGTAGCGCTGGTTTTTTTGCTGCCAGCCTTATTCTTCTTTTAGCGATTCAAAAAATTTCTAATCAAACGTCATTGAAGCTAGCGTGGAGTCTCATTGGATTCTATATTGTTTCACGCTTTTATCTTGCATTTTTTTATGATGAAATAGACCGCCTAAGTTGGTATATCGCGTACTTCCCAACTTTAGTTTGCTATCTTGCCATTATTCGCTCCGCCAAGATCATAGTTGCGCCACTCAAATACACAGACTATATACTAGTGAGTGCGGTATCGGCACAATTCTTGTTAAGACTCATCCAACCTTATTTCATTTTCGACCCTAATCTAATTTGGTCTATCCAAATATACTTTCTCGACTCACTTTTGTTTCCCATCATAGGCGCCATCATCACCATGCGTGGTTTGGAATTGTTAAACCACCGATATAAAGAAAGCCAAAAAACCGAACTTGGATCCCTTGATAATATTGAATATGTGTTGAACAACGCCCATGAAGCTATCATCGGATTCGATCATAACTTAGTCGTCACCGCATGGAATCAACGCGCGTTTGAATTAACCGGCTTTAACAAATCAGAAGCACGCTCTCGTCCAAACGTATTGGATTTTCTTGTAGAAGATGACAGGAAAACTCTGTTACAGCATATTCATAATACAAATTACAGCCAAGGCTCCATATTTACCTATCACGGTGAAGTCGCTTTCATTCATAAAAGTGGTAAGAGTTTCCCGTGTGAAATATCGGTCCGAGGAACGAAGGCAGATGGAGAAATAAATAACACAGCCATATTCAAGGACATCACGCTTCAACGAAAACTGAAAGAAGACAAGCGGATCATGGCTAATCGTTTACAGCATGCTCAAAAATTAGAAAGCCTCGGAGTATTAACAGGCGGCATAGCTCACGACTTTAACAATTTACTGATGGGGATTACTGGCTTTGCGGAACTCGCTCTGGAAGAAAGTACCTCCTCTTCCATCAACACAAAATTAAGCAAAATTCTCACGGCATCGGGTAAAGCGACAGAGTTGACCAATCAAATGCTGACTTATGCTGGAGAAAATCCAGTTCTAAAAGAAGACATTAGACTCGATGCAATTGTTGAAGACGTTCTTGATCTGATGTCTGCTGTAATTAGCAAGAAGGCTACCATTGCGTTTAAATCTAACGAGCCATCACTTTGGTTAAAAGGAGATGTGGCTCAACTCAATCAAGTTATCATGAATCTCGTGACTAATGCCTCAGATGCGCTAGATGGAGAGGTCGGTTCGATAGACATAGAATCTGGCCGAGAGACGCTTTCTAGAGAAACGTTGAATAAACACTATTTTGGTGCCAATTTACTACCAGGTGAATACGCATTCCTAACGGTCAAGGATACGGGAATGGGAATGTCTCAGTCCGCGCAGGAAAAGTTGTTTGACCCTTTCTATTCAACGAAATACCCAGGGCGAGGCTTGGGTATGGCCTCAGTTGCAGGCATTCTTCAAAGTCATCATGGTGCTGCTTACATAGACAGCAACCTAGACTATGGAACAACCATAAAAATATATCTTCCATTAACGGAAATGCGAGAACGCAATTTTCAAAGCGACTATGCCACTAAAATGGATTTCAAAGGCGCTACTATTCTTATTATTGAAGATGAGGAAGATGTCAGATTCGTCTCGACAAGCATCCTAGAAAAAGCTGGCTTTAATGTGCTGTTAGCATCAGAAGGCTTAGAAGGAATCGAATTGTTTCATACTAAGCACAAAGAAATCGATCTGGTTTTATTAGATTGTTCCTTACCGTATCTCAGTGGTACTGAAATTTATCAGGAAATGAGAACCATCGAACCAGAGCTTCCAGTGCTGTTTTATAGTGGCTTCGAAAAGAGTATTGCCATCCCAGAGCTCGCAACTCACCTAAATATTAACTTCATCCAAAAACCAACCCAGGCTGAGGATTTGATCAAGCGGGTAAATGAAGTACTATCCCAGCGTGAAGCAGAAATATTCTAATAGGCACAAAGTTGCCTTCTCAGAAACTCATCAGGATAGTCACTTGAACCCACTTAACGGCCTACTTGTTATCGCATTGGAGCAAGCAGTCGCTGCACCTTTTTGTTCTTTAAAACTGTCAGATGCCGGAGCAAGGGTCATCAAAATCGAACGAAGTGAAGGTGATTTTGCTCGGCATTATGATCAGGTTGTTCATGGTGAGAGTGCCTACTTTGTCTGGTTGAACCGGGGTAAAGAATCCTTAGTGCTTGATATTAAGAACTTGGAGGACAAGGCTTTACTAAAGGCTCTCATCGAAAAAGCAGATGTGTTTATTCAAAATTTGGCCCCAGGAGCAGCAGGGCGCGCAGGATTTGATTCCGCAGAACTCAGAGTAAAAAATCCAAAACTCATTACCGTAGATATTTCAGGCTACGGCGTGGAAGGGCCCAAACAAAACATGAAGGCTTACGACCTTTTGGTTCAATGTGAGACGGGACTGGCCAGTATAACAGGGTCAGTAGATGCACCCGGAAGAGTCGGGGTTTCTGTGTGCGACATTGCCTGCGGCATGTACGCTCATGCGGCGGTACTAGAAGCACTTATCCAACGAGGAATTACAGGGGAAGGTAAGTCGATTCAGGTATCGCTTTTTGATTCATTAGCTGACTGGATGACAGTGCCCCTACTTCATCATGAATATACAGGTCATGCTCCCCTTCGCGTGGGTTTGAATCACCCTTTAATCGCGCCTTACGGATCTTATGCATGTTTGCATAACGAGTGGGTGGTGGTCGCAATCCAAAATGAACGAGAATGGCATCAATTTAGCGAATTGGTTCTGCAGCATGAAGGATACGACCCGCAATTTTCCACTAACACCTTGAGAGTAGAAAACCGATCAAAGCTCGACACATTAATTAACACAGCATTCAAGAAACTAAATCGCAAGGATGTCATTCTACGATTAGAGGAAGCAAACATTGCTTACGCATCGGTCAATTCGGTTTCTGATTTGAGTAAACACCCTCAACTTCGGCGAAGCACAATTTCTACACCGAGTGGACCAGTAGAATTGGTGAGTTCTCCCGCAATGCATGGTCACAAGGAGTATGGTCCCGTACCCTCAGTGGGCCAACATAGTGAATCTATTCGAAGGGAGTTTGCTAGCTAAAGCTCGGAGTTTAGTATATCCCTTTAAATTTCATTGAGAGCATCTTCAAGCTTGCCTATGCCTATGACGGATATACCGGGAATGGGTTTTTTAGGTAAGTTGGCCTTGGGAACTATTGCCCTTGTAAACCCGTGTTTAGCTGCTTCTCGTATCCGTTCTTGGCCGTTGGGTACCGGACGAATTTCACCAGACAATCCTACCTCTCCAAAACAGACCGTATCCGAGGGCACTGCTTTATCGCGAAAGCTGGAAACAATCGCCAACAGTAATGCTAAGTCGCTACTGGTTTCTGATATTCGTATTCCTCCCACCGCATTAACGAATACATCTTGATCCCCGACTTGCAATCCTCCATGTCGATGTAAAACGGCTAAGAGCATAGCCAATCGATTCTGCTCGAAACCAACCGCAACTCTTCTCGGGTTTCCAAGCGCACTCTCATCTACCAAGGCTTGTGCTTCAACCAACAGGGGTCTTGTACCTTCCCAAACGACCATCACGATGGAACCGGCAGTCGACTCTTCTCCTCTTGAAAGAAAAATCGCTGAAGGGTTTGAAACTTCAATCAATCCTCTTTCAGTCATCGCAAAAACGCCCAACTCATTAACGGCACCAAATCGATTTTTACTGCTTCGTAAAGTGCGATATCGCGCATCATTATCACCCTCTAACATCACAAAACAATCGATCATGTGCTCAAGTACACGGGGGCCCGCTAGATTACCTTCTTTAGTAACATGCCCCACTAACAATAAGACTGTATTGGTTTTCTTGGCCTGTTGAATTAGAACTGCGGCGCATTCTCTCACTTGAGATACGCCTCCCGGAGCTGAATCGACGTCCTCAAGATTCATTACCTGAATAGAATCGATCACCATCAGTTCAGGCTTAAGTTCATCCCAAACAGAGAGAATAGACTCGACACTGGTCTGTGACATCACTTTTAAATCATCTAAAGGGAGCTTAAGTCGCTTTGCACGCATAGCGATTTGAGCAAGGCTCTCCTCACCCGTCACGTAGAGTGCAGAAAATTGTGAGGATAACTTGCACATGATCTGAATAAGTAATGTACTTTTGCCTGCTCCTGGGTTCCCTGATATCAGGACAGCTGAACCCGGCACCAATCCACCTCCGAGTACGCGATCAAATTCTTCACTGCCCGTGGTCATTCTTTCAACATCCACAGCGGATATATCAGAAAGAGATTGAGCTTGTTCTAACTGTCCCGTATATCCACGACGACGAGATTTGCTTGATGTGTTATCAACACTGAGCCGAGTCAGGGTATTCCATTCACTACAATCATTACACTGCCCCTGCCATTTCGCAAATTCAGAACCGCAATCACCGCATACATAAACTGTTTTTGTCTTAACCACTGCCTATCCTATATCGCTGCCCAAGATGTTATCCAAGGTGCTATCTAGTGTATAGAAACGCTCAACACGCTCTGTTAATCCGGTCATTAAAGTATAAGCAATACTGTTTGCACAGGCTGCTATTTCATCAATTGACAAATCTTCACCCCACAAAGTGACATGTTCCCCCGGAGATAGCTCATCGTCCCACTCTAACTCAACAAACAGCATATCCATGGATATTCTACCGACAAGCCTACGGCGCATTCCTTTGACTAAAATAGGTGTGCCTTCTGGCATTTCCCTTGGATAACCATCTGCATATCCAATGCCTACAACTGCGACTCGACAATCCTTTGTTGCACGCCAATCCCCGCCATAGCCTATAGCGTCCCCTTTTTTTAATACATTGATTGCAATAGTCGGCGCACTCAACGTCATGCAATGTTTCAATCGATTATCCGTTTGCGTGTTGGTGGAACTCCCGTAAAGCATAATGCCTGGTCGTATCCAATCAAGGTGATTCTGAGACATGGTGAATATGCAGTCTGAGTTCGCCAAACTAAGCTCCACATTGAGAGCAAGGGTATCTACGGCTTGATGGAATTGTTGTACTTGGGATTTGTTTTTCGGATTGCTTTCGCAATCCGCATTAGCGAAATGACTGGCAACACCCACTATGTTTTTCTGCCTTATTGTTTCTTGCAGCAATGTGATTTGTTCCGGGGTGAAACCCAAGCGATTCATACCCGTATTGACTTTTATCCATACGGGTAATTCACTATCAAGCATGTCTAGTTGATAACTTGCGTGTACAAAAGGAATAAGTTTATTCTTGCGACAGGCCCGCATTTCTGATTCGTCAAGGAAACCCTCAAAAACATAAATAGGTTTGCCTATTCCGGCACACCTTAATGATATTCCTTCAGTGACACGAGCCACGGCAAAACCAGTCGCATCGACAAGGTTATTGCAGATTTGAACAGCGCCGTGACCATAGGCATTTGCCTTGACCACAGCCATGATTTTAACACCAGGAGCAAGTTGAGTAGCAACATTGAAATTGTGGCGTATGTTGTTCAGATGAATACAGACTTGGGGAGAATTACCCATAACCGGCATCACTCGTAATCGTAGTTATCGTAACCCACTGCCAAGTCTTCAAACTTAGTGTATTGGCCTATGAAGGCGAGCTTTCGTCGACCAATAGGGCCATTTCTTTGTTTAAGGAAAATCACTTCAGCAATCCCCTTTTCGGCATCGTCGTGATAGACCTCGTCTCGATATATCGCCATGATGACATCTGCATCCTGTTCTATCGCACCAGACTCACGTAGATCAGACATGATGGGCCGCTTATCAGGGCGCTGTTCAAGGCCACGATTAAGTTGAGAGAGTGCGACAACGGGACATCTAAATTCTTTTGCGATGCCCTTCAGTGAGCGACTGATTTCTGATATTTCCGTGGCTCGATTTTCAGAACCGCCCGTAACTTGCATCAACTGGATATAGTCAATAACGATCAAACCGAGATCTCCATGCTCACGAACGACTCTTCTAGCTCTGGAACGCATTTCATTGGGGGAAAGTGATGCGGTATCATCGACTAACAAAGGCTTGTCATTTAACAAAGTCACCGCAGAGGTCAACCTTGGCCAATCGTCGTCATCTAGTTGCCCGCTCCGAATTTTGGTTTGATCTATTCTGCCAAGAGATGACAGCATACGAATAACAAGAGAATCCGCCGGCATTTCCATACTAAAAACAAGGACAGGTTTTTCTCCTGCAATAACCGCGTTTTCTGCTATGTTCATCGCAAAAGAAGTCTTCCCCATAGACGGTCTACCTGCGACAACTATCATGTCTCCTGGTTGTAAACCCATCGTCATTTCGTCGATTTCTCTGAACCCCGTACTCAAGCCTGTGAGCTTGCCCTTGGTCTGAAACAATTCATCAATTCGCTCAACCGCTTTAGTGAGTAAGGGACGAATAGACTGGGGACCACCTCGACTCGGCCTATCATCCCCGATCTTGAATACTTGAGACTCCGCAATGTCAATAAGTTCTGCGCTATTTCGACCTTGAGGGTTAAAACCACTGTCGGCAATGTCATGTGCAACTGAGATTAGATGTCGAACCGTCGCGCGTTCACTGACAATTTCAGCATAGGCTTTGATGTTGGATGCCGTGGGCGTACCACCGGCAAGATCGGATAGATAAGAAAGACCTCCAATACTGTCCAGCTCATTAACCAATTCCAGAGATTCAGAAATTGTCACGATATCGACAGGTTTGTTTTTTTCGACCAGATCAGCCATGCATCGGTATATGACGCGGTGGTGATTGAGATAAAAATCATCAGCTGTGGCAATGCCAGAAACAAGATCCCAAGCATTTTCATCCAACATAAGCCCGCCCAAAACGGAGCGTTCTGCCTCAATAGAGTGAGGCGGGATTTTCAGAGAAATCGTATCGTCAATTGCAGTGGCCACTTATCATTCTCATTGCTGTTCTTCAGCTTTTTGTACTTATCGTACTCTTTAAAAAACGGGGAACGGGCTGCTGAGATTACTTCAGCCTCGGCTACTTGTCATGACCTAAGTGACCGCCTTGATACAAATTGGAATTTTCGGTGGTGAACTCGCGGGAGTAGTTGCCCCCGCTGACACTGAGAAAAGTATGCTTAGCCTTCTTCAGCTTCTACTTTCACCTTGAGAATCACATCAACCTCTGAGTGCAAGTGAATACTGATTTCAAAGTCACCTAATTCACGAATCGGCCCATCTGGCATTTTGACTTCAACCTTCTCAAGGGTGACGCCTTTTGCTTCTGCAGCTTCAACGATATCCCGAACAGTGATAGAACCAAAGAGCTTGCCTTCGTCACCGGCTTTAGTGGTCAGCACAACTTCAAGTGCTTCAACACCTGTCGCACGTACCTTAGCAGCAGCCAGCTTCTCATCAGCAGTCTTCTGTAGCTCTGCACGACGCTCTTCAAACTTTTCAACATTCTCACTAGTCGCCGCAACTGCTTTGTTTTGTGGAATTAAAAAGTTACGACCAAAACCAGACTTCACATTGACCTGCTCACCCAGTACACCCAGATTTGCAATGTCTTCTAATAAAATTACTTGCATTTCACTCAACCTCTCGATCAATCTTTATTCGTTTTCTTAAGTCAAACCAGCTATCTATTAACGCAACGGTTATCAACACCGGTGCTAGTAGCTGGAACATAAATATCATCATCAAATAGAAAATCGTCAGCCAGCGAGACGATAGTTCCTTCTTTTTTACTATCCAGTGAACAAACCCAATTGCTGCCAAAAACAATGGCATAGTCAATAGGTATATCCAACGGACCAAATTATCCAGTCCGGAAGTCAGTACCAGTCCCATGATCAGCACAACACTGAAACCATGAGACAAGCGTAGATTTTGAAACTCTAGACCAAAGCCACCCTGGTTATATAGCTCACTCTGCCACCACCTACCCAGCATCAAAAACAACACCATAGAATAGGCAAAACAGAGCGCAATTGAGCCGAATAACAACTCATGAGCTTCAGCTGGGGTAGGCATAACAGCCAGGGCTGTATTCCCACTACCTATTGCGCCCCCGTTTAGTTGCTGCCTAAAATCATTTAAAAATCGAAGATATTGATCCACGATCTCAGACATCAAGGTTGAAGCGCCAAACTCAAATGCAAATGTACCCAATCCAGCAATCAGTACCGCAACGGCTAATGTTGCTTCCCAAGATTGCGTTTGCCTAAGTACCCCGGCAAGTAACGCAGAACCGAGCAAAATCCCCATCAATATCACCATGGGGATCGATTCTTCATAGACGAACATAAGAACGACTATAGGAAGACAAGACCAGAGCAAGGTGAATAGTCCTTCTCTGACGCCTTTCCTCAATATAACAAGGCTTACCGCTGCATTGGTCAACCAATACATCATGGGGACAAGTACCCCAAAGAGACAAACTCCAATTGCCTGAAGCCTGCCTCGCATAACAAATTCAGCAATAAAACGCATAAACGCGAGCGCTATCTAGCTATGCCCATCCGTATAAGGCAACAAGGCAAGGTATCTTGCTCTTTTAATGGCTTTCGCCAGTTGTCGCTGATACTTGGCTTTAGTACCGGTAATACGACTGGGTACGATTTTTCCTGTCTCCGAAACATACTGTTTCAAAGTTTCAATATCTTTGTAATCAATTTCGCTGACGCCTTCAGCAGTAAATCGACAATACTTTCGTCTTCTATAAAAACGTGACATATTTCCTCCGATTAAGCTTCATCGCCTGATTTATCTTTCGTTACAACTGTTTCTTCCTTCGCGTCTACTGCTACCACTTCTTCCGCTTTAGTCTCTTCCACTTTTGTTTCTTCTACAGAAGCTTTTGCTTCGGTAGTTGAAGCTTCAGCGGGAGCAGCAGGTGCTGATCTTGAAGGTCGATCTTCACGTTTCTTTTCACGGCTTTCGCGCTCAAGTTTCATGATAGGAGAATCGCCTTCTTCTGGTCCTTTGCGACCAAGAATCAAGTTACGGATAATGGCATCGTTGAAACGGAATGTTGTATTGATTTCTTCCAATACGTCCTTCGAGCATTCCATGTTGAATAGAATATAATGCGCTTTGTGGATTTTATTGATTGGGTAGGCCAACTGATGTCGCCCCCAGTCTTCCACTCTGTGGACGTTTCCGCCACCGTCTTTAATCAATGTTGTGTAGCGATCAATCATTCCTGGCACCTGTTCGCTTTGATCAGGATGAACCAAGAACACTACTTCGTAATGTCTCATTCAAGACTCCTCTTGGGTTTATGCTTTCTGTCCCACCACATTTTTGTGACATTGCAGTAAAGCAAGGAGAAAATAGGGACGCGCATTGTAGTGAAAGCAAGCAGGTGATGCAAGAGCTAAATAGTCGCTCTTCTCTGGCGCTGTACTTCATAAAGGCATATTCCCGTCGCAACAGAAACATTAAAGCCAAAGTTTTCATTCTGCATAGGAATGTTAACAAGAAAATCGCAGCATTTGGTCGTCTTATGCCTCATGCCTTTCTCTTCGGAACCCATCACAATCGCGATATGTCCTTTAAGATCTACAGCAGTAATATTTTGGCTGTCCTCGAGCAAAGTGCCCACGATCCATACACCGGCTTTTTTAAGTTGCGTAAGGCAGCGGGCTAGATTGACGACTTGAATCAGCGGGACATATGACGCACCTCCACTTGCGGTTTTCATTGCCGCATCATTCAGGGGCGCACTGTTATCTTTAGGGACAATAACGGCATGAACTCCCAGCGTCGCCGCACTCCGCAAACAAGCACCTAAGTTTCTGGGATCAGTCACGCCATCTAGCACCAGAAGAAGCAATGGCTCTTTTTTCTGATTAGCCTTTTCCTGCTCAAGAAGCTCATAGAGAAAATGCTCGTTTTTCACCTTAGGAGAGTGCAGGAGCAACCCCACTCCCTGATGCGTAATCGAGGTCATCTCATCCAGAGCTTCATCACTAACACGCTCAATAAAACATCCCGTCTGTTCCGCTAACAGCAACAAATCATTCAATCGAGAGGACAATTCACCTTTTTTGATCAGGATTTTTTCGATCTCGGCTTTGCCCAATCCCAGTCGTGCAGTGACAGCATTAATACCAAATATTCTCTGACTACTCAATTCGAAGTACGCCTTGGCACTCTTTTTCTAATCGGTTTGGTCGCTTTTTTACTTGTCGTTTTGCTCATTCGCTTTTGTGCTTGCGTGCCTTCTTGGGTATCTGGCTTTCTATTATTCGGCTTGCTTCGCCTTCCTTTCTTGCCGGAACCCTTCTGGTGACCTTCCTTTAGCTTTTCCTTTTGTTTGCGCTTTGGTTGAGCTTTGGTTGACAATTCTTTTGACGACGGCTTTGAGCTACTAGGCTTTTTCCTATTCTTAGCCTTTTTACCGACATCTTTGCGTGCGCGCTTTCCCTCAACAAGAGGCGAATGACTCACTAATTCAAAATCTACCTTACGCTCATCAACATTGACTCGTGCGACTTGAACCTGAACCATATCCCCCAGACCATAGCTTCGATTACTCTTCTCTCCCGTCAAGCATTGAGCCCCCTGATCAAAGCGAAAGTAATCTCCGCTCAACGAAGATATATGTACCAATCCCTCAACAAATATGTCTGCAAGCTCTACAAAGAAGCCGAATTTTGCGACTCCAGTCACAACACCATCGAGAATATCCCCTACTCTATCGCTAACATAATCACACTTAACCCATTCGAGCACTTCATAAACAGCAGAGTCTGCGCGACGCTCGGTGAAAGAAGTTTGCTCTCCGAAAGCTAACATTTGCTCAAGGGAGTAAGGATAGAAATTTCGTTTATCTTTTTTATCTAGCCGAGCAACTGCCTTGGTTTTGATATCACTGTGTATCACCGACTTGATAAATCGATGAGTTAACAAATCAGGGTAGCGCCTTATTGGAGAAGTAAAATGTGTGTACTCTGGATAGCCCAATCCAAAATGTCCCTTATTTTCTACTTGATAAACCGCTTGATTCATTGAGCGTAACAAGGCCATCTGCAATACATGACCGTTTTTTCTGTCTCGTAATTGTTGCACTACGTTCTGATAGTCCGCAGGGCGCACCGTATCTTCGAAGCTTAACTTAATGTCAAAACGATCCAAAAATTCCACCAGATGTGCTATTTTTTCTTCTTTCGGTGGCTCATGAACTCGAAACAAACCCGGCTTTTCTTGTTGACCGACAAAACGTGCCGCACTCACATTGGCACACAACATACACTCTTCGATCACTTTATGGGCTGTATTACGAGACCGTGGTCTAATACTTTGGACACTGCCATCTGCAGCAAATTGAAACTGTAGTTCCGTCGTATCAAATTCTATCGCGCCTCTTTTTGACCGGACATCCACTAACACTTTATAGAGCTCGTGCAATTCGTCTAAATGCGGCACGACTTCTTCTAACAGGGTTCTGGTTGTCTCATCACCACCAATCACCTTGGCGACCTGCGTATAAGTTAAACGCGCATGTGAAAAGATAGTGCCTTCATAAAATTGATAGCTGCTGACCTTGCCATTGGGTGAAATTGTCATCTCGCAAACGAGCACCAGACGTTCAACTTTTGGCTTTAAGGAACACAATCCATTGGATAATTTTTCCGGCAACATTGGCACAACATACTGAGGGAAGTAGACAGAAGTACCGCGTTGAAATGCAGACTGATCCAACGCAGAATCGACATCAACATATTCAGCGACATCGGCGATGGCAACATATAGACGCCAACCTCCCGTCTCTCTCGCTTCGCAATAAACGGCATCATCAAAATCTCTGGCATCTTCTCCATCGATGGTGACGAAAGGAAGCTCCGTCAGATCAAAGCGATTCCGCTTGTCTTTTGCTCGTACTTCTGAGGGCATTTTATCTACAAGCTCTATTACCTCATCAGACTGTTCGACAGGAATATCATTGTTTCGGAGAGCAATTTCCACTTCGATTCCCGGCGTGAGGTGGTCTCCTAATATCTGACTCACCTTTGCGGTGACATGTCCATGACGACTGGGTTGATCAATTATCTCAGCAACGACTATCTGACCTTCTTGGCACTTAACTTTTTTGTCGTCCTTCAGAAAGACTTCATGGTTGATCCGATTATTCAAAGGTTCCAATAAACCAACGCCATTTTCTCTGTAATAACGGCCAACAAGTTGACGGGTATTTCGCTCAATAACTTCAACAATTTCGCCTTCAAGCCGCCCCCGCCTGTCCCTGTTTCGGATTCGAACCCGAGCAATATCACCGTGGAAAACTTGTTGCATTTGGCGCCGAGCCAGAGAAATATCTTCACCTTCTTGGAGGAGAAAGCCATACCCATCGGGGTGAGCAGTGATTTCCCCGTCGGCAATTCCATACGGCTCGCGATGGCATAGACTGATCGCCTGTCAACGATTAGCTGACCACCACGCACCATGGCATTGAGCCTGGTTTTGAGCGCTTCTTTGTCTTTCGCGTTTTCAATCCCTAGCGTACTCGCCAAGTTCTTGAACGCCACAGGCTCACCCAAGGTACCCAAGACCTCGAGAATGAATTCGCGACTAGCAATAGGGCTCGCATATTTCTGGGATTCACGCTTGGCAAACGGGTCCTTTTTCAAGATCTTATTCCTTCCATACAACTTTTGTTATTAATTGACAGCGCTTGCACGCCTTAGTAATCTGCGCCTCCCATCATGCCGAGGTGGTGAAATTGGTAGACACGCTAGCTTCAGGTGCTAGTGGGGGTAACCCCATGGAGGTTCAAGTCCTCTCCTGGGCACCATTTATTGCATAAGGCATTGATTCCAAAGGCCTTTTAATCTCTCAGAATATTGTTCAGCCAAGGTGGTACA
>JAESSY010000100.1 GCA_016763855.1 Pseudomonadales bacterium
AGCTCATCAAGGCTATTATATTTTATGATCAGTTTGCCTTTGCCTTTGGTGCTGTGTTGTATGGTGACAGTTTGGCCTAGGCGATCCGAAAGACTGTTTTCAAGTTGCCTAGTGTCAGAATCGACTGACTTGCTTTTCTTAGGATTATTCGAAGAAGCCAATATTTTTCTGACCATTGCTTCTGCCTGGCGAACATTGAGTTGTTGGGATGCTATTTCTTTCGCCGCCTTAGCCTGGGATTCAAAAGAGAGACTTAAAAGCGCTCTAGCGTGCCCCATTTCAAGATCCCCATGAGCCAACATTTGGCTCACTTCAGGGTTTAAGTTGTTAAGGCGCAGGTAGTTGGTTACGGCCGTACGACTTTTGCCCACAGCATCCGCAATTTCTTGATGGGTTAGATCAAATTCTTCGATCAAACGTTGAAGTGCCAGCGCTTCTTCCATCGGATTGAGATCTTCTCGTTGGATATTTTCAATTAGGGACATGGCAACCGCTGCCTCATCATTAACATCCTTGATCACGGCAGGTATCTTCTCGAGGCCTGCCAACTGAGTTGCCCTCCAACGTCTCTCTCCTGCAATAATTTCATAACGCAGGTTCTCTCCAACACCACTAATTGTTCTTAGAACAATGGGTTGCATTACGCCCTGAGCTCTGATGGAGGCTGCAAGCTCCTGTAAGGCATCGTCGTCCATGACCTTGCGAGGTTGAAACTTACCCGGCACTATCCATTCAACTGGGATTTCATCCAATATGGGGCCTTTGGTTGGTAAGTCCTTCTTCTTGTTTTCGGATCCAAGCAAGGCATCAAGCCCTCTGCCTAGACCTCTCTTTTTTGGCGCCATTATCTTCCTATTCTCCTATTTTACCTGTTTGCAAAGAAGCGGGTTTGTCGCGCTCAAGTTTGATACAAGTTGTGTGCCTAGTAATAAGTATTCTATTTTAGCGTGCCGTTTTCTAAAGTGCTCTGGGTTTCATTACGCCTTTCATTCGCCGCTTCAATGACAGCTTCATATCTTCGGTTTATTTCTCCCGCCAAGGCAAGATAGGCCTTTGCACCCCTAGACTGTTTATCGTAATAGAGCGCGGGTAAACCAAAGCTTGGGGCTTCTGCCAAGCGAACGTTTCGCGGAATCACTGTTCTGTAAACCTTGTCGCCAAAATGTTCAATTAATTGCTTGGAAACATCCTGAGTGAGACTGTTTCGTGGATCATACATTGTGCGAATAATACCCTCGATCTTCAAATCTTCATTGAGATGTTCGGTAATTCGATTAATCGTTGTAATCAGGGCTGACAATCCCTCAAGCGCAAAGTATTCACATTGCATAGGTATTATGACTGCATCAGATGCCACCAAACCATTAATGGTCAGGAGGCTAAGAGAAGGAGGGCAATCCATTATGATGAAATCGTATTTATCTTTGATCGGCTTAAGCGCATCAGATAGCCTATATTCACGCCTATCCAAATCCATTAATTCCATTTCTGCTGAGCTTAGATCAACATTGGAGCCCAGCACGTCATACCCAGACGATTCCGCTTCCACAATAGCTTCAGAGAAAGGCAAATCATCAACCAATACATCGTAGATCGATGTTTCCAGTTCACTCTTCTCAACACCACTACCCATTGTGGCATTACCCTGGGGGTCAAGATCGATTAACAACACCTTTCGTTGGGTTGCCGCAAGGGAGGCCGCCAAATTAATGCTGGTCGTCGTTTTGCCTACCCCCCCTTTCTGGTTGGTTATAGCGATTACTATGCCCAATGACGCTTTTCCTTTTTTATTATGATTAAGTGCCGATCAGCTGCGACTGTTGGCACATACAATTTATGCACTTCCTTTAGTTCAAAAACGCCCTTTTTAATATCCAAATCTTCAGTTTCTAACTTACCTTTTAGCGCTAGAATCTCACCGTCTTCATTTAGCAAATGCGCTGACCGACTATAAATATCATCCAATGAGGCAAAGGCTCGACAGCATACTTGATCAAACGAACCGGCATAATCTTCTACTCTGGATTGAATAATCGTGCAATTTTTCAACCCTAGTTCAATTTTCATTTGGCACAAGAATCGTGTTTTCTTTCCGTTACTATCCAGCAAGACGAATTCTCTCTCTGGAAAATAGAGTGCCAGGGGTATCCCGGGGAAACCTCCACCAGAGCCTACGTCTATAGTACTTGCGCCTTTTATGTAAGGACACACTGAAAGGGAATCAAGGATATGCAGACTCACTATTTGATCTTTTTCTCTAATCGCTGTGAGATTATAGATCTTATTCCACTTAACCAGAGACGAGACAAATTGATCCAGCTGCTCGGCAAGAGCATCCTTATCATCCAGTCCCATACTGAGAATGCCGTCCCTAATCGCTTGGACTTCACTCATACCCGTTGCTGTCGCCCTTCTACAGGCTTTGTTGTATCACCACGGGCTTTCTTAACATGGATAAGCAGTAATGATACGGCTGCAGGGGTAACGCCAGATATCCTGCTCGCCTGACCAATGGTTTCTGGCTTAACCTCCATTAATTTTTGTTTGACTTCATTAGAGAGCCCAGACAGGTTGGCGAGATCCAAATCAGCTGGTATGAGGACATCATGCTGCTGACGTATTCGAATAATTTCTTCTTCTTGACGAAGGATATAACCCTCATATTTAAGATCGATTTCGAGCTGTTCGTTAACCTCATCGTTTGGCCATTCTATTTCAACTTTTGCTAGCAGCGTCTTAATGCTGACATTAGGTCGTTTCAACAAATCACTAAGGCTGTATTCGCGCCTCAAGGACTTGCCCAAATAATCTTCCAGTACCTCATTGCCGGGCTGACACCAATGTCCTGCCAGTTTCGACCTGCGCTGTTCTATTAGTTCTATTTTGGTGTTGTAGCGGGACCACCTTTCTTCTGAAATCAATCCCATTTCTCTGCCAATGGCGGTTAAGCGCCTATCAGCATTATCTTGCCTGAGGATTAATCGATACTCTGCTCGGCTTGTAAACATCCGATAGGGTTCTTTTGTCCCCATTGTAACCAAATCATCAATTAGAACACCTATATAGGCTTCGCTTCTGGAGGGACACCAAGTGGATTCACCGCGGCACTTAAGCACGGCATTAATTCCCGCTATTAGTCCTTAGGCTGCTGCCTCTTCATAACCTGTAGTACCGTTAATCTGTCCCGCAAAATAGAGACCTTGTATAAATCGAGTTTCCAATGCCGTGCTCAGGTCTCATGGCTCAAAAAAGTCGTATTCAATGGCATACCCCGGTCGTAAAATCTCTGCATTTTCAAAGCCTTTAATCGTTCGTACAAACTCTAATTGGACGTCAAACGGCAAACTCGTAGAAATGCCGTTCGGATACAGCTCATGGGTATTGAGCCCCTCTGGCTCTATAAAGATCTGATGCTTGTCTTTGTCCGCGAATCGAACCACCTTATCTTCTATCGAAGGGCAATAACGTGGACCGATACCGTCTATTTCTCCAGTAAATAGTGGGGATCTATGTAAACTTTTACGAATAATATCGTGGGTGAGCTCGTTAGTATGCGTAATATGACAATTAACTTGGGCTGGGTGATCGCTCTGGGATCCCATGTAAGACATCACGGGTCTTGGCGTGTCCCCGGGTTGAGCTTCCAAACCTTTAAAGTTAACTGTTCTCCCGTCTATTCTGGGTGGTGTGCCTGTTTTAAGTCGGCCTACTTGAAATGGCAGCTCTCTTAGTCGTTGGGACAATTTATTGGAAGGCGCATCACCCGCCCGACCCCCAGCTTGTTTTTGCATACCCACATGGATGATACCCCCGAGAAAGGTACCGACAGTCAATATTACCGTGCTAGATCGAAATCTTATGCCACCATCTGTGATCACCCCTGCTACTTGATCTTGCTCTACGATGAGATCATCAACTGATTGTTGAAATATTTGCAGGTTTTCCTGATTTTCGAGATATCCTCGGATTGCGCTCCTATAAAGTTGTCTATCTGCTTGGGCCCTCGTCGCCCTGACAGCAGGTCCTTTTCTAGCATTAAGCACTCTAAAATGTATTCCTGCTCTATCAGCAGCCAAGGCCATGGCGCCGCCTAAAGCATCTATTTCCTTGACTAAGTGACTCTTCCCTATCCCTCCTATAGCGGGATTACAGGACATTTGTCCCAAGGTTTCAATATTATGGGTTACCAATAAAGTTGACGCGCCCATACGAGCTGATACCAGTGCAGCTTCGGTACCCGCATGGCCACCTCCTACTACGATGACGTCAAAATGTTTGGGATAGTCCATTGTTTTAGTATGCTTCTTGATTTTGGGTTGGAAAGTATACGCGGGCTTGTCCATCCGAGCCTAGCTATTACCCATCCAGAAACTGGATTCAGCGAACTAGGTGTCCCCGGGACTTCCCTCGTAAGTTCCTTATCGGAACTTACTGCTTGAAATTACATTCTAACACAAATATAGTTCTGCGCTTTATAAGGGTATTCGCCTATTTATGGACGGGTACTAGTTATTTACCAATGCAAAAACTTGAAAATATCTCTCCGAGCAAATCGTCACTGCTATATTCCCCCGTTATTTCACACATGCAATCGTGGCAAAGCCTAAGTTCCTCTGCTAGTAGCTCTCCTGCTTGGAAGTGACTTAATTGGCTATTGCCTTCCTCCATATGAGCTTGCGCTCTTTTGAGCGCATCGAGATGACGAGACCTCGCCACAAAAGCGCCCTCCTCACTCACTTCTAAACCAAAGAGGCTTTTAAGTGATTCCTTTACCTCACTAACACCTGTCCCAAGCAAAGCCGAACAATGTACAATAGGGTAGGGGTTTTTACCCTGAGTTTGAGGCAGCGGGTTTACTAGATCTGTTTTATTGAGCACAACCAATACCTTGTCATTCTCTGGTAACTCATCTAAAAGAATTTTAATTTCTCGTTGCCAATCACTTGTTGTCGATAGATCGATGAGCAATACAATCCCATCCGCATCGGCCATTTCCCGCTTTGCTCTTCGAATGCCCTCCTCTTCAACTTCGTCCCTGGCGTCTCTTATACCCGCGGTATCTATTAGCTTTAATGGTACGCCATCAAGATGGATATGTTCGTTAACTAAATCCCTAGTAGTACCTGCAAGACTTGTGACGATAGATGACTCCCTGCCGGATAAGCGGTTCATCAAACTAGATTTTCCTACATTGGGTCGACCTGCAAGTACTATGGTCACCCCTTCTCTTAACAACGCCCCCTCTGTTGCCTTCTCCAAGGTTAATTCCAATTTACACTCGATCTCTTTCAAGCTTTCTAACAATACTTTGTCAGATAAAAAATCTATTTCTTCCTCCGGAAAATCGATCGCAGCTTCAACGTAAGTTCTGGTTTCAACTATTTTTCTGTCGATAGATCGGATCTTGTCAGAAAACTCCCCTCTTAAAGACCTCATAGCACCTTTGGCAGCTTGTTGGCTAACACTATCAATTAGATCAGCTATTGCTTCTGCCTGGGATAAGTCTATTTTTTCGTTTAAAAATGCCCTTTCAGAAAATTCACCAGGGCGCGCTATTCTTGCACCTAAAGCTATCACTCGTTGTAATAACATATCCATGACCACTGGACCGCCATGCCCCTGCAGCTCTAGAACATCTTCGCCGGTAAAAGAGTTGGGTGTTTTAAAAAAAAGAGCTAGTCCTTGATCAATAACTCCGCCGTCTTTATCGGCGAAGTTTGCTAATGTGGCTAACCTAGTTTTTGGGATTTTACCTAATATTTTTGTAGCGTAGAATTCTAACCCAATGCCTGAAATACGTATTATACCTACACCCCCTTTACCTGGAGGTGTTGCGATAGCGACTATTGTGTCGCTGTTCACTTAATCTGCCTTTTCTAACTGACGAATGACGTAAGTTTGTTGGAGGATGGATAATATATTGTTAATTAGCCAGTACAACACCAATCCTGAGGGGAACCATAGGAAAAAGAAAGTGAACATAATTGGCATTAATTTAAACACTTTAGCTTGAATCGGATCCGGTGGTTCTGGTTGCATCATTTGGGTCAGATACATTGATATACCCATTAATATAGGCAATACAAAATAGGGATCCATAGCTGATAAATCATGTATCCAAAGGAAAAATGGAGCTTGTCGCAACTCTACACTTTCCATCAAAGCCCAATATAAAGCGAGGAAAACAGGCATTTGAGCTAACATAGGTAAACAACCGCCTAATGGGTTGGCTCCTTCCTTTTTATACAGCTCCATCATAGCTTGGGAAAATTTTTGTTTGTCATCTCCAAAGCGTTCTTTTAGTCGAGCCATTTCAGGTTGTAGCTTTCTCATTTTTGCCATTGATCTAAAACTTGCTGCTGATAAGGGATACAGGAGAGATTTAACGATGATCGTTAGGCAAATAATCGCTATACCCCAATTGTTAACGTAACCATGGATAAACGTTAGAAGCGCAAAAAGGGGTTGGGCTAACCACCATAAAAAACCATAATCTACTGTTAAATTTAAGCCTTCGGAAATTTCTTCCAATCGAACTTGATCTTTCGGTCCCATGTAGAATTGCGTAATTAGACGGTCACTTTCGCCTGCTCTTACATGCCAAGTTGGCCCTGTTAATCCAAAGAGATAAACGTCTTGGTTTTTCAATTTCCGAGCCTGATAACGATGAGACAAACTTTCATCTGGAATCCATGCGCTTACAAAGTAATGCTGAACCAGAGCCATATAACCCCCGTCAACTTGTTCCTTATAAACCTCCTCTTCAACATCATCAAAAGATAGTTTGGTATAAGGGGATCCGTCTTGAAAAGTGGCTCCACCCGTATAAGGTTGCATCCCCATACCGACAGAATCCGAGATCACAGCGTCTTGCCCATCCCGCTTAATTTGAGCGTACAAAGAGGCCTGCCAATCACTATTGGAATAATTCTCTACTATGTATTCAACATCCAACAAATAGTCAGATCGTCTAAAGATAAACCGTTTAGTAATCTTGACACCATGCAGAGAAGGCAAAATGAAGTCTACGACCAATTCATCTTTTTCACCTAAATCATATGTACTGCTCAAGGTCTCAAAGACAGGTCTACCCTTAGCTGCATCCGTACCATCACGACCAATCAATCCACTTTGAGCCGTATAAGTGTTTCTAGGGTCTAGCAACACAAAAGGTATATCTGGAGTATCCAGAGCAGCTGGATATTTTGGTAGTGCACCACTCACAATATCGCCACCTAAACGATCTATTTGTATATCAAAAACATCTGTTCTTATATGGACTAAAGTATTGATATCAAATGAAGGTTTTTGGACCGGTATAACCACAGGGTTGTTTTCTTCTAGAGCAGGTACTGCACTCTCTGTTTCCGATTGAAGGTAGGTATCTTTTGTTTCTATGCGACCTTGAGGAATAATATCAAAAGCAGGTTTATCAGTTTGAAAACTTCCTCTATCAATATTACCGCCAGGTTTGTAATCTTCATTCCAAGCTAGAATTAGTAAATAGGATGTTACAGCTAAGCCTATTAATATAAATATACGTTGAATATCCATCTGACCTACACCTTTATATTTTCGTTAGTGGGTACTGGGTCATATCCACCAGGGTGAAAAGGGTGGCACTTAGAAATTCTAATTACGCCTAATCTCATACCTTGTATTCCATCATGCTCTTCAATAGCCTGTATCGTATATTCAGAACATGTTGGATAGAAACGACAACTTCTCCCAATAAAAAAACTGAGAGTGAATTGATAGCAGCGGATTATCAATAATAGGGATTTTTTAATCATGAACTTAGCCTTAACACTTTCTTGAGATCCCTTATAACGCTTTACCAGAAAGATCAGCCCATATTTTTGCTAAGCCAGCGTGCAGTCCATTTTTAAGCACCTTGTTAACACCAGGTCTAGCCACAACGACGATATCTAAATTGGTTTCAGAATGGTAATTTCTTCTAAACGTTTCACGAATTGCTCGTTTTACTCTATTTCTATCAACCGCAAATTTAATTGATTTCTTCCCAATAACCATACCGATCCTACTTTGAGTTTCGCTATTGTTCTTAGCAAGAATAAGAAATTCTGACGTTCCTATTCGATAATCTTTGTTTTTAAAAACGACATCAAATTCTAGTGCATTATGCAGTCGTTTCTGTTTCGTAAACGCCTGATCACCCATTGGAACACAATGAATAGATCATTTTAAGCGGGTAGTACTTTTGTTAAGCTGAAAGTACTTTACGGCCCTTAGCTCTACGACGATTGATTAATAGCCGGCCGTTTTTGGTAGCCATACGAGCGCGGAAACCATGAGATCTTTTTCGCTTGATGACACTGGGTTGAAAAGTTCTTTTCATTGGGATTTACCAAAAGGCATAAAAAATGAGCGGCGATTCTATTGGAGATTGATCATACAGTCAATTTCTCAGTGAATTTTATTTTTTTAAGTTAATCTCCACCCTTAATAGTTAATCTTTTATATATATATAATTTGTTATTGTTGTTAATTATTAAGAATCAATTATCTGCGCATATCAAATATTAATAGTGTTTGATCAATAACTTAGCTGGCTTCAAACCTTGTTGGCTTTCTATGTAAAAATTGCCTTTAAGCTGTTGATATCTTGTGCAGAAAAACCGTTCTTATACACAATCATACGTAAGTTGATTAACCCTTTAATTTTGTACACAACTTATTCACAGCTTACTCATAGTTTATGTACCGGTTGTTGAGTTAAGTTATTGAAATATAAGAAAATTCATTTATGTTATTTTTTCTTAAGTTGTGGTTTGTCATCTCAAATGAGGTTATCATTCGCCACCGGGTTGGATTCATCCCCTCTGATAGATTTGTTGATCACGGATAGCTTACTAGGTTCTCGCTATATTTTGTCTCATTTTAAATAGGGAGAGCCGTGACATTGATCGCAGTGTGGGGTTTGCGCAAAACCTTAAAATAATGATAACAATATCTCATATTTGAGAATCTAATTACCTAGTGGAGGGCGCGTGGGGGGAACTGTTTGGCAAAAATGCCTATCGAGCCTAGAAAGGGAATTACCAACCCAGCAATTTAGTACATGGATTAGACCTTTGCAGGCAGTGTCGAGCACCAGTGAGGTTAGATTACTAGCGCCAAATCAATATATTAGAGATAAGGTCAATGATAATTTTCTCGTGAGAATTAGAGAGTTAGTACTTGCAAACGGTTTAGCGAGAGTTTCTATTCAAATAGGTTCTACAGCTAATGTCATGTTAGATTCAGAGCAAAAGCATAGCGAAAAACCTAAAGAAAACAATCACTTCTACAAAATGCTAGATTTAAAGAAAGAGTTTACTTTCGACAACTTTGTTCAGGGAACCTCTAACGAATTTGCCAGAGCCGCTGCAATGCAAGTCGCAGAAAATGTAGGGAAGAGTTCTAAGTGTTTATTGCTATACGGCGGTGTTGGTTTAGGTAAAACGCATTTGATGCACGCAGTCGGAAATGCAATCTTAGAAAAGCATCCACATCTGAAAGTTGCCTATATGTATTCCCAAAGATTCATGGAAGATATGGTGCGAGCTATTGGTTTAGGAAAAATGCTGGAATTTACCCAATACTATCGTACAGTTGATGTGTTGTTGATGGATGACATTCAGTTTTTAGCAAAAGGTGCGAAGTCTCAAGAAGAATTTTTCCATGTTTTCAATCGCTTACAAGAAGACGGTGCGCAAATCGTGTTGACTTGTGACCGCTATCCAAAAGAGATTTCTGGCCTTGAAGAGAGATTGAAAAGTCGCTTTGTTTGGGGAATGACCGCGCCTCTTGAGCCGCCCGATTTAGAAACAAGAGTGGCGATTCTGATGAAAAAGGCAGAATTAGAGGGGGCTGTGATTCCACATAATGTCGCTTTTTTCATAGCTGAGAAAATTCGGTCAAATGTGCGAGAGCTAGAAGGTGCGCTTAAGAGAGTGATAGCTAATGCAAGTTTTACTGGGAGAGAGATCAGCGTAGACCAGGTAAAGGATTCTCTAAAGGATCTTCTCGCAATTCAAGATAGGCAAGTCGGAATAGATAATATCCAGAAAATGGTCGCAGATTATTACAATATTCGGATTGGGGACATGCACTCAAAGCGAAGAACTCGGTCTGTGGCGAGACCCCGTCAAGTTGCTATGGCGCTTGCAAAAGAGTTGACTAACCATAGTTTGCCTGAGATTGGTGATGCCTTCGGAGGACGTGACCATACGACTGTATTACATGCCTGTCGCAAGATCGAAGAACTAAGAGAAACCACTCGAGATATTCGTGAGGACTATAATAATTTGATTCGTATCCTTACGGCATAGGCAGGTCGAGAACCGAATTGAAATTCACAATTGACCGAGAAAGCTTATTGTCCACCATACAACTCGTATCTGGCGTCGTAGAGAGTCGGCAAACGATGCCGGTTTTATCCAATTTACGCTGCGTATTGAATGATGATGGCTTGTGTTTCACTGGAACGGACCAAGAAGTGGCATTATCCGCCGGAACCACAAAGGTAGTTACTAACGTAAGCGGTGCCACAACCATACCTTCTAGAAAGCTGTTGGACATTTGTCGCTCCCAGGGATCCGCTGCAGAAATCACCTTAGATTTAAAAGGAAGCCGGCTTAGCATCAGCAGCGGCAGATTCAATTCCAGTTTGGCAACTTTACCCTCAGAAACTTTTCCGTCACTTGAAATGGGCGACATAGACCTTTCCATCTGCATTGAAGCCCATCGTTTAGCCTCATTGTTAGAAGCGACTAGTTTTGCGATGGCGCAGCAAGATGTTAGATATTTTTTTAATGGCATGTTGTTAGAGATAGAAGGAAACACCCTGCGGGCAGTAGCAACTAATGGACAAAGGCTAGCTACATCAATTGTTAGTGTCGCTATAGTAGATACACCGGTTGACGATATAGCAACCGAGCTTTTAGTGAAGAAGCAATTTATTGTGCCGGGGAAGAGTATTAATGAATTGGCGAGGATGGTTAAAAAAATTGGAAAAGAAAAGGTAGAGATGCGTTTTAATTACAACCGCTTACAAGTCAGTTGTGGCCTAATGCAATTGACCACAAAACTCATCGACGCCCAATACCCAGAATATCAAAAGGTCATGGCTACAGGAGGAGATAAGACGTTTACACTCAATCGGTTAGAATTAAGGGAAGTATTGAGTCGAATCGCGATCTTGTCTAATGAAGTTTATCGCAATGTTAAGTTGAGCTTAGCAAGTGGCGTGATGACGCTTAGCGCCAATAACCCTCTAAAAGAAGAAGCGGAAGAAACCATTGAGATAGATTACAATGGGGAAGAGGTAGAAATAGGTTTTAATGTCGTTTATTTGATCGATGCCCTCAAAGCCTTAAAGGGGGACAAAGTAGATATTATTTTGCAAAATTCTAGTAGTGCAATGTTGATATCCAATCCGGACGATAATAGGTCGGTGTTTGTTGTAAGCCCTATGATGCTATAGGTATTATAAAGCGCCCTAGGTTTGTAAGCGCTTGCTAACTAAGTGGTATATGAATGAAATTTGTAGTGAATAGAGAATCTTTGTTACGCCCTCTGCAACAAGTTACAGGGGTTGTAGAGCGGCGTCAAACGCTACCCATATTGTCGAATGTTCTTTTGCAGGTAGAGGGAGATATCCTGGCTATAACAGGAACCGACCTAGAAGTTGAGTTAGTTAGTCGCATCCCGTTGCAAAATGCTAAGCCTGGGGAAGTAACAGTACCTGCTAGAAAGTTTATGGATATCTGTAGGGAACTACCAGATAAGGCGGATATCGAAATGGAGGTGATCAATCAAAGATTGTCTATTCGGTCTGGGCGATTCAAATCTACCTTATCTACCTTACCAGCAACAGACTTTCCCTCTGTTGATAAGTCTGAAGCTGATATGAACCTCAAAGTAGAAAGTAAAGCACTGAAGAGCCTGATTGATAAGACGGCCTTTGCAATGGCGCAGCAGGATGTACGCTATTTTCTTAATGGGATGTTATTTGAGGTTGGAGAGGGGACAATGCGGACTGTGGCGACAGATGGTCACCGGTTAGCGATGAGCGACATGGAAATTGATTCAGTAGGTAAGATTAATCAAGTGATAGTACCTAGAAAGGGAGTTTTGGAATTACAGAGATTGCTGGGTGAATTAGAAGGCCACGTCACGTTGAGTATTGGCGGAAACCATCTTTGTGTCGAATCAACAGAATATGTCATGACGACTAAGTTAGTAGATGGTCGTTTCCCAGATTACAATCGCGTCATCCCTAAAAATGGTGACAAAGTCGTTCTGGCAGATAGAGTAGAGCTTAGGCAGGCGCTTAATAGAACGGCAATTCTCTCTAATGAAAAGTTTCGTGGTATCCGCGTTAACTTGGCGAGCGGTGTTTTGCATTTGTCTGCAAACAATCCAGAACAAGAAGAAGCTGAAGAAAGTGTCAATGTTGATTATGAGGGGGATTCATTGGAAGTGGGGTTTAACGTGGTATATCTTCAAGATGTATTGGGCGTGCTTCAAAGTGAGAAAGTGCGGATAACGATGCATGATGGCAACAGCAGTGCTTTGTTGGATGAGCCTGGAGCAGAAAATACCGTATATGTGGTTATGCCTATGAAATTATGAGCCTAGAAAGGCTCATAATTCAAAATGTCAGGAACATCATTGATGCAGAATTAGTATTCCATCCCCAGTTCAATTTAATTGTTGGTGAAAATGGTAGTGGTAAGACCAGTCTCCTAGAAAGCATTCAATTTTTAGAAAAAGCACGGCAGTATCGCGGCGCCCGGTTTGCTCCATTTGTTAATAAATCTTCTGATTACTGCATAGTATTTGGTTTATTGCAGCAAAATAATCGATCGACACGTTTGGGTGTACATCGCAGCCTGGATGGTAAGAGGGTCATTCGTATCAATGGCGAGATAGTAAGGCGATCTTCTGACCTTGCTAGAGAGTTACCCGTACTGTACTTGGGCCCTGAAACAATTGACTTGTTATTGGGCGCACCTGCAAACCGTCGACGCTTTCTTAATTGGGGAGTGTTTCACGTGGAACCTCAGTTTGGTGTTTTGTGGTTAGAAGCAAATAGGAGTTTGAAGCAAAGAAACAGCATACTACGTAAGTCATCTACTGAATCTAATGAGCTAAATGTTTGGACAAAACTCCTAGCCAAGCAGGCAGAACAGATAGATAAGAGTAGAGCGGAATATCATAAGCGGCTCGAGCCCTTGTTTACAAAGATCGTTTCCTCTCTTTCTGGGTTGCAAGGCGTAAAACTGGAATATAGTAGGGGTTGGAATAAAGACGCAGCACTGATTGCTTGCTATCAAGATCAGATCGCCATTGACCTTCGAAGGGGCTTTACACAATTAGGGTTTCAAAGGTCGGAATTGAAAATAACGGCTAAAGGTGAGCCTGTGACAACAATATGTTCAAGAGGGGAGTTAAAGGTACTATCTTGGGCGCTTATCCTCGCGCAAGGAAAACTGTTGGAGGAAGAAAACGGAAGTCAGGCACTTTACCTTGTTGATGATATGGCTTCTGAGTTGGATCTAGCCCATAGAACAAGTATATGTGCTTGGTTAGAAAAAAGTGGATCCCAAATTTTCGCGACCTCTCTAGACGCAAACTCACTGAGAGAAAGTTGGCATGGGAACCGAGGCAAAGAGTTTCACGTGGAACATGGCCGATTCACGGTTAAGGAGTATATAGATTGAGTAACGAGAAGACTTACGATTCCAAAAGTATCAAGGTCCTTAAAGGTCTTGAGGCTGTGCGGAAAAGACCGGGGATGTATATTGGTGATACTGATGATGGCACAGGATTGCATCATATGGTTCAAGAATTAGTAGACAATTCAATTGATGAAGCGCTTGAAGGCTATTGCAGCAAGATCAGTGTCACTATCCATCCCGATGAATCTATCACGGTATCAGATGATGGTAGAGGAATACCGACTGACATGCATGAAGAAGAGGGAGTTTCTGCTGCCGAAGTGATTATGACGGTACTCCATGCTGGAGGTAAGTTTGATGACAGTAACTACAAAGTATCAGGCGGTCTACATGGAGTAGGGACATCGGTAGTGAATGCCTTATCAGAAGAATTTCGTTTAACTATATGGCGAGATGGAAAGGTATGGGAACAAGTCTATAACCACGGAGAACCGCAATCGCCGTTAAAAGCGATCGGAGAAACCAGTCAAACGGGCACAACATGCCGATTCAAACCATCGAAAGAAACCTTTACTAATATAGAGTTTCATTACGATATTTTGGCAAAGCGTTTACGAGAATTGTCGTTTCTTAACTCCGGTATCAACATCATCTTGTTGGATGAACGATCAGGGAAGACCGATACCTTTAACTATGAGGGCGGATTGGCAACTTTTGTAGCATTTCTTAATGAAAATAAAACCCCTCTAAACAGTCTATTCCATTTTAGTCATGAGAGAGAAGATGGTATTACAGTCGAAGTTGCCATGCAGTGGAACGATTCATACCAAGAAACACTACTAGCATATACAAATAACATACCTCAAGGTGATGGCGGTACACACCTCCAAGGATTTAGGGCAGCACTTACTCGCTCGCTAAATACCTATATTGAAAAAGAAGGTTTTGGTAAAAAAGATAATACAAATACAACAGGAGATGATGCGAGAGAAGGATTAACCGCAATAATCTCCGTTAAAGTACCAGATCCGAAGTTTTCATCACAAACCAAAGAGAAGCTAGTATCGTCTGAAGTCAAAA
>JAESSY010000101.1 GCA_016763855.1 Pseudomonadales bacterium
AAATATCTCTCCTTCTTAGTACTAAAAACCCCCAAAACAGGACTTATACGACCCTATTACGCATAGGCTTCGACCGATTATCGCCATTTAGCTGGTGTTGTCAATGCCGATATAACTATTTTTAACCATTTTTAGTAACAGTGGGACGCAAGTTCCTCTTTTAGCTTATCTTTATGGTTAAAGAATGTGCTATTTTTTGCCAATCAAAATTTGCGATATGACCGTAGGCATTTTTAGCTATTATATTTAAAAAATGGGTATCTATTTTTCGTGACATTTCCAAAAGTTCAATTTTAAATTGCTCAAGCTCTGCAATTAAAATAGATTCACCATGTATAAACGGAAAGCCCCGATTGCCGAACGATGTACTTAGAACCGGCACTCCGGCCGACACATATTCGAGTACTTTTAAATTTGTACCCGACCCCGATATTATCGGGTTAAGCGCTATATCCACGGCGCGCATTATCGCTGTCTTTTCGTATTCTGGCAACAGGCCCAGCTTAATTATATTTGAGGGTAGAGTCTTAAAAGATGGATGCTCACAAACACTCCCGATTAACAGAATTTGAAAACTTTCGTTGCCCGAGATATTGTCGCTAAGCCATTGGACAGCTTCGATATTAGGCCCATGCCAACTGCCCATAAACAAGGCAGTTAATTTGGGCCCAAAACCCAGACGATCACGTATGCCGGAAGAACGGTATAGCATACATCCCCCCACGGCATAACCCTGGCACCATTTGGCACGACGAAAGTTGGTCGATTGCCATAAAGTTCCTTCAGTCTCACGGTATCATCAGCGGAACAAGTGAATGTTCTTTCACTATCGTTGTAGCCCTCAGCTTCAACATGCCGCACCGCCTGCAACCATTTGCGGCCAATATCAGTATCAGGGAGAATAGCTTTTTTAATATCGTAATCTACATTGTGTGCCTCGTACCAAAGCCTGCCTTTGTAAACACTGCGTATTACTGAATAACAATAAGGGTGGCTCGCTATCACCAGATCCGCTCCAGTACCTAAGTAGGCCAAAGTGTACCCATACATCGGTGTTAAAAATGAACCGTTGATAGCTGCAATATCCCCTGCCGGTACCTTAAGTAGTTCAGCAATATTTTGTTCGGCTCGATGATGTTGCAACGTTTTTGGCACTTGTATTTCTGTAAAACCAGGAGAGAGTTCAATTTCTCTCGCTGGTTTGTTGAAGTCTACAAAGCTCAAGAGTGTTACGTCGTAGGACCGAGCCACCTCTTTATACAAGTTATAAACCCGGCTTTGTCCGCCGTTTTGAGGAGGCCATACTGGAAAGGTCAACACGACAACACACTTCTTTCTGGGAGCCGGCATATAATTGATAGAAGAGGCTTCCTCAATCATCACGGAAAGAATTTTTTGCCAGGTAATAAGGATCGCTCGCGCTCGCGCGGCACGACCCATCTCCGCAACTTCCAGGGCGTGCTCAGACATCCAGATCATTGCTTGCGCAAGCGAAGCTTGCTCCGGACACACGCTTAGGCCCATTTGACCTTGTTCAAAAACCTCGTTAATACCGCCGGCATCCACCGTGGTCAACAGCGCTTTCGCAGACAACATAGCTTCAATACCTACCAGCCCGTAATCTTCATCATGGGGAATAAAAGGAACATAGGCTGCCCCGGCGTACTCCTGAATTAATTGCTGATCAGATATTTCGCCCATAAAAATCACTCGGGGGTCGCTGGACGCCAACTTTTTTAGGGAGCTTTGCTCAGGCCCAGTGCCGGCAATACGAAATTCCGAGTTAATCTCGGTGTCCATAAACGCTCTGATCAGTAAATCGATACGCTTTGGTGCGTCGAGCCGACTGACAGTAAACAGATATATGTTAGCAGTAGGTGCTATGACCGGTAATTCAGTCGGCGGATGTAGTACTAAGGGAACCACGGCGTCTGGGAAATAGTTTTCTCGCTGTGCAACTGTTTTCGATATGGCACAAAACCGACTAATTGATTTTTTGTTGATACCAATAGCATCAAGAAAATGAATAACACGACGAGTTAATGGTCCCGGAAAAGCAAACCAATCCTCCAGGTCGAATTGCAGAGCTTCGTCAAGAACTTGCCAAAACTCTGAAAGAATTTCTCTGTCAGGCCTATTCCGGGTAATCAATTGCTCCAAAAATTGGACTTCGCCAGGTATTAAACGAGGCGTTACAGATGCGGCTTCGGAATGCAGATCGTAGGTATCATAAACACCTCGTAGTTTATGCACCATATATAAGGTGTGGTCCGGATGATCGACCATCCAGGCTGGATATTTGCCGCTGATAACGCGATCGAACCTAGTTACGTCCAAATCACTAAAGCGACGGTAACTGCCCATCAACTCGATAAACTTAGTCTCCGGTGACGGTAAACTGACTAATTCAGCACAACTCGATGTATCCTGGTTTATGTGGTCGCACAGGCCGCCCCAAAACCTTTCAGCGCCACCTTGAACTAACGGTACGGATCCTGGGACTATAATCCCTATCTTCACTCGAGATAAACCTCATTGCCTTGAAGAACCGGATTCAACATAGTTTTATTCAAGTAGAGAACTGATGGTTTTGTCCCAACTAATATCAAGCTGGGTATACAACTCACGTCCAAACTTACCCATATCTCGAGTAAGGGGTTTGTCGTTATAGCAATCGTCAATGCATTGAGCGATCGCCCTGGGATCGGGAGAAACGATCCAACCATTTTCCCCATCACGAATAAATTCTAGAGGGCCACCAGAATCTAATGCAGTGATTACGGGTTTAGCCGATAACATCGATTCAAGTGTGATATATCCGTAGTCCTCATCATATGGTGCAAAATAAACGGCTAGTGCTCGAGCATAATAGGCTAGTTTTTGCTGTTCGGTTATTCGCCCAGTCAAACGAATTCGACCTTCTAGGTTATACCTTTCAATTAGCGTCCTGAGACGGAGCTCCTGCCCACCGGCCCCTGAAATAATCACTGATACGGGACTCTCGATAAATTTCATGGCTTCTATCAGTAATTCCTGACGCTTCAAGGTTTCCAGACGGCCTGGACAAAAGATAAAGTCGTACGGCTCTTCGCAGAAAAATAGGCTCTCTGCGTAGGGCGGGTGATAAAGTGGCTCAGCATTTAGCCCATTATATTTATTTAGCCGCTGTGCAACGGTCTGAGAAATCGCGTAGCGACTGTTGGCCTCAGATAAAGCATGATTGTCATAGTGGGTAACTTTTTCTTTAAACGCCATTTGAAGATCATTTTTTGGTTCTTTATCATTGAGGTCATACACAGCACGGTGCTGGTGCATAATCCA
>JAESSY010000102.1 GCA_016763855.1 Pseudomonadales bacterium
ACCAGCCTGATCAAATTGCGCAAGGAAGTCAGCCTTGTTTGGTTGGTTTTGGCTGCGATGTTGGGCGAGGGTGATTTCCATAGTGTGTGTTGAGGGGCCTTTTTTCAAATAAGTGAAAGTGACCCCAAATATCACCGCAGCATGCAAGGCTATTGCCAGAAAAAGCGTAAAGCTGAGCCTGTCGTTGGCGGTAACACCTGGATGGGCGATGGCAGCGCTCATCTTTATAGAAGCGTCTCTATAAAGTTAATATAATCTCCAGCGATATCGAGGCCGTAGGCTGCATCAATTTCTCGAATGCAAGTGGGGCAAGTCACGTTTATTTCTGTCAGATAGTCTCCAATGACATCGATACCAACGAAGTACAATCCCTTCTCCTTCAAAACCGGTCCAACCTGATCACATATAAACCTATCCCTGTCATTGAGAGGGCGTGCAACACCCGAGCCCCCGGCAGCCAAGTTTCCGCGAGTCTCACCTTTTGCGGGTATTCTTGCTAGACCATAGGGAATGGGCTCGCCGTTTATGAGTAAGATTCGCGTGTCCCCTTCTTTGATCTCAGGAATGAACTGCTGGGCCATGATTTGTTGTTGACCATTATTAGTCAGTGTTTCAATGATGACGGAAAGATTTGGGTCCTTGGGTTTGATACGGAAAATAGCCGTACCTCCCATGCCATCAAGGGGTTTGAAAATAACGTCGCCGTGGCTTTCGTGAAAAGCACGGAGGGTAGATTCATCTCTGCTCACAAGATTAGCTGGGCAGCATTCAGGAAACTGAAGCGCAAAGAGTTTCTCATTGCAATCTCTAATGCTGCCAGGTTTGTTCAGTACGAGGGTGCCAGTTTTCTCAACCAGTTCCAGAAAATAAGTCGTATAAACGTACTCCATATCAAAGGGCGGATCTTTTCGCATTAATATGGCGTCCATTTCCCTTAAAGGCAGGCTCTTTTCTTCAATAATCTTGTACCAGTGCTCAGATTTTTCGTCGATCTCAATCTGTTTAACACGCGCATGAGCAACGCCGTTGGTCACAAACATGTCAGATTGTTCCATCGTGAAGACTTGCCATCCTTTACGGCGGGCGACGGCCATCATGGCAAGCGTACTATCCTTTTTGGGCTTAATGGATTTTAGAGCGTCCATTACGACGCCAAGTTTCACGCTCAAGGTAAATCTTCCTATTTCGAATTGGCTCAAATGTCGGTATTGTAAACCACATTGAAGGATTTGTGACGGAAATCCCATTGTCGAAGCTTAAGGATGGATTGAGTTCATGAACTGTGTTAAAAAACGTCTGTAAAGTACCGACGTGTAATGTAATTTTTGTTTTTGGAGGAGAGGGACGGTAGGAGATATGGAAGACAACTTTGAAGGCATCAAAGTGATGATTATCGATGATAGTAAAACTATTCGACGGACTGCCGAGACCCTTTTGAGCAAAGCAGGGTGCGAGGTGATTACTGCAATCGATGGATTTGATGCGCTGGCAAAAATTGCTGATACACAACCCGCCATAATTTTCGTGGATATTATGATGCCGCGTTTGGACGGTTATCAGACCTGCGCACTCAAAAAGAATAATAAAGCTTTCAAAAGTACCCCTGTCATCATGTTGTCTAGCAAGGATGGCTTGTTTGATCGCGCCAAAGGTCGGATCGTAGGTTCAGACCAATACTTGACAAAACCTTTTAGTAAAGCGGAGTTGTTAAGTGCAATTCGTGATCATGTGAAGGATGCACCATGACTAAAGTATTAGTTGTAGATGACTCACCCACAGAGATTTATCAGTTTAAAGACATGCTTGAACGCCTCGGCTATGAGGTGATTACGGCAGAAAATGGCAAAGATGGCGTTGCAATCGCTGTAAAGGAGCAACCGGATTGTGTTTTGATGGATATCGTCATGCCGGATATGAATGGATTTCAGGCGACGCGACAAATTTGTCGAGGAGAAAAGACTTCTCACATCCCTGTCATTATTGTCAGTAGCAAGAATCAAGAAACAGATAAGGTGTGGGGTCAGCGTCAAGGAGCAAGGGGATATGTCACTAAACCTGTTAGCGGTGAAGAATTGGTTAGTGTGATGAAGAGCGTTATGTCATGAGTAACGGAAGTAATCCTTATGCCACTTTGCTTGCTTTGGCTGAGAGAAGTCGAAGCGTCGCGATAGATTTGCCTGCAAAGGAAAATGCCAGAACACACTGGAATGGCCTTGGGTTTAGCTTATTAGGTCATAGATTTGTTGTGCCTATGAGTGAAATTGCAGAATTAATGTTAGTGCCCCAAGCAACGAGATTACCTGGTGTGAAGCACTTTGTATTAGGCATTGCTAATGTTCGAGGTAAGTTAATGGCGGTATTGGACTTACCCGCTTTTTTTGGCAGCACTAAAACAGTCGCTATGGAGCGCAGGCGAGTTTTCGCGATAGAGAATGATGAAATGTACTTCGGTTTTATCGTAGATGAATCTATGGGTATGCAGCATTTCCCCCAAGATGCATTTGAAGAAATGATAGCAGTCGACGAGATGTTTCGGCCCTTTGTGAAAGGTGGATATAACGTGGCAGGCACTTCTTGGCCAGTTTTGAGTTTGGTGGCATTAGCCGCAGATAAACATTTTGAAAAGTTAGCTTATTAGTTGATTTAGGATCAAACATGAAGGAAAAGCCCGATGGCAGATAATAAAAGTAGCGTAGTTGGCAGTACGCTCAAAAAACCCCTTATTGCGGGTCTTATGCTTTGTAGTATTTTAATGGTCGTTGGCTTTGTAGCTAATGTTGTTCTGAGTCAGCAAGATGCCAAACATGCCAAAATTTACCAAAGTTATACCAATAACTTGCAGGTGTTGTCTCAAGAAATATCAAAAAATTCCAATATGGCTACAGAGGGGCGGCTAGCGATATTTTCTACCCTTAGTGAAAATAAGGTCGATTTCGATACAAACTTGGCACATTTGCGAGATGGACAACCCGCAGTTGGATTGCCAGCGTCATCGCAGGCTGCCCAAACAATCTTGCGTTCAATGTCGTCGCTGTGGGCCGATACAAAATCCAACATTGACCTGATTCTTGCTGGTCGAGAGGCCCTGGTCAGTCTGAAAGATATTTCAGGTGACCTATCTATTACGATGTCTGCGATACAACAGGAGAACAACAAAATAGTTGCTGCCATGTTGCGACTTAGCCTTCCTGCAAGCCAGATCGCTCTTGCGCAACGCCAAAATTTACTAATCGAGAGAATGTCTAGAAATGTAGACAGAGTTATTTCTCAAGGTAATTCGGAGTCGTTAACGGTGAGCTTTAACAGAAATAGCGAAAGTTTCACCAATGTGTTAAACGGATTGGTTGATGGTAACCGGGATTTATTGTTGACAGCGATAAGTGACAAAAATATTCGAACCAGCCTGACGAAAACCGATGAATTGTTTCGAACCATTTCTAGCCGCATGAAGGAAATCCTGTCTAGATCAGAAGAAGTTGAACGCATACAGGCGGCAGCACTCGCGATATTTGAAAGCTCTGGCGATTTCCTTAATCTTTCAAATAGCTTAAGTGCTTCGTATGAGGCTAATGCGGCTCAGGGTCTAAATTCTCCCTTATTAGGATATGCCAGTGGCATGGGCGCCTTTGTTTTTGTCTTTATATTGGGCTTGTTGATTTATCGTGAAGCGAATAACACGGTTCGGAAAACAGAGTTGCAAAATGCTCACAATCAGGAGGCTATTTTGCAGCTGCTTGATGAACTCGCCGATTTGGCTGATGGAGATCTTCGGGTGCAAGCGACAGTCACCGAGAGTTTTACTGGTGCAATTGCTGATTCAATCAATTTTTCAATTGACCAATTAAGATCTTTGGTGTCGAAAATTAATGAAGCTTCCGGCATGGTTTCTATTGCAACTGAGCAAACTCAAACTTCTCTAGGTCAATTGTCTGAGGCATCGAACCGGCAAGCAGCAGAAATAAAGGATGTATCAGAAGCTGTTAACGAGATGGCAGTATCGATTGACATGGTGTCCTATAATGCAGCGGAGTCATCTTCTGTAGCCGAAAGATCTGTTGAGATCGCGAATAAAGGTGCATCGGTCGTACAAAATACAATCGGCGGTATGGATAATATTCGCGGACAGATTCAAGAAACGGCAAAACGAATTAAACGGCTAGGGGAAAGCTCACAAGAAATTGGTGACATTGTCTCGTTGATTAATGACATTGCAGACCAGACAAATATACTTTCTCTTAACGCGGCCATTCAAGCATCAATGGCAGGAGACGCAGGCAAGGGTTTCGCTGTGGTGGCGGATGAGGTACAACGTTTGGCCGAAAGATCAGGTGCTGCGGCAAAACAAATCTCGGCGCTTATTAAAACGATTCAAAGTGATACTAATGAAGCTGTGACATCAATGGAACAAACAACCGCAGAGGTGGTTCAGGGAACCAGGCTTGCTCAGGATGCTGGTGTCGCTTTGGGTGAGATCGAATCAGTTTCGAAGTCTCTGGCAGAGATCATTGAAAATATTTCTGATGCAGCACGGCAACAAGCGGCGTCAGCGGGGAAAATATCTAATACGATGAAAAGCATTGAAGATATTACATCTCAAACTTCAAGTGGTACTAACGCTACTGTTGTGGCGGTTGGTAATTTGGCGAATATTACAAACGAACTACGTGCATCAGTAACTGGCTTTAAACTACCCGAGTAAAAGAGATAGATAAACACATGGACGAAATCAGATGAGCGCTACTCAAGATTTTGTGGCGCTAGATTGGATAAAAACAGAAATTTCACAGATTCTGGAACAGGCTCAACATTCGTTGGAACGCGCGGTTGAGACTGAAGAGAGTACAAGTGAAATGCGCGCTTGCCTATCAGCAGTTCATCAAGTTCACGGCTCCCTTAAAATGGTCCAAATTGATGGACCCGTCTCAATTGCAAGAGAGATGGAAGAGCTAACGGAAGCGTTGATGAACGACGACGTTCCCGACATCCCACAGGCACAAGAAATATTAATGCAATCGATTCTGCAATTGCCTGGATATCTTGATCGAATACAAAGAGAGCAAAAGGATAATTCGGAATTTTTTATTCCTGTAATCAATAATCTGAGAGTTGCTCGCGGGGAAGAAGGAATAGAAACTGAAGGTCGTGATGGTACAATTGACCAATTTGTCCTGTTAATTAATGCACCAACAGCTGAGACCATTGCCCAATTCGAAGAATTGGGCGGTGTAACTCTCCTCCGAAAATTGCGACAGCGCTATCAAAAATCCCTAGTTTCTTTGTTGAAAAACAAGCAAGTTAAAGAAAACCTTGTGCTTATCGGTAAAGTTTTCTCCAGACTAATAAAAACTTGTGGCGATTCACCTATTGGGAATCTTTCTGAGCTCGGCATAGCCCTCATTGAGGGTGTTGTCGGAGGTGCGATCAAACTGGATGCAAGCGTCGTTAGGCACCTGAAACTAATCGATGCCGTACTGAAACCCTTAATAGAAAGTGATTCTCTGTTGACACCTATACCTGATGGCTTGGGTCAGGATATCTATCAAACTCTGAAATCGAGCAGTAAGGAAACGCCAAAAATTACTCTGGCACTTGCCAAATTCGATGCCGAATCTCCTCAATCGGATCTCAAAGTTGAATCTGTAGAGTTTGGACCTGACGATGATACCCTAGCCGCCGTATCTTCAATACTCATCGAAGAAATCGTTAAGATTACGGACAGCCTAGATTTGTATGTCCGTTCCTCAAATCGAAACAGTGAAGATCTATTTGCCTTGCTGCCTTTGTTGTCACAAATCTCGAGCACGCTATCGGTTGTGGGTTTAGCGAATCATCAAGAGAGCATTGTTGAACAAATTAGTCTTATTGAGTCTATTCAAGCAAGTAAAAATGATCCTTCAGAAGACCAATTGCTGCAAATTGCAGGGGCATTGCTTGAGATTCAATCTGATCTCGCCAAGACTGCTGGTAGTAGTGGGGAATCTGGAGCGGAAACCATTGGTGATATAAACGAGGCTCAGGCTGCAGTCATCCGTGAAACTCGGAATAGCCTCGCTAAGTGTAAAGATGCACTAATAGATTACGTGAGTAATGATTTTATTGTAGAAAAAATCGAGGTACTTCCTGAAATTTTAAGAAACCTAAAAGGTGGTTTGTTCATCGCGAATCAACATCGCTCTGCCGATGTTCTAGAAGTTTGTGCCAACTATGTAGCAGAGGTTCTTGTTAAAAAGGGTGGAAAGCCTAGCCTTGGAGAAATGGACGACCTTGCAGATGCTATTACAAGCATTGACTACTATCTTGAACGATTCTTGGAAAGTGCTTCAGATCCGTACGTACAGATGATAGAAGTCGCCGAAGAAGCCATGCGCAAGTTGGACTATGGCGTTGAAACCTTAGGACAGCAAGAATCCCTTAACGACACTATTATTACCCAGGTTTCTGGAGAGCTAATACCGGTTCAAGAGCCATCAGAAGAAACACTTGCTGAGGAAGTTGTCAACGGCGAGATTACCAGTGAAGAATCATTGGCCGAAGAGGGCGTCGATGAAGAGGCTTGTGATAAAGAGAGCACTGCGGATGAATCCTTAGACGAAGCATTAGAAGATATAGGCTTTGAAGAAACAACTGGTGCCCAGGAAGTCAACGAGCTCGAAGAAACTTTAGAGCAATCGCAAGAAATCGAAGATGATGATTTAATCGACGATGAAATCATTGAGATTTTTATCGAAGAGGCTGAAGAAGTACTTGAGACTATTCAGGAATATTTACCTCAATGGCAGAGCAATCATGAGAATGAAGAGGCTCGTACAGAAATTAGGCGCGCTTTCCACACCTTAAAAGGTAGTGGGCGAATGGTTGGCGCAACTGTTGTTGGAGAGTTAGCTTGGTCAATAGAGGACATGCTGAATCGGGTTATTGATAATACGATCCCATTGTCTGAGGAATTATTGTCATTGGTTGCAGAAGTTGCAGCCCTAGTTCCTGAAGGGGTAGAAGCCTTCAAGAACAATAACCAAGATGCATTCAAGGTAGAAACTTTGGTGTCTAGGGTGGAAGCCATTACATCTGGTGAAACTAAAGATGCAGCGGAAATAGAGCCTTCAGCGGAAACACAAGAGCCCTCGATCGAAAAAGAGGAGCCTTCAGCGGAAACACAAGAGCCCTCAGATTCATCTTCAGATGTTGAAAGCACAACTATTGAAAATTTGGAAGCAGATGATGAGGAGCAGATAACAGAAGACGCATTCTTTGAAGAATTCGAAGAGCTTGATCTTGAAGAGTTGAGTGAAGTGTCTACTGATTTGGGAGAGAAATTAGTTGACGAAGCACTAAGCGCAAATACAGGTGAAGATGACTTCTTTGAAGCGTTCGAAGAAATTGACGTGGAAGAATTTTCTTCGAATGATGATGTCGAAGAGCCCTCAGCCAATAAAGAGCCCTCAGCGGATAAAGAGCCCTCAGCTAACGAAGAACTATTGCTAGAACTAGAAGAACCTTCAATCCAAATATTAGATGAAGATTCCTCCTTAGAAGTTGAAAGTGCCGCCGCCGATATGGGAGAGATTTCGGAAGAAGCGTTCTTTGAAGTATTAGAAGAAATTGAATTGGAGGCACCTTCCGAAGAATCAGATAAAGTAGAGTCTGTTGACTTTTCTCTGGATGCTGTTGGAAGCTCGGAGCCAATCGAAGAGCCAGAGCTTGAAGCAGAACCCAATGCAGACGCTGAACTGGATGCGATCTTCAAAGAAGAGGCAAATGAAAATATCGAGATACTTCGATCCTATCTCGCATCGGGAGGGCAAGTTCCGCCTGAAGTTGTCGCAGCCTACCATACCTTAAAGGGGAGCGCGGGGATGGCAGGGGTGCCCGTCATTTCGAGAATAGCAGCGCCACTTGAGACTCATAGTAATCAACTTTTTGTTGCCGGTGTTGCGGACGATACTTTTCCAAAGCTTGTTGCTCGCTCAATTGAGCTTATGGAACTCGTACTAGCTGACCTTTCTGTACGCCGCGATGTACTTGATGAATTAGACGAGTTTCTGGCTCAGATAGATGAAATGGAATCACAGTTAGAGGAAATTGAATTACCACCTCTATTTGAGTTCGACAAGATCGATGCCTTGAGTCGCCAGGAAGGTAATGCTGATAACTGGAATGAAGCAAGAGTTGAAAAGATTGTCGAAGAACTAAAATGGGTTCAAGAGCAAGCCATTGTCACATCCCAAAATTATCTGGGAGAGATCACATCGGCAATGTTGTCGGTCTATATGCAGCTGGATAGCAAGCCGCCATTAGCGGTTACGGAATTACTTAATCGAGCACATGAAAACCTGATTATTATTTTTGATCATATTGCTTCTAGCCAGAATGTGGTTGTTGATGATGAACTTATAGATCAGCTACGTTCAATTGATGTCGAAGAGCTGAGTATGAAGGAAGAACTCAGCCAGTTTGCAAAAGATGGCTTTGGCACATTGGAGCACACAGCCAATTTGTTAGCTGAATGGGCTAATGAGCCAAACAATCTCTTACCTATGGAACAAATTTGTGCAGGATTATCCCAGTTAGAAGAGGAAGCAGAATCAAGAAGAATCTCTGTACTCGCCAATCAAATCGAGGTAATACTTCAGTTCTGTGAAAAATTATCTAAGGGGGCGCTGCTTGCCAATAATGAAGATGTTGCTCTCCTTGAGTCAGGATTTGCTGAATTACAAAGACAACTAGCGTGTTTGGATAAGGGCGATACGCCTGATAGTGATGATCTTATTCTTAGTTCCTTTCGCAATAGGTTGGAAACAACTGCAATTACAGGAACCGATAACGACGGAACACTGCTACCTGCGGATGAAATAGAGGAAGACATTCTTCCCATTTTTATTGAGGAAGCTGAAGAACTTTGTGAAGCAATCGATGAAAGCATTCTGGCTTGGAGCGGCGATACTACGTCTACAACACATTTAAATAATCTGTTACGTCACCTTCATACGATTAAAGGTGGAGCCCGATTGGCAGGCTTAAATAGTCTCGGTGAATATACTCACAATTTCGAAACTTTCCTGATTGGCGTGCAACAAAACCCAACTGGATTGAATGACCAATTTTTTGCGCTATTAAACAGCCATCAGGATGAGATTACCCGGCGTGTCGGGATATACAATAAAATCCTTTTAGATACGGTAAGCCAGGCCGACTTGGATTCCTTGCGAAATGCTTCTGCTGAAACAGCATCGCCCGCTCCGACACAACTTGATTCTATTGAAACTTCTGTCGGAGCTTTCGATGAAGAGGCTGTAGAAGAGAGTGCCCAAGAGAAAGAAGAAGCCCAGAGTATCAACTTGCCGGTAGATGATATCGATGACGATATTCTCGCTATCTTTATTGAAGAAGCGGAAGAGCTAATTGAATCTCTTGATCAAAGTATACTAGATTGGAGTAACAATACCGATACTGATAAGCACTTTGACAATTTGCTCCGGTATTTGCACACCATGAAGGGTGGAGCGCGTTTAGCTGGGCTAAATAGCCTCGGCGAATATACGCATAATTTTGAAACCTACTTGATAGGGGTACAACAAAACCCCGTTGCCTTCGATGATGATTTCTTTGCCGGGCTTAACAAGCATCAGGATGAAATCACCAGACGTGTTGAGATATACAAAAAACGTGTTCAGGGAGAGGCAAGCGAAGATGAGCTTCAGTCTTTAAGCAAAGCAGCGGTAATTCCAGATGCAACAGGCGGTTCTGCTGCGAGGGAAACCGTCGTACAAGAAACTCGGGCTACTGAGCCGGCGGCGACCGTCCCATCGAATCAGCCTCAGGAAATGGTCAGAGTCTCTGCATATTTATTAGAAGATTTGATCAGTTTGTCTGGTGAGGCCAATATTACACGTGGTCGAATCGAACAACAGATTAGAGACTTTGGTGAGTCGCTCCAAGAATGGAAGACACCATTGATCGAATTAGAGAACAAGTAAGACGTCTGGAGATAGAGGCAGAATCGCGAGAAACCGTTCTCAGAAACCATAGCGGCGCAGGCGAGGGTGATTCCAATTTTGATGAGTTGGAAATGGATCGATATACAATGTTGCAGGAAATATCGAGAACCTTGAATGAAAGCTCATCTGACATGGCGGGCCTAAAGGATACCTTGGTTAATAAGAGCCGAGATGCTGAAACACTGCTGCATCAACAAGCAAGAATTGGTAGTGAGCTTCAAGAAGGACTAACAAGAACGCGCATGGTTCCGATTTCTCGATTGATTCCAAGACTAAGAAGAATTGTTAGGCAGATCAGCGCGGAAGTTGGAAAATCTGTAAGATTTGATGCTTTCAATGTTGAAGGTGAGTTGGATCGTAATGTTCTAGAGAGAATTGTTGCGCCATTAGAGCACATGTTAAGAAATGCCGTTGACCATGGTAT
>JAESSY010000103.1 GCA_016763855.1 Pseudomonadales bacterium
ACAACGGGTTCGGGTAAGTCTGTTGGTATCAATGCGATGCTATTGTCTCTTTTGTTCAAAGCATCCCCAGCTGATGTTCGTCTAATCTTGATTGACCCAAAGATGCTCGAACTTGCTGTTTACGAAGGTATTCCACACTTATTGACCCCGGTAGTGACTGACATGAAGGATGCAGCCAATGCCTTAAGGTGGTGTGTTGCAGAAATGGAACGTAGATATCGATTGATGGCATCGATTGGTGTTAGAAATATAGGAGGTCTCAATAAAAAGGTTAAAGATGCAGCGAAGGCGGGTACGCCATTAAAAGATCCGCTTTGGCAGCCTTCACCAATGGAAGAGCTTGATGATCAAGAAGCCCCTGATTTGGAAACCCTACCCCTGATCGTGGTTGTGATTGATGAATTTGCTGACATGATGATGATTGTCGGTAAAAAAGTTGAACAATTGATCGCGCGAATTGCCCAGAAAGCAAGAGCCGCCGGTATACACCTTATCCTAGCCACTCAGCGACCATCGGTAGATGTCATAACAGGGCTCATTAAAGCCAACATACCCACACGAATCGCGTTTCAGGTCAGCTCTAAAATCGATTCCCGAACGATCCTTGATCAAGGTGGCGCAGAGCAGCTACTAGGTCATGGTGATATGTTGTATTTACCTGCAGGATCAGCCTTACCCGTTCGTGTCCACGGCGCTTTTGTTGATGATGATGAAGTACATCGTGTCGTGAAAAGCTGGAAAGAGCTTGGGGAACCCAATTATCTAGAAGAGATTCTCGTAAGCCGCAACGACAACGAACTCTTGCCTGGCAATGCAGGAGAACAGGATGACGATGATCCTGAACAAGATGTCCTTTATGATGAAGCAGTATCCTTTGTTATCGATAGCCGTAGGGCTTCTATATCTGCAGTTCAGAGAAAACTGAGAATAGGGTACAACAGGGCTGCTCGCATGATAGAAACGATGGAACAAGCCGGTGTTGTAAGTGAAATGGGTACCAACGGCGCAAGAGAGGTATTAGTGGGTGGGCATGGGGAATAAACTGTGGATTATGGTTCTGTGGACTATAGTGCTCTGCATTGCGACGCCTTCTATTCTGCGAGCAGATTCATCTCAGCAATTGTGGGAGAAATTAAGTGCAATTCATACTTTTCAGGCAGCCTTTGTTCAAACAACCTTAAGTTCCACTGGTAATCCACTTCAGTCCAGCACAGGACAACTTCAGGTAGGAGGGAAGGCCAAATTTAAAATTGAGACTTACGCTCCCTATCCGCAGACACTTGTTTCCGATGGTCAAAATTTCTGGTCTTATGATCCTGATCTTGAACAAGTGGTTGTCAGCAAGTTGAGTCTCGATATTAATAAAGTGCCGATTTTACTTTTTGGTAGTCAGGACCCATCTCTTTTGGATGCCTACTATGTTTCTGTTTTTGAAACAGACACTTTACAGAACTTTGTACTTAAACCTCAGGCGAATGATTCCCTGTTTGAAATACTCACTTTGAGCTTTAGAGAAAATGTACCAGTAGCTATTTCCTTGCAGGATACCCTCGCTCAAAAAACGCATCTTCAACTGTCAAAAATAAAAATCAATAGCAACCTTAATTCAGACGTCTTCGATTTTGTTATACCCTCAAATATTGATGTCATAGATGAAAGATAAAACATTCCCATCTCTATTTGACGAAAGGTCAATCTTTCAGCCCTTAGCCGCCCGAATGCGCCCTCGAAAACTCGAAGACATTCATGGCCAAGATCATCTGCTCGGGCAAGGCAAGCCTTTACGCGAGGCAATTGATTCATCCAGTCTCCACTCAATGATTTTGTGGGGCCCTCCTGGGACAGGTAAAACGACGATTGCACGTTTGATTGCTGAGGTATGTGAAGTTCAGTTTCAGTCTATTTCTGCGGTACTTTCTGGGGTAAAAGAGATCCGTGAGTCTATTGAATTAGCGAAACTCCATCGGTCAAATAAAGTAACCTTACTCTTTGTAGACGAAGTACATCGCTTTAACAAAGGGCAGCAAGATGCCTTTTTACCCTTTGTAGAAGACGGGACCATCATCTTCGTTGGCGCAACAACAGAGAATCCATCCTTTGAATTAAACAATGCGCTGCTTTCACGAGCACGCGTCTATAAGCTGCGCTCGATCGGCCCTGATCAACTCCTTAAAGTGATGAGGGAAGCACTGAATGATAAAAAAAATGGTTTAGGAAATAAACAACTGCAGATATCTGATGAAGGCCTTCATAACCTGTCCCTTGCAGCAGATGGGGATGGCCGTAAAGCGCTTAATCTACTTGAGCTCGCTTCAGATTTAAGTCACGAAGGGATCGTTTCAGATAGCGTTATTGAAGAAGTATTAAGCTCAGATTATCGTCGTTTTGATAAAGGTGGTGATCTATTTTATGAACAAATCTCAGCCATGCATAAGGCCGTTCGAGGCTCAGCTCCAGACGCAGCTTTATATTGGTTTGCACGGATGATTGATGGTGGATGTGATCCGCTTTACATTGCCCGGCGCGTAGTTCGTATGGCGAGTGAAGACATTGGCATTGCTGATCCTCGTGCCTTGGATCTCGCTTTAAATGCATGGCAAGTTCAGGAACGACTAGGGAGTCCTGAAGGCGAGCTTGCTATCGCCTCTGCACTAGTCTATTTATCTGTTGCTGCAAAAAGCAATGCGCTTTACTTGGCCTTTGCAAGAGCGCAGGCAGATGCAAATGATCATGCTTCATTTGATGTACCACTTCATCTCAGAAACGCACCGAGTGGTCTAATGAAAGACATGGCTTATGGTGAAGAGTACAAGTATGCCCATGATTACGATCATGCTTATGTTCCAGGGGAAAGTTATTTTCCTGAAGAATTAGCTAATCGGCAGTATTACCAGCCAGTCAATCGTGGTCTAGAAATCAAAATCCAAGGGAAGCTTCGTACACTCCGAAAAATGGATTCTGAAAGTGATTTTCATCGATATCAACTGGCCATTGAGCAGGTTCATGATGAAAAGGGCGCTTATAATAAAGGCGTTTATGATAAAGGAAAGGGGAAATGACAGAACTACTAGCCATTGCCCTAGGAGGTGCCTTGGGCGCGGTGGCAAGATTTCTGCTTGGCAATGCCTCAAATAACTGGTTTGGTACTGAATTCCCCTACGGAATTCTTCTTGTCAATATCCTGGGTTCTCTTATCATGGGCATATTATTTGTGATCCTGGTTGAAAAATCCTTGTTGCCGGCAATTTGGCGTTCGACTCTGTTGGTCGGTTTTCTCGGTGCTTTTACCACCTTTTCAACCTTTTCCCTGCAAACCTTAAGCCTTATTGAGACTGGGCGATTAGCTGCGGCAGCGGTTTATGTTATTGCTAGTGTCACCTTGTGTCTTTTTGCGGTAACAATCGGAATTTATATTACGCGAGAATTAACGACATGAGTCTATTCTGGTACCATTGCCGCCTTTAAGTATTAGCCAGTTGGAAACCCATGATAGACCCCAAGCTTCTCAGATCAGATATCGACTATGTAGCAGAAAGACTCAAGGTGAAAAACTTTGACTTGAATGTTGCAGAAATCTCAAGCCTTGAAGAAAAACGTAAAGCACTTCAGATAAAAACTGAAGCCTTACAGTCAGAAAGAAATACGGCTTCGAAATCAATTGGTCAGGCCAAATCAAGAGGGGAAGATATCCAAGCTCTACTCGAAAGCGTGTCCCATTTAGGAGATCAACTAGATGAGGCCAAAGCGTCTCTTAAAGTAGTACAAGAATCACTCAATGATTTATTGATGTACCTACCTAATATTCCAGATGACGCCGTTCCCCTTGGTGCCTCTGAAGATGAGAATGTGGAACTTCGAACTTGGGGTGATATTCCAGAGTTTGAATTTAAGGTGAAGGATCATGTAGAACTTGCCGCGATAGGAAACAAGCTGGATTTTGAACTTGCAGTCAAAATTGCTGGTTCTCGGTTTACGACTTTACGAGGAGACTTAGCAACACTACATCGGGCGCTGATCCAATTTATGCTAGAGGTGCACCTGAAAGAACATGGATATGAAGAAATTTATGTACCTTCTATTGTAAACAAAGAATCACTTATGGGAACGGGAAATTTGCCAAAATTTGAAGAAGACTTGTTTAAGCTCACTGATGAAAGGGAGCTGTATTTGATCCCGACCGCTGAAGTCCCAGTGACGAACATTATGCGTGATGAAATTGCCAGTGATGCTGAAATGCCCATCAAACTTGTTTGTCACACACCCTGTTTTAGAAGTGAAGCAGGGAGCTATGGTAAAGACACCAAAGGTATGATTCGACAACATCAATTCGATAAGGTCGAACTGGTTCAATTTGTGCGCCCTAATGAATCTGAGGCTGCCCATGAAGACTTAACAAGTCATGCAGAAAAGATCCTGCAAAAATTAGGATTACCCTATCGAGTGGTGATTCTTTGTGGTGGGGATCTGGGCTTTGCCTCAGCCAAAACCTATGATCTCGAAGTTTGGTTACCCGGTCAGAATAAGTATCGTGAGATTTCGTCCTGTAGTAATTTTAGAGATTTCCAAGCAAGGAGAATGCAGGCCAGATGGCGCAATCCCGAAACAGGGAAACCAGAACTCTTACATACCGTAAATGGATCCGGCTTAGCTGCAGGTAGGACTTTGGTTGCTATTATTGAGAACTATCAACAAGTCGATGGCTCAATCAGAATCCCTCAGGTTCTTCAGGGATATATGGGCGGGAATTCCAGCCTAAGTTTCAGTTAATCACAGTTACTTGGCTTCGGTAAACCGGCGATTTTTGAAACTAATTTCGCAGGTTTACTGGAGAATAGCTGCATTAAATAGACACTGCTTACTTTGTCTCCTAGTTCTCTCTTGAGAACTTTGACCAGTGTTCTCGTTATCGGTGATATTTTATACTGAGCGTAATAAGCTCTAATCACATTGATAACCTCCCAATGTTCCTCGCTGAGCTTGATCCCATCTTGATTTGCGAGTTCCTGGGCGACATCTTCTGACCAATCAGAAAGTCTTCTTAAAAAACCTTCGCTATCGACATTCTTGTTATCAAGACCCTCTTTAGCGATTTCTTCTTTGTCATTTTTAGAGGACATTACCAGTTTTTCTGCTTTGGGTATTCAGTGCATAATTGTACAAATTGCGCATAACTGATGGCATTGATTTTGGATTGGTTTTCGTAAGAAGCGGATAATCCTCTTGCTTGAATGTCAGTTTCAAGTGCGTATATAGGGATGCCCTTCACTTTCTCGATGATAGGGTGCTTAATCGATAATACGCCATCCTCAATTAATACAATGGCATCTGATGAATCGCAAAATGACAGCAAAGATTGAAATGATAGATGTACAAAAGGCGATTTATTAATCGTGTGAAGCAACATGTAAACTCTGTTTTGGGTATCAAAAACTTAAAATGACATCATGGGTATCAAAGAGTGATGCAATTGCTCTATCGCTCAGGCATTCATGCTCGATAATGAGGTCTTCACGCATTACTTTTCTGTCATCCATAGATGATACGCTACAGTATATATGATCCACACCGTAATCTCTGAGAGCAACATAAGTTGCCGGGTAGTTTTTCCTGCCTATTACATCAGGGTTTTGACTTCTCAGAAGTTGAAAGACACCATCATCCATGAATAGTAGAGTGCAATTCACAAATGCAGACCCCATCAGGACAGCATCTAACCCTTCCTGGCCGACGAGATTTTTATGAGGCGCTTGATGTTGTACAAAAAGAAAAGTTTTCATCTAATTGCCAAAACTGACTAATCTATCACTTTGAATGCCTGCATCGATAAGTTGCCCCAGACCCGAGACCGTAAAAGCTGGTGAAATATTATGGTTGTTCTTCTCATATCGATTGGCTTCACTTTCATTCAGCATACCTCGTCTTAGCGCTGAGGCGATGCAGACGACTAGGTCAATGTCATGATTTTTAGAAAATTCTGACCATGCCTGATTGAGATTTAACTCATCCTGTGGTGCAACCATCAATTCGTTCGCCACTACGACAGCTTCATTATAAAAAAATACACGGTATAAGGTATGACCTGAGGACAAAACTGCTTTTGCAAAATGCAATGCGGATAGTGGTGCCTGTGAATCGTTAGGGCCACCATAAATGGCGATAGAAAACTTCATGGATCTCCTTACACTCCTTAGACTTCTCCTTGAGCTTCTCAAAGATGCATCTCAAAAAAAAGCCCCGGATGTTTTACAACACCGAGGCTTTTTAGTGTGGAAGTGTTTAATCGTCGCCCATGACGCCGATTAACATGAGCAGATGAACAAACAAATTGTAAATGCTTAAGTAGAGCGACACAGTAGCCATAATGTAATTGGTTTCTCCACCATGAAGAATTCGGCTGGTGTCATAAAGTATGAATCCTGACATCAACACCACCACGGCACAAGAAATCGCTAATTGCATACCGGAAACATAAATACCAAAAAAAGAGCCGGCAAACATAAATAACATTGCGGCAATAACCACCCACATTCCCGTCATCAAAAAGCCACTCATGTAGGAGAAGTCTTTTTGGCTAACCAGTGTATAACCTGAAAGAGAGAAGAAGATGACACCTGTTAAACCGGCAGACATCACGACGGCTTGTGTGCCGCCGGCGGTTGCCATATAGGCGTTCAATATGGGGCCAAGGGAAAACCCTAATATACCTGTGAATGCGAATACAAGGACAATACCCCAGACGCTATTTTTCATTTTACCGATGGCAAAGATTAAGCCGAAGGCGACTAACAGCGGCATAAAACCCATATACTGCACATTCATCGCCATTGCGAGACCTGCCATACCGGCGCTGAACAATAGGGTTATCGACAGCAACATATAGGTGTTGCGAAGCACCTTGTTTATTGAGGCTACGGGGGCCTGAGTTTCATTTAAAAATTGCGCATCTGCCATTGATTTACTCCAAAATGGTCTAATTTAATGTCTAGATTAAAATTGTACGTTTCTGCTGGCTAAAAGCAAGCAAAACAGGATCGTCAACGCTCTATTATCTGGGGTCAGATACTCCCAATTCAAGGGGAGGAGAACTTTTGGCATTGTAAATTCGACCTCTGGAATTGGAAATAATTTCAATTTGAACACCTTAACATTGTGAAAGGTAGTGCAAATCTAGCTTACCTAGACGAAACAGTTTCAAATGTGCATAGTTAGGGCCTGATGAGGTATACCTAATATGTCTATGAAAAAGCGTCTATTGATTTTGTGCTTGCTCGTCATTCAGCTACCGGTTTATGCAAGCAGTTTCGATACAATCTCGAACTTCATTACCTATTCTGAAAATTTCGCGAGTTCAGGTCAGCCGACAGAAGCAGACCTTATCGACTTAGCAAAGGCTGGTTATCAAAAGATAATCTATATAGCACTGACCACTGATAACACAGCGCTAGCGGGAGAAGATGAAATTGTACTAAAAAATGGTATGCAGTATTTACACGTAGCTGTGGATTTTTATAAGCCCAAACTTGAAGCTTTCCAGACTGTAACTAATGCCCTTAACGCTACGCCTAATGTAAAAACACTATTACATTGTCAGATAAATCTACGAGCATCGACTTTTTCATTTCTCTACCGTGTTATTTTTCTTCATATCCCGATGGAAGACGCAAAGGCTGATCTAGATTCAATATGGATACCCAATCCAATCTGGTTCAAGTTTATCAAGGATACCTTGGCACACTACGGTAAAACACACGCCTGTGACAAATGTGATTGGGGTGAGCTGGATTTCGAGGCTGACTAGAGGGGAAGATTCTAGGAGACAGTTCCAATGTAAGGTAAATTTCGGTTTCGTTGTGCATAGTCAATGCCATAACCCACAACGAATTCATCCGGTATTTCAAAACCTAGCCATTTAATATTGACTTCGACTTCCCTTCGAGAAGGTTTATCTAATAGAGCGCAGACTTCAAGTGAGCGAGGCTGACGGGATTGAAGCAATGTAAACACGTGCTGCATTGTGTGACCTGTGTCAACAATGTCTTCGACTAAGAGTACATCTTGCCCTTTAATCTCACCGCGTAGATCCTTTAATATTCTTACCTCCCGAGAAGATACTTTCTTATTGCCGTATGAGGAGGCTTCGAGAAAATCCACTTCGACGGGTAGATCCAATTCTCTGACTAGATCTGCAATAAAAATAAACGACCCCCTCAGTAACCCAACAACGATGAGTTTTTCTGAATCGGCATAATGTGTTGAAATTTCCTTCGCGAGACTTTCGACCCTTGCTGCAATTGATTTAGCCGAAATAAGCTTGTTTATACGATAATCTTGATCTGCCATTGTTGTGCTGCTTAAGTTTCCTCTACAGATCATATTGTAAACCAATGCGTCTGAAATTGAGAACCTCCGATCACATTATTTTAGTGTTACACTACTGTCAGTGACATTTTTAGATTAAAGCCGGGGCATGATGATCAATGAGATATGAAGCACCTAATACGACTAAAGAAGCAGCCGCTTTATTAGCAAAAGAAAAAGGGCAAGCATTTGTTCTTGCGGGAGGAACCGATCTTATTGTTAGAATGAGATTAGGAATGACTGAACCCGATCTCGTTGTTGATATTAAAAATATTGCATCGATGCAGGGCGTTACAAGAACAGCAACGGGAACGCGAATTGGAGCCGCTACCTCAGGCGCGGTGCTGGGTGAAAACAAAGCGTTAATAAAAGCATGGCCAGGTGTAGTTGAAGCCGTGAATTTGATTGGATCCGATCAAATTCAGAGCCGCTGCACAATGGTCGGAAACCTATGTAATGCGTCTCCCGCAGCAGATAGCGTGCCTGCAATGATTGCAGCAGGCGCAAAAGCTCAAATCGTTAGTCCCAAAGGGCGAAGAACGGTTGCTGTTGAAAAGATAGTGACAGGCCCGGGTCAAACCTCTCTTAAAAAAGGAGAGTTGATAGAATCTATTACCTTACCAAAGCCGCTCCCTAGATCTGGGGATGCCTATTTACGTTTTATCCCTAGAACAGAAATGGACATTGCAGTTGTAAGTGCAGCCGTTAGTCTCACGCTTGAAAGAGGTGTCGTTAAAAAAGCACGTGTTGTATTAGGCGCAGTAGCACCGACAGCAGTAATTGTCCCTGCTGCTGCCAAAGCCATAATTGGCACAAAACTGGATGATGCGGCTTTAGAAAAATTGGCTAAGGCATGTTCTGATATGTGTAATCCCATTGATGACAAACGTGGCACGATAGAATATAGAACAAAGGTTGCTGGCGTCCTGGGTAAAAGAGCAGCGAAAATAGCATTTCAACGTGCAGGAGGTTCGTAATGGCGGGCGTACATATTTCAACAACGATTAACGGTGACATGGTTGAATTTGCCTGTCCTCAAGACGAGACTTTACTTAATTCGCTTCGAGATAGAGTGGGGCTAACGGGTGTCAAAGAAGGTTGCGGAACAGGGGATTGCGGTGCATGTAGTGTCACACTTGATGGCCGTCTAGTTTGCTCTTGTTTGGTATTGAGCGCAGAGGTCAATGGGCGAAATATCACAACGGTCGAAGGAATGTCAGAAGAAGGAAAGCTTCATCCACTCCAAGAGAAATTCATTGAGCATGCAGCGCTTCAATGTGGTATTTGTACACCGGGATTTTTGGTTGCTGCAAAAGTCTTGCTTGAAGATAATCCGAAACCAAGTGAAGAAGAAATCCGCTACGCATTGGCGGGAAACTTATGCCGTTGTACAGGATATGACAAAATAGTGAGAGCAGTGCAAGCCGCGGGAAAAGAAATGCGTAAAAAACGCCGTTAATACCTGTGTTGAAAACAATAACGGTGCAGTAAATAAATCGATTGACTAAGTCAGTACGTTAGAAGATAGGGAATAAAAATGGGACACGATACCAAGTTCACAAATCAAGAGTTTAAACTTGTTGGCACACGTCCAGCACGGCCAGATGGTGTTGATAAGGTCACTGGACGAGCCCGTTATGGTGCGGATATTTCAGCACCAGGGCAGCTAGTTGGTCTCGTACTGAGATCTCCCTATGCTCATGCAAAAATCAAAAAAATTGACATATCAAAAGCTGAAAAGCTGAAAGGTGTGAAAGCTGTCATCACAGATGCTGATTTGCCCGACAATACTAAGGGTAATCGTGATCTACTCGATATACTTGAAAACTGCATGGCCAGAGGACGAGCATTGTATGACGGTCATGCGGTTGCAGCAGTTGCAGCCATTGATGATCAAACAGCCAGAAAAGCATTAAAGCTTATTAAAGTTAGCTATGAAAAATTACCCCATGTCACAGATGTTGATGAAGCGCTAAAAGATGGAGCGCCGATCATTCAGGATTTCGTGGTAGATCCTAGAACTAAAAAGAATTCAAATTTGTGCAAGCTGACAACCCTTGGACACGGTGATATTGATGCCGGTTTCGCTGAGGCTGATTACATCGTAGAACAGAGTTTCAAGACAGAGCAAACCCATCAGGGATATATTGAGCCCCATGCTTGTTTAGCAACCCTTGGGCCTGATGGTGCCGGTGAATTGTGGGTTACCACACAAGGACCATTTGCTTTTAGAAGCACCTGTGCTGAATTGCTCGGTTTAGATATCTCTAAATTGAAAGTGACGTCATCGGAAATTGGTGGTGGTTTTGGTGGTAAAACACACGTTTGGGTAGAGCCTCTAGCGCTCGCTTTGTCTCGCAAGGCAAATCGTCCTGTTAAAATGGTCATGAGTCGAGACGAAGTGTTTCGTGCATCAGGCCCCACTAGTTCAACATCTATTGATGTTAAAATGGGCGTAAAAAAAGATGGCACAATCACCGCGGCCCATGCCGTATTACGATACCATAATGGCGCATTTCCTGGATTTTGGGGAATGCTCGGCGCTATGACATCCTTTGCCTGTTATGACATCAAAAATATTAAACCTGTAGGTTATGACGTTCTGGTTAATCGCCCTAAGGTAGCAGCCTACAGAGCACCTTCAGCGCCTATGGCAGCCTTTGCCATTGAAAGCACAGTGGATATGTTAGCGCATAAGATTGGAATGAAGCCGATTGATTTAAGAATTAAGAATGCAGCAAAAGAGGGCAGCCGTGCGTCTTATGGTCCAACTTACGGACCCATTGGTATCGGGCCAACCCTAGATGCAGCTAAAAACCATCCCCATATGAGAGCCAAATTGAAAAAGAACCAAGGAAGAGGCATGGCCTGTGGTTTCTGGTTTAACTTTGGTGGTCAAACTTGTGTAGATTTAAACATCGGCACTGACGGGAGTGTGAATCTTATCGTCGGAACAGTAGACGTTGGAGGATCAAGAGCGTCGTTATCTTTGATAGCTGCTGAAGAGCTAGGGATTGCTTACGAACAAGTTAAAACAAATATCGGTGATACCGCGTCCCTAGGTCACAACGATATGACAGATGGAAGTCGCGGCACCTTTTCATCAGGTATGGCTACGATCTTTGCGGCTCGAAATGCAATCGAAGTACTAAAAGAAAGGGCATCAAAAATGATGGATGTCCCATTGGAAGCGATTGTTTGGGAAAACGGGACAGCTAAGGCGATAGGTAAGGGCCATAGCAACATGGCGCCATTAAGCCTAAAAGAGATTGCAGCTGCAGCACCAAAAACCGGTGGTCCTATTGCGGGTCACAAAGAAGTGGTCGCTGACAATGCTGGTGTTTCCTTTGCGAGTCATATTTGTGATGTTGAAGTTGACCCAGAGACTGGTTCCACCCGCGTCATACGCTACACCGTGATTCAAGATGCAGGTAAGGCCATACATCCTGACTATGTCGAAGGTCAGTTTCAGGGGGGAGCTGCACAAGGTATTGGCTGGGCACTTAATGAAGAAAGTATCTATGACAAAAATGGCATTCTCCAGAACCCTGGTTTCCTCGATTATCGGATTCCTGTTTGTTCAGATCTACCTTTTATAGATACGCAAATCTTGGAAATCCCTAATCCCAATCATCCCTACGGCGTGCGTGGAGTAGGGGAGACATCTATCGTGCCACCACTTGCTGCCATAGGAAATGCCGTCTCTAACGCAGTGGGTGTTCGTATGAGTCACATTCCTATGTCGCCTATGCGTATTCTGAAAGCACTGGATGACGCGTAAAAGATTGATTAATGCTTCGGGTTAATATTGGTGGATCTCTACGCACAGCCGTAGAGGGCGCTGATGCGATTGACCTTGAAGCAGAAACAATCGATGAGTTGTTACGCAGTTTATCTCTTCGTTATCCCCGTTTTGAACCCTTGCTCAAATCTGGAATTGCAGTTGCAATAAATGGCGAGATTTATCGTGACAATTGGTATGTGAAAATACCGCTCGATGCCGAAGTCTTTATCCTGCCTCGTATTCAAGGAGGTTGAATACGAATCAGCGCACAACGATAGACCCGATGAGGTCAATGCTGATCTCAGAACTCCGAGACGCCCTTCAATTTAGTCTATTTGGTAAAAACCAATCAGCTGCAGAAACATAACGCTTGGCCAACTGTGGCAAGCGCACCACCGTACTAATTTAGTTTACTAGACACCAACCGATTAAGACTAACCCCAGATTCCGCAGCCTTCATTGAAAGCATACGGTGTGTTTCTGGAGGGATCCGAACCATGAACTTTCCACTATAACTTTTCAGGGAAATGGGTTCAGGTGTGCTTTCCCCATTTTTCTTCATGTCTACTAAACACCCTTTCACTAGTTTTCGAATACCTGCCAACGCTTTCTCCGGTGTTTTATCAAGCCAGCTTAGACCTTGAAACTCAGCACAAAGTCCAACATGTTCTTGATCTTCCTCAGACCAAGTTAGACGGTAAGTATAACGATCGTAGTCTTTAGTCATCTTGAATCTCCAGATTGTCTCGGTTCACCAAAATAATTTTGACAGACCTTACATAGGTCATTAAAGCGAATACCTTTTAGGTTTCGTTTCATTTGTATCAAGATATTTTTAATGGTTGTCAATCTGCTGGCCTAAGCTTGTTATTAATTTCAGAGGATGTAATAGCTTATTTGAAATTTGAATGTCCTGGGAATTTTGGCTCGAATTTTGGGGTCGGGGTAGCGTGCCGGCGGATAATCCATTTGCCAGTGGAGAAAATGGAGACCCTTATGTTTGGTCCTATGGTCATTGTAATGTTCAGGGTCTTGTCTTCGATAGACTGACAAATACGCTCTACAACCACGAGCATGATCCCAAAGGTGGTGACGAGATTAATCGAATAGAAGCAGGTAAAAATTATCGCTGGCCTGCCATTACCCACGGCATCGATTATTCTGGAGCCTATGTTTCTCCTTTTCAGGAAGCACCGGGAATGGAGTAACCACTGATATATTGGGTGCCAAGTATTGCGCCCTCAGGTTTTGTACTTTACCAAGGTGATGCTTTCCCGGCCTGGCAGGGGGACTTCTTTGTGGGGGCGTTAGTAGACAAAGAAGTCAGGCGTGTGGATATGGAGAATGACAAAGTCGTTGCAGAAGAATCGCTGTTCTCTGAACTGGATGCAAGGATTCGTGAAGTCAGGGAAGGACCCGATGGATTCTTGTATTTGCTGCCTGATAGTGCCGAGGGTATGTTAATACGTGTAAGGCCTTAGTTACGGGAGGATACTTAATTCAGTAAGGTATCTTGCATTTTGTAAATGGAATTCAGATATGGGCTGTTTACTCTTATCGATTTTGGCAGTTTGTTAACTTCCTGTGCCCCTTCGGGGACAGAATCAAATTCATCATAAAAAACTCGATATATATTTCGAGAACCCGTCTGCACTTTGAAAACGTAGGTCCTTTTCAAGTCCAGGGGCCACCGCCTCTTTAAGAAACGAACCATTTCTTCTGCCACAGCCTCGTTGTAGGTCACCACCTGAATAGAAACATGTTTCTTTTCAGCACCTGCTAGCCATGCCCTACTCAAACTGATCTTTGATTCAAGCCAGTGACTATCATCTAGCAATAAATTAGCACTGTTATCTATTGAGCTATTACCTATTGCGCTAGTATCTACTGCACCAATATCTACAGCGTAATTGTTGGTGATGCTCGTCGCTGTCTCAGGCATGGAAGCTGTCTCAGGTATAGAAGCTATCTCAGACATAGAAGTTGTTTCTGCACTCTCGATTGCTTCAGAATTTGCGGTAATGCCATTGGCAATATCGACATCCATTTCCTTAATGGAAGAATCAGCCACAAGCGCTTCAACACTGTCCGCATTTTTTACCTGATGATCAAATTCTACTGGCTTATCGACTTCTTCTACTACTTCAGTTTCAACTACTTCAGTTTCAATCTCTTTTTCTGCCTGTTTAGGCAGTGGTTTGACAAGGCCAATTGAATTTTTTGTTTGAGTTGTCTGAAGTACGGATTTACCCACAAAGATTTCTAACCATTGGGTCTGAAACTGATAAAAGCCTAACGCAAACACGATGACAGCGATTAGGGATGCTACTGGCCATCCATTATTATTATCTCTTTTCACCCTTGGGAACCCGCTGTCTTTTACTGCGGCCAAAACGTGTGTTGTATTGAGGTTATGGGTGTTTTCCGTAAAAGCTGAAAGTAAAACTTTGTCAGCAATGATGTTAATTCGGCGTAGCAGGCCACCTGAATATCCTTGGATTTTCTTGGCAAGTTTCAGCGATATTAATTCAGGGCCGGTGTATCCCACTTCTTGCATTCTAAAATTAAGATATTGATGAATTTCTTCGCCAGTTAAGGGTAACAACTCAAAGGAATGGGTAATTCTCTCACGCAACTGTCGAATCGATTTTATGGCGAGATTGTCATC
>JAESSY010000104.1 GCA_016763855.1 Pseudomonadales bacterium
AATGAATCAGAAAGATAGCTCAATAATGTCAAGTTCAAAGAGTCTTTATGCAGGTGATGTGAATAGCCCTTTGGTCTCAGTAGTCATGACGCTCTATAACGGAGAAAAATATCTTCGTTCTGCTATAGAAAGTGTTTTGCAACAAACCTATCTCAATTTTGAATTAGTCATTGTTGATGATTGCTCGGAGGATTCATCACTTGCGATTGCGAATGAATATGCTGGGAAAGATGATCGGGTTCGGGTGTTTTCAAACCCTAAGAACCTGATGCTATCCAAATCTCTTAATCGTGCACTCGAATTATCTAAAGGGGTATATATTGCTCGGATGGATCAAGATGATATCTCGTTGCCCGATAGGTTCTTGAAGCAAGTGGCGTTTATGGAGAGTAGTCTTAAGACTGCCATCGTTGGATGTGATATCGCTATTCTTGATGAGAGTGGAAAGAGGATAAGCCAAAGAAACTATTTTGAGACGGATGAAGAGATCAGAAAGAATATTTTCTTTTTTAGTCCCTTTTGCCATCCCGCAGTCATGATCAGGAAAAATGCTATTGAACATATAGGTGGTTATGATCAATATTACAGTCCCGCTGATGATTACGAATTATACTTTCGGCTCGGGAAGCAAGGACGACTCCACAATATTAAAGAGAGATTATTTGAATATCGGCTTATGCCTACTTCAATGACCCATGACAGCACTGAGTTAATGGAGCGAAAAACAATAGAAGTTCGAAAAAAGTACTCATCTCATCTTGCCTACAAAGCTTCGATTGCCGCTTCGATTTATAATTTGGTTCATGAGCTTTCGCTCAATATTTTCTCGTCTTCATTTCGAATGAAAATTTTTAAATTTATACGTGGCAAGATCAAATAGTTTTTAGATATTGCTAAAATCAGGGACGTTCTACTCAAAGTATTTTTCTATTACTGGATAAACTTCTTCGCCAACTATGGTATGCCCGTTTTCATTTAGGTGATTGTCATATATATAAAACGAAAGATTTGGGCTGTTTTTCAGTGCATTAGTTGTATCAATAAAATTAATATCATCTACGCTTAGGTCGTGAACCAATCGTTCACGAAGAGATCTCAATTCTTGAAATCTAGAGGGAATTTCACTAATGAGGAAATCTTTCATACTTGCTTCCCTAAATTCCTTTGAGTTTACTTGGTCCATATCAGGAATAATTACAACTAGGAATTGAATTTGGTGATTATATAATATCTCGCGCGATTTCTTGATGTAATCGTAGGTATTCAAGTAGTCGTCTTCGATGTAATAACTTTTATCACTTGAAGGTTTCTTTGCATGAAGATTCACACTTTCATGAAACATCGACGAGTTGACCCTGCCGGCATATATTTCGTCCATGACATCTGCGTTGAATCCGCTTACAATTTTATCAAAAGCTGGCACTGTAAGGCCGTGTAAATTCGCAAAGAAGGATTTGTCAATATTTTTTTTGAAATACAGTTCCCAAAAGTTTTTATCTTGAGAGTCTAATCTTGAAATAAGACAATTTTCGGCATCACCAAAATCCCCTAGTATGGCCAGAAAATAGAGATTGAACCATTTATCTTGTAAGACCTGAAAGCAATCGTTCGAATCTATTTCTTTGTTGACAGGAATGGATTGCGGAAGAGGTGACCCGTTTGCCCCCATAAAATCATTACCTATAAAAAAACCCATCACGACCAGATCAGGTTTTAAGGCAACGCCAAATTTTGCGATATTGTCTAAATAAGTGGGAGGATTTGTAGCCAGCTGTGCCACGTTAATCCCTTCATAGCCAAAACCTAGATGTTCCAATATTTGGTTGGAATATCTTTTAGTATCAGACACCCCGAATCCTTCAGTAATACTATCTCCAACGAAAAGTATCCTTTTTTGGAAGACGGGTTTCTTAACTTTAATTTCTTTATCCCTGAAGCCGCTCGAATTGTATTCATACCAAATATCGAACTCCATCTGGTCAATATGAATCGCCTTGCCAAGTTTTGCTATTTCCAGAGGGTAGTAATTCCCAATAGGGCTAGGAATTACATAAAAGTATCTTAAAATATTCTCTGAAATAAAAAGGGAAAATATTATGGTGCAGGAAAATAGTAGGAATTCTTTATACATTGTCTTCATGATTAACAGTAGTAACCCTTATTTTCTTATGCAGATGTACAGTGACAGAATTCAGCGCCTATGCTCTGGCTGACTAATTTTAACCTACACAATTTGAAAGAGCGAGTAAGAGTAAGGTTAGTGAGTTTCTCGGACAGTCCGAGACGCTCAAATAGATATCCCTAATCATACAATTGGGATTTTGTTAATTCTTATAGGATGGTATTTCTAGTGGTTCTTTTTAATTGCTACGTACTGTATTCTTCCCTAACCCAAATTGATTCAGAGCCAATTTGTACTCAGCAATAATACATGAATTACACTAAATCACTTTTATGGCAATGGTCTGCAACTATCTACGTTGCTGCACTGTCATTTGGCCTAATTGTTTATTTGGGTCGTGTCTTAGGACCTAGCCAATTTGGTATCCTCAGCTTTGTGCTGAGCATAGTAACCATATATGCGATCGCAATTGATGCGGGTTATAGGACTGTCTTATTTCGTGAAGGAATAAGAGCTGTTTCGACAAGAGAAAATAACGGTGAGGAACTAATGCCTAAAGCACTTGGGCATGCAGTAACTGCGACGATCTTAGGCCTGTTCTTAATCCTTGTACTACCCTTTTCGAATAAGATGTTATACATATTAGCTTTGCTATGCATGTTTCTTGCGACCATTGTGGTTTTCAATTCAAGTGATCTAAAAGCAAAAGCTAATTTCGAAATGGACGCAAAATGGCAAGTGTCGGTACGGACAATCACAGCAATTCTTATTTTGGGTTTTGTAAGCCAATTTGAATCAGTTGAATCCTATTTCGGTGCTTGGTTCTTAGGTCTAGGGATTTGTCTTTTCCTGCCTATGGCAATTGCCCTTAGGCGTATGCCAAGACTAAAGATTAACAAGAAGTTATGGCAAGTGGGACTTTGGTTCATGGTTATCGACATGGCTACAGTGATCTATTTCAGAAGCGATATCATTATGTTACGTATACTCCAGCCTGACGAAAAGATAGTGGGTGAGTATGCGGCAGCATATCGTATTTTGGAGGGTATTATTTTGTTGATGGCACCCGTTGCCCAGATTGCATTTCGCGCATTGCGCCTAGAATGGAATGATTTAAGGAAATTTGGGAAATTACTATTGCCTCTATTTTTGGTAACAACAGGCGTTGCGATTCTAATTGTGGGTGTAGGCAGGTTATTTAGTGAGCAGATAGTGTTGATTAGCTTTGGCGGAAGTTTTACTGGAGCAACTGATTTAATTAACCTTTTGTTGTTGTCTTTAATCTTTATATTACCAAATTCGATTTTGACTCAAGGTGCAATCGCGCTGAATAAAGAAAAATTTTATGGCCTGATGGCATTAGCAGCAATGGTAGTCAATTTGATATTGAACTATGTGCTAATACCAGAATACGGAGCGAGCGGGGCGGCTTGGGCAACACTTGTCACAGAGGGTGTACTGTTTCTAGGCTTGGTTATAGCAATGATAGTTTGGATTAGGCAACCTAAGTTTAATCTGGAGAAAGGTAGTGCAACCATTGATTAGTCGACGTGATCAAGAAAAAGGAATAGTGTTTTATGATTTTTTCTTAGTTAAAGGTGGGGCAGAGGCGGTCACATTGAATTTATGTAAACACTTACCCAATGCTGATCTTTGTGTTGAATATTCTTCGGCTGCATTTAAAGAAGAATTGGATTCTCTGGGAGTGAATCTCAGAACGATAGGTAAAATTACGACAATTTCAGGGTGGCTGAGTATAAAGGGTTTATATAATTTTTGGACTAAAGCCAGATTTCTGGATAGCTATGATTGGGTGATATATAGCGGTTCAAATACAGTTGCAGCCGTACACAATCAGACAAGAGGAAGAAAGTATTTATACTGCCATACCATACCCAGATTTGCCTACGATCTAAGAGAGTATTACAAAAAAAGGGCTGCATGGTGGCAGTATCCCTTATTTCTCTTTTTAACATGGTATGTGAGGAGGTTCTATGAATCAGCAATAACAAAGATGGACTTGGTCATATGTAATTCGCACAATACCCAGAGCCGCTTAAAAAAATATATAGGTTGTGACTCCGTCGTAGTTTATCCGCCTGTTGATATTGAGAAACAGAGTTTTAAAACACAAGGCGATTACTATTTATCGACCTCTAGAGTCGAATCGTTTAAGCGAGTAGCGCTTATCGTAGAAGCATTTGTAAAAATGCCTGACAAAAAGTTGATTGTTGCTTCTGGGGGTAGCGATCTGGAATCTCTGAAAAAATTGGCTTCAGAGGCGAAGAATATTACCTTTACAGGTTGGTTGGAGGAAGTTGATCTGATTGATTTGATTTCTAATTGTCTTGCGACAATCTATATTCCCAAAGATGAAGACTTTGGGATGTCTCCCGTTGAATCCATGGCGGCGGGTAAGCCGGTTATTGGAGTTTCCGAAGGCGGTATGTTGGAAACAATCTTGCCTGATATCACAGGACTATTGTTGCCGGCAGAACCTGAAGTGTGGGATTTAGTAAATTTGGTTCAGGAAATGACTCCGCTGAAAGCACTTTCAATGCGCTCTAATTGTGAGAAAAGGGCGAACCTGTTTAGTAGAGAAGTTTTTATTGATAAAATAAAAAAGTTGGCGGAGATAGGGTAGAATTGTTAGCTTGCTTTGTCCTCTGTATGTAGGTAATCCGACCCATTGTTGCTATTTCTACCGGTTCACCCATGTTAAAGCGATACCAGAAAAATATCAGTGAAAGTCACTTGCTGCGCGCAGGTGTTTTGCTCACGTCAGCCAATATACTGACTGGCGTATTACAATACGTATATCAAATTGTGGTAGGTCGGATGTTGGAGCCTGCAGAATTTGCACTGTCTAGCACGATTATGGCTCTATCGATGTTCTGTAGCTCTCCGCTTGGGGCTATGTTCAATATCATTTCTAAGCGTGTCTCAACATTGAGAGCATATAGTGGATTTAGATCTCTAAATATTCTCTACCGTAATGCTCACTTTATTGTATTGATGTCCGGTATATTGTGCGGGTTGATTTTTCTAGTCTATTCTGAAGACCTTCAAAGCTATGTTAAGTCCCCCACGGAGTCTTCGGTTTGGATCTTTTTCTTCATAGTTGCCTTTGGTGCATTTTTTCAAATCAACAATGCTTTTTTTCAAGGTTCACAACGATTTGGTTGGTTATGTGGAAGCGTAACATTGAGTGTTACACTTAAATTTGTTTTTAGCCTATTGCTGATTTATTGGGGATTCGGTGTTAGCGGTGCCCTTATTGGCGTGCTTCTGTCTTCGATATTGGTTTGGCTTTTTGGTGTTTCGCGGATTATTAATTACTATCCGGAGACGGAACAAAGTGAGCAGGCAGCGGGGAAATTCCCTTATAGCTACATTTTACCTGTTCTGATAGCGAATGTAGCGTTCTCAGTAATGACCCAGTTGGATATGGTTTTGGTTAACCATTATTTTACCGCAGAGGAGGCGGGATTGTATGCAGCTGCATCAGTGTTAGGAAAGGCAGTTTTATATTTGCCTAGCGGCCTTGTTATGGCCCTGTTTCCCTTTGTAGCAGAGAATCGCGCTAAAAATGAAAGTAGTGCTCATATATTGGTACAATCAGCGGCTGTGACTGCAGTATTGTGCGGTGCTGCTGCAATATTTTATTGGCTCACTGCGGATCTACTGGTTGACATGCTATTTGGTCAAGAATATGAAGGCGCAGGAGAGTTATTGCGTTGGTATGGCTTTGCTATTTTCCCTATGGCCTTAACGATGGTTGCTGAATATTTCCTGATTGCTCAAGGAAGAGTGCTTTTCACTTGGCTGTTTTTATGTATGGCCCCAATTCAAATATTTGCCATTTACCTTTGGCATGATGAGCTTTGGATGATTGTGATGATTATTGGAGTTTGTAGCACTAGTCTTGCTGTTATGGGTTATGGGTATTTGTTTTATCAGTACTATTTGAAAGCAAGTAGGCGGAAGAAGAACTGAATCGTCAATACAGAGAGATGTTGCTTTTTGACATGCATTTTTTGAAACTTAGTTATTAAGACAAATTGGTCCGATTGATGGATAATAGGGTTCGTTATTCTGAATCTATTTTGGCATATAAAATTCGGATGGGTATATAGATGAATTCTTATCCGGTGAAGAATGAGACAGGAGTTATTCGTTGAATATATTTCTCATGATAGAACGGAAATCGAACCAAACATTTTTGGTCCCAATGTTTGTCTATTTGCTTTTTATGGTCTTGATTTCTTATGGGGTTCATCCTTTTCAAGAAGGAGTTTTGAACTATAACGATGGAGTTTATGCTTGGCCCTCTAGTGACTTCAACTTTCTAACGACCTGGCATCGTGGGGATTTAGGGTATCCCTTTATAGCTCAGAGTTTCGTGGCATTTCTATATCTGCCAAATATATTGACAGAATTTTTATTTGACTTTCCCAATGGTGATTCCTACCAAGCTTTTACTTTGTATTTTATGCCGATATATGTATGTTGTTTAGCTGTATTCGCTCTAGCAAGAAGGGTTTCGGGTAATGTGATGTTTGCTTATTTTTCCGGTTTTTTTATCATATTCAATAATTTTATCTTAGAGCAATTGATAATTTGGCCTGTTAGTTACTTCTATTCACTTGCGGGTTTTCTATTGCAAGTCTACATATTATGGCGAATTTATGATGAAGAAGTTTCTCTGTTAAAGGGGGTTATGTTTGTTTTAGCTGCGTTACTGATTCACCATCCCTTGATGTTTTTTATTAGTTTTTTGTATGCATTGGTGTTTTTACTTTTCATTTTCGCTCAACAGCGTATCAAGCTTAGATATGTAGTCTTGTTGTTGTTCGGCATGATCATAATTCAGTCTTACTGGGTAATACCATTTGTATATACCTTTTTGGCTACTTCTGTGTCTGAAATACACATGTCCAGCGGAGAATCCGCATATGCCGGCTACCTTTACACCATCAATTACAGAAATCTCTTCAATATGCTGAATTACCCTCTGAATATGGATCGGGAACTATTTGAGATTGTTCATAATAAAAAACAATTGGTATTTAACTATTTTACTTTGTCGTTGATAGTCGTAATGTTCATGACCATTGGGCTCAAAGAAATTCAGAAGTCGAGTCGGATACTTTTGCTGTTTTGCCTTTTTATGTATTTGTTTTTCTTTAATATGACTTTAGGACCAAATTCAGTAGTGACGGGCTCTTTGTGGTCTTGGGCTTATGACAATATTCCGGGTTTTGCGTTTTTAAGATCGTTCAACCGTTTTTACATCGTTGTTGTCGTCGTGATTATTTTGTTATTAGGAAGTCTTTTTAAAAACACGCGGTTTAAACACAAGTCATTACTGTCGTTTATACTTATTGTGCTCAATTTTAGTTCCTTCAATATAATGTTTTCCGGCACATTGGATGGCCTTGCAGTTAGGTTGAAGATACCGGAAGAATATTATGAAGCTAATGAAAAGTACTTTCGGTACGATAACGAAGCCGTTACGCTTTCACTTCCCCATGTTCCTTATGAATCCTATGGGTGGGTTGCTAATGATAGCTCTTATTTTTCAAATACTTCGATGTACTTTCTTGATTATTTTACAGGTGCACCACTTATTACTAATCGATATTCCAACCAACTAGATAAGCAGTATCCTGATCTAGGTAACTCGTTGGATTTCTATTATCAAACAACCCCCTTCGATGCCGCTTCTGATGTAGCGATCAAAAGCATGGGTGTGAAATATGTCATGATTAATAAAGATCGAATTGATATTTTGAGAAAAAATCAGATGATCGTTTCATGGCAGTTAGTTGATAAATACTTTGCCGGCAATGAGAACTACATAATGCGTGAACAGAATGAGTTCTTTTCGTTGTATGAGGTAAGGAACAATCAAGCGATTATTAGTGGCAATTACATTAGTTATTCCGCTGTTTCAGATACAAAGTATAAAATAACAGTGAATGACATGCAGGATGTGAGGAATATCAAGTTTGCCCAAAGGTTTCATTCTGGATGGCGGCTATATCATGATGATTCAGAGAGGGGAGAGTTAAATGATTCAAATTATGGGCTGGAGGCTGTTCACAAAAAAAACAATTTATTTTGGGAAGATTTGAAATTTCTTTTTATGGTGCCAGCGTTGGATGAAGGGAGTCATTATTTGGTGGATAGCTATGCTAATGAATGGGTGATAGCCCCAGCACCTCTTTCTAATGGCAGTCATTCTGAAAAAGGTAATTTCATTCTTTATTTTAGGCCCCAAGCTTTCTTTACATTTGGGGTGGTAGTTTCTCTTTTTGTTGTTCTAGTTTGCTTTACTACCATTTTACTAGGGTTGGTAAAGCGCAGAGTAATAACTCAAAAAGTTGGATAATTTCTTCCCTATTTGAGGTGAAAGGTAGTTGGTTAGAATTTCGAAAATTTTGCTGTTAGGTCTCGCATTTTCACTAATGTTGTTGCCTGTTATTAAGATTTATACATTGCATACGAATTTATTTGATCTGGGACTTTTTGAAAACCTATTTTACAAGTTGGGTCAGAATAAAGGATATCAGTTCGGATTTACTGGCCATGTTCAATTGTTCCTTTTTCCATATAGTATCATTTTAAGTTTTTTCCCAATCGGCTACAAAGCTTACGTTCTAATATTTAGTCAATCATTTTTGCTACTTCTACCTTGCTATTGGTTTTATCGGCATGTAGGAACCTATGCCGCCATGTCCTACCTTCTGTATTATCCTGTATGGGCATTAGCACTTTTTGATTTTCACTTCGATCACTTAGCAGTGCCTTTATTGTTGGGTTTTTACATCGGGATTATTGATAAGCGCATTGTTTTTTCGGTTTTATGTGGCACAGCCCTTATTTTTGTCAAAGAGCCATTTGCTTTGCAAGCAGCAGCGTGTGGGGCTTTACTTATCTTGCTTGCTTTCAATCCGAAGCTCCTGTGGAAAACAGAAATTGATCATAGTACAAAACGAAGATTGTATGCAGGGGGCATTTGGCTCTTTGTATTTGGCATTAGTTACTTTCTGTTTTCTATTAAAACGGTGTTGGTCTATTTTGCGCCAGTTGATTGGGTGCCCATTAGTGGGAGTGCATTTGGATGGTTAGGTGATAGCTTAATGTCTATTCTAAAAACGATAATGCTAAGTCCGCATATAGTAGTGATGGATATCTTCACTACACCTGGTAAGTTGGTCTATCTCGTTGTTATTTTCGGCTCGTTTGCTTTTATTCCATTACTTCGCCCAATCCTTCTTATACCTGCTTTGCCAATACTCGGGATTTCTCTTATTTCTCATCTCCCTAATTATTATGATTACAATACGCACTATACTGCAGGATTAGTTATTCCTGTTGTATTTTCATTTATATATGGTTTGCCGATAGCATATAGTTTATGGGAGAAGATGCTTTCACGATTGTCGTTGCTGAAGACCGAAGCAAAAAGAAAAATGATGTTCAATGCATGTGTAGGTATATGGGTAGCATTTGGGCATATAGCGCTTTCACCGTCTCCGATATCTCGTTTATTCTGGTCTGATAAAGTTTGGGTCTTCAATTACAATGCCTATTTGCCTTCTGATCGACAGGTAATGATGAAGAAAGCAATTCGGCACTATGTGCCTGCAATGTCCGCGGTATCGATACAAAACAACATCAACTCAAGTTACTTAGCAAATCGAGATATTTATGTCCCCTTTCCGCAGGGAACTTTAAATGCGTATGAATATATCGATTACTCAAAACGTCCTCGTGATGGGTTTTTAAAATATCTCGATACCGGTGTCGTTACACCTGATGTTATCCAATACATCTATGTGGGTTACGTTGTTTTAGATTTGAAGAGACCTCCTTTCATATTGGACAGAGGATGTACGTGGGTTTACGAGAAATGTCTTGATAAAAAGATAGAAAACGATTTTAGACATTTGGTCGAAAAAGTTAAGAAATATTATTCAATAGTTTATGAGGCAGATGACTTCATTATTTTGAAAAGGATTGGAGAAAACCTGTGAATATTAATGCTTGTTATAAGCCACTATGGCTCTACAATCCAATTCTGTTTTTTTTGTCGATCGCTTGTATTAGCGCAGGTCATTCTGAAGCAGCCGAAATAATTCAACAAGAAACCTACCGACTTTATGAGTCACATGAATCAAAGAGCCTAACCAATAGAACTCGAAAATCTGATTTAAAAATAATTGAAATTGATTATCTAAAGGAAAACTTTGAAGTTGAGGCAAACTTGTTATACAAGATGCTTCCTCTCACTTCTACCGTGTCGAGAGATCTCTATGTCGTGAACCCTAAGAATGGAGACCCTGTTAATGAAGATGGGTGGTGGGGTAGTAAGAATTTGTATTTCTGGGAGAATGACAAAAACAGTTCAAGGAAACCATTGGAGCTGAGATTTAGAGAGCAAGAACCAGCGGGAGGCGGTGATAGATCGGTCAGCCATATTTTTGATTATGATCATGTCATTTTTGAATACAAATCTATCGGTGATATCCCAAGCTGTAGTCAACACGTGGAAATTGAAATGATAGGTAAGCCCAACAATAATGGTAGAACCTATAAGTTGACAGCGAGCACTGAGAATGCACTTGATAGTACCGTTGTTGATTCAGTGCTAATTAGCAAAAGTACCCAATGGCTCAGTAAAGATTACGCATATCTCGCATCGCGTATGTTTGGATTTAAAGGAGATCAATTTTGGCGCTATTCACAAGATTTAGATAATACAGTACTACAAAGAAGGTTCCACCAACCCTTAGGTATGATAGAGAAAATATTTGTTGTCTTGGATAACGATAGTGATTTCGAAAACATTAACATCACAGTGAGTCTCGAAGATAATTATGCGCCGGGTGACTTACTTGATCTAGGTATGAAACCCAAGGTGTCAGTTTTACCTGACGGGCGAGTTGGTGTGCTTCTTGACATACGGATGGCCATACAGCGAACCTTTCCGCTGCAATGGGCTCAGTATGAAATAAATCCTGACTCTTATCAGTTCTATTTACAGGAAATATTCTTGTTTATCCCTGGGAAAGCATATGAAGTCGTTAGGAATAACCCTCTAAAGGCAATTGAATTTTGGGGGATAGATGAGAATTTAGTAGATGAAAATAAGCGAGTTGTTGTCAGTACCTTGACTGCAATTCCAGAGACTGGAGAATTTTCAAATTCCGCTAGAATGCCTTTGTCATCAACCTATAGAACGCTCTCTTCGGATAGGTTCAGTTTAGAAGTCGATACGGCGGAAATAATTCGAGGGGGCGTGTTAGATCTTGATGAGATACGGGTTTATTTGGTTCCACCATTTAGAAATGATAGTTGTGCTATACAAGTTGAAAAGGTATCGCTAGTAAATCGATACAAGCATGAAGTTCCTGCCTATGTGAAAACTATAAATTCTTGGCAAAGAAGATTAGAAAAATCAGCTAATAATGTTTACGGTGAGGTTCGAGTGCCAGGGATTTTGGATTATTTTCCTTTCAGCACTGTTGGTATTCCGACTGAACCCGATAAGATAAAAAATGTAAATAATGAAGTTCTAATTGAGCGTAGTCTTATGTCTTCGACCGGTACGTTGATTTATAAGTTGCGTAAACGTGGGAAAGTTCCTGCCCAAATTCCGCTGTCTGCAAAAGTTGATGATGGCTTGTTAATGTTAGGCGGGCTAGATGGCGGAGTTGGAATTTTATGGCCAGTAGAAAAAAGAATTGATGCTGATACGAATTTTTTCTTTGGATTGGAATATGGTGTAGGGCAAATTAAAAGTGCAAATCTCTTTATTCACACAGTAGATGGAGGTGTTATTGATCGAAAAATTGTTTTTAATCAGGCCATGACGTTAGTTGATACTGTCACGGATATAAAAAGTATTGAAATAGAATTGATCCCCACAAGTTCAGCCTCCATTTTGGCATTACGAGATCTCCTTCTTTTTTCTCCCCGAGCGATCACCTATCAAGCAGCTGAGTTATCCCCTCTACCCACGTATAAACTATTTAAGCCTATTCCTGTAAGTAAAAATAAAAATACAGATCGATTTTACGGTCAAGCTGGCAGGATAAATTGGATCGCAAATTCGAGAGAATCGAAGCTCCAATTTGAAAGCGTATTTGAACCGAAGATTGATTGGGTTCAGGGTATAAACCTAAAATATAAATTCCCTACCCATGAGGATTTCAGGGCTAGTTGCGCAATTAGGTTGGTGGCTCATTGGGAAAATGGCAGTTTTGACTATCAGATGTGTGGAATTTATGAAGAAGGAGAGGTGAGGATACCGATATCAAAATTAATCGATACTGAGCACCATGGGAGAAACATGGGTAAGCTAGTTTCTATTGACTGGTTTTTAGATTGGCCAAGTTCAGCAGAAAATGTCAAGCCAGCAATAATCGATTTTAATTATTCGATCGAAGGCTTTGCCATGTTGTCCGCACGGGATGAATTGCGACTTCAGGCCTTAATGTTCTTGGAAGGAAGGCCTGTCTTTGGTGAATTTAAAAGAGCTAAACTTGATATTAGAAAAGGGCTGCTGAATCATATTGTGCTCGGTATGAATTCTTCAGAAATTTATTCGTTGGCCAGGGGTAGAGGGAACATTGAGCCGCTAAAATCAGCAATAGCGGAGCTAGATGCAGTTAATTTGGTTTCTACTCATGCGCTCGAAAAGAAACAAAAAATGAGTGATACAGAGAGTAGTAACTATCGTTTATTCTTTCCGTGGATATTATTTGGTTTGTGTCTATTTATCAGTTTTGTAGCGTTGGTTTTCTTTCGATGGAGAAGAAAACTAATTCTGTTCTTTTACCTCGTATTTTCAGCCGTGCAATTGAAAGTGAGAGCGGGTTTTCGGAGAGGGCTTATTGAAAAAATTGATCAATCTCCGTTCCAGATATTTAATTTGATGCTTGGGTTTACATCGCTTGTCTTCGGGTCATTGTATGCTGGGATTATTGGGCTAGATTTGGATGGGTTTATTATTCTGGCAAGCGCGTTACTTGTCAGCTTGGGTTCCTATCATCATCGAAAGGGTTGGCAACCTGTCTATGAAAGTAGAATGAATCATTCGAGCTTTCACCTGTTTAACGCAATTACCTTAATGTCATTGAGTTGTGGGATATGGTTTGTTGGACTTTATATCTCAAGCAAACTTTATTTGCTAGGATTTATGCCTTTGGCGGCTTTGGGATATCTATATTCATTTGATTTATGGCGTTACTTTAGCCACATGGTAGCGCTGAATCGCCGATGGATTACTTTAATTTTTTGGTTAATTGTAATGTTTACGTTTTTCAAATTAGGTATGTCCGTAACAGTTGCAATCAATGGCAATGCTTATATTACGCTCGCTGACTTGGCGATTGTATTCATTTTTAGAAGCAGCTTGTTGATACTCGAGGAACCATTTAGGAAATATTTCCCTAGGCTAGCAACTTCAATTTACGAGGGAGTGGGAAATCTTTTCTTCGCTTCTTGTTTAATAGGGTTTCTTTTTACGATGCTTGCTCATGGTTGGGGTAACGAAACTATTGCGGAGAGATTGGCGGTGGCGAGTTATTTTGCTTTGTTCATTGGTTTTTTTCTAGAAACAATTACACTATTCAAGGCGGATTCCATCGGCGAGAAATGATCACTTATTGCTGAAACCACGACCAAGTAGCTGACAATCCAGAAGGTAGGTCCGTTTCAGCGATCCAGTTGAGTTCATCTCTAGCCTTTGTACAATCCAAAACAATTGATCGTGCGTCGACGCCTCGCGCCTCACAGAATTCAATGTTGATTTTGTTGTTTGTGACTCTCTCAACTTCTGAGCACAGATCCAATATGGAATGCCCTTGCCCTTTGCCTACATTGAATGTGTGAACCCGACTAGAGTCAAATGGTGTGCTGATTACTTGGCTGCATAGCAATAGAAAATCATCTATATAGAGATAATCCCGTACCGCAGCGCCATCGCCCCAGATTTCAACGTTTTCTTGGTTTAGACTGTGTGCCAAAAGTTTCGGGACAAGTCCAAATTTCATTTTCTGCTTCTGTCCAGGGCCGTAAATATTAGAAGGTCTAAGTACAACGACGGGATTTGAAGTTTGCTTGTTGTAGGAAAAAAGAAAATTTTCAATAGCGAGTTTTCCTGCACCATAATAAGATTTTGATCCGGTCAAGGATAATTCGTTATAAGGAGGTGCTTGATCGGTATCATAAACTCCCCCGCCAGAGGAAATAAATACCAGAGTGGATCTTGAGTTTTGTAAGTGAGCTAACAAATTTAGTATGGGGTATATATTAATGCTGGCTTCCTGTTTGGGACTAAGCTGTGTGCTCCCTGGTGTTGTACTGCTTGCTGCATGAAAAATGTAGTCACTGTTTAGAATGGCAGAAAAAGCATCATGATTTTTTTCCAAGTCTACAGCGTAATGTTGATGTCTTGAGCCAAGTGAAGGTAAAGGGGATCGTGACAAGGAGCTCACGTGATGCCCTTGTCCGTAGAAAAGGCGAGTTAGTTGTTTCCCGATAAATCCGGATCCACCCAGTATGAAGATCTTAATGTTAGATACCCTTGATGTTCATAGTATTGAAAAGCTATATGTTCTGTTTTTTGTTTTTATGAAAACCGTCTGACAAGTCGCATATTTGCGTAACTCGATTGTGATAAGTATGATGCTCTAGCACCTTGCGTTTACCTGCTTCGATATAAGGTAGTCGCGCATCGGGATTTTGTATGAAGTACTCGATTTTCTTAAACCAGTCCTCAGTATCTTCAGCGATGACGAGTTCGTCTTCATCAAAGAATCTTCGAATCAAGCGCATATTATCTGATATTTGAAAGCCCCCACAAGCGATTATTTTAAAGGTCCTTTCGTTCATTTCACAATTTCTAACTCTGACTTGCTCCTCGTGGACGTTTAAGCAAATAGTGGCTGACGTGTAGAGTCGACGTTCATCATCTAATGAAAGTTTAAGGGAGCGAACTTTCTTAAGCGGATTGATATTGAAATATTGCCCTACTTTTTGTACGTAACCGAGAATTCTATCACTTAGAGTCCAATCGCTTCCAAATACCTTTACATCCAATTTCTTCTTCAGTGGCGCAATGTGCAAGTCAAGAAAAGCTCTTTTCATGGGCAGGTAGCTGCCGACATAACAAACGTCACATTCCATATTTTCATCAAACTCTGGATAGTATTTCGTTTTGTCCGCTGCTAAATGGATAGTTGAAAAGGCATATCCAGTTTCCTCTGTAAACCCATCCATGAGCGGTTCGTCTTGCTCAAACCAGTGCCAAAAAATATCTCCTGCTAAACCGTTCTTGATCAATGAGACGTGTTCGGTTCTGTCTTTTAATGCCCCGCTCATTCGGTCAACAGTATTTGACCAGCTTCTATTCCAAGCGCCTATTTGGCAGAAAACAATCAAACCCTTGTCTCGATGCTGTTTTAAGATCTGTAGATCGATAAACTTTAAGTAATAAGCATTAAGTCCGTACATGAAAATATCGGGTTCAAATGCATTCAAGAATGATCCCAAATTATCGTTCGAGGTACATGTTCTAAATTCATGTCCGATATCTTCAAAGGCATTTTTGTATCCTTCGTATATAAATCTAGCGGCATATACAGATTCTTCACTGGGGAAAAAATAAAGTACTTTCATATTCTTAGATATGTCCGCCGTGTTGTAGTGTTAATCGTAGTCCATCTTTCAGTGAAACGTTGGGTTTCCATCCGTATGCTTGTCTCAGTTTGGAAGAATCTAAAGAATACTTTTCCAACTCTCCCGACCGTTCTGGAAAATATATTGGATCAGGATTCTTATTTAGGATATGCCCAATAGTGGCATATAATTCATTCAAGGTTGTTTCTATTCCAGTGCCTAGGTTGAATATGGGTCCAAATTTATATGGTAATGGTTCTGCTATTGTGATGAAGGCATCGACAGCATCAGAAACAAAAACGTAATCTCTGGTTTTTTCGCCATCACCATACATTTCGGCTTGTTGGTTTGCGGATAACTTGCGTACGTAATCAGCTAAAGCACCACCGTGCTGCCCTGGTCCGTATATCGTTGCTGGGCGAATTACTACATATTCAAGACTGTATACTTCTTTGTAAAAGGACAAATAATGTTCTACTGTTTTTTTTGTAATACCGTAAGGAGATAATGGGATAAATGGCTCTGTTTCCTTGATCGGCCTATTGCCCGTATTGCCGTAAATAAATCCTGATGAAATGTAGATGAATTTTTTCACTCTTGCGTCTCTGCAGCAATCGATGACATTTAGTGCCCCGTGCAATGTCTTAAAATCGTATATAGGATCTTCTACAGAACGAGGAACGTTCGTATTTGCAGCAAGTTGAAATATATACTCCGGTTTTACTTTTTCAAATATTTTTGTTATGGCACCCCTGTCTGTCGTGCAGTTTTGATGGAACCCTGCTTTAGGGTGAACGTTCTTCAAAGACCCAGTTGATAGATCGTCAACGATGGTTACGGCATTACCCATATCCACCAGTCTGTTGACTAAATGTCGGCCAATGAAACCTGCGCCACCTGTGACCAGTATTCGTTTTCCTTGTAGATCAGTGATAATTTGGCCCTCGATCTGCTTTATCGTTGAAATGTAAAAGAAGTTGTTAGTTGTTAGTTGCTAGTTCTTGGTAAGTTCAAAAATCCCGCAACCGTACCAGCAACCTGCATTCCTTTGGATGATTTCGTCAGATAACGCGACTTCTTTGAGGAGGTTTCCTTCATCGTTAATATAGCTGAATTGCTTTAAAGAAAAATTATCATCAAACATATTGAGTAGATAATGAATGGAAAAAACTCGATGTGCGTTGAATTCTATTCGTTGTTCTCCTATAGGAACAGAGATATAGAGTGTGCCTCCCGAAGTAAGCATAGAAGATAAATTTTTGAACCCGACTAAATGACCATTAACGTCAATCGGATCACCGTATCTTCCAAGGCCAAAGTGTTCGAGCGCATGTAAACAAGATAGAGAATCACAACATTCTGTTAGGGATGATGGAATTCTATTCATCAAATCGCATTGCAAAAATTCGATGTTATCCGCTGAGAAAGGCATAGGCCGAATGTCCAAAACTTCTATTTTTCTGGAAACAGCAACATGTGCGACAAAGCCGTCAACTCTAGAGCCAATATCAATATGACGGTTGGGTGAACCTTGCAGAATCCTTTGTGCTACAAATAGGTCTTGATGAAAGTAGTGCTTTTCTAATTCTCCGTTGGTTTCGTATCGATCTGTAAGGCAAGGGAATGATCTCGCCAATGGGAAATCGTTTTCCATTTCAGTAAGTTGCGCTTTGATTTTTGAATAGTCGCTAAGGTATGGTACAAAGCCCCTCATGGAATTCAGAAGTTTTAATAAATCCAAACCTATGATTGAGAAACCGCTTAATATGGTTTTGGCCATATTTTTTAGAGAATTGTTATTCATATTGTTATTGTATTTTTCTTTTCAATTGTCAGGTTCTCGAGTGCGCTTCTAAATATGTTTTCGTAATCAAAATCCTTGGCATACTGCAGTGCATTCTCCCTCATTTGTTGATTTTTTGTTGGGTCGAGTAGCTCAACAACAGCCTTAGAAATCATTTCTATGTCTTCCTGGATAATTTTACCGCAATTAGCTTGTGCAATCTCTTTTGCATTCCAGGGCAATTCCGTCGTTATCACAGGGACTCCGCAAGCGAGGTAAGACTTAATTTTGCCTGGATCGGCATATTTGGTCCATGTGTCGAGTGATGAAACATAGGTTGCAATCGCAATCGCACTTATCGCAATTTCTTGTTCGATTTTACGTATGTCATCAATTCTGCCATAGAAGTGGCAGTAGGTTTGAACGCCGAGATTCTTGACAATTTCTTCAAGCTGTTTACGGTAAGCGCCATCGCCGATAATTTTGAATGTAAAATTGGGTATTGATTCAATTATTGTGGGGATTGCCTGGATGACTAGCTGTACGCCTTGCTTCTCCAATAGATGACCCATAAACACTAAAGTGGAGCGTTCACAATTCTCAAAAGAGTAATGGGTAATCTTTTTTAGCCACATACCATAGGGGACGACCGCGTGATGTTTGTAAACAGATGCATCACAATGGCCAAAATACTCTCTTGCTTCGGCCATTCGCGGGCTTAGATCCCACATTTGGTCTGACTTGCGATAACCGTGCTTATTAATATAAGTATAAATGGCACTTTTAACATTGCTGTCGAAGCGCTGGTCGGGCACAAAATCAATTGCCCAGAAAACAGTGCTTTTCACGCACTTAAACATTCGAAGGATGTTGCCAAAAAAAACACACAAACCGTCCATTCCGATATAATAGTCAAAGGAGGAACTGGCCTGTTGGCACCATTTGAGCGTGAAATAAAATTCCTTCAAATAAATGAGTAACTCAGGCCAACCAATATAGTCTGATGTCGTTACTTTTTGAACTTGGGTGCCATCTTCGTAAATCGTACAAACGCTGCGCCTATCAGTCGCATCAGAAAAGCTATGACAGATGTGCATTACCTTCTTGTAACTGAGCGAGTTTAGATAAACAACCAACTCGTCATCTGGTTGGGTTAGATATTTGTGTGCAACGATAAGAATGGATTTCATCTATAAATTAATTATTGTATTGTGGATGCTGTTATATAGGCGTCAATGATAACACTGCTGTATTAGAAGGGTGCATCAATGTTCACTAAATCCTATCTGGCTCAGCTAATAAATGAAAAAAATGTAAGTGAGTATTTCCTAATATGGCTGTGTACTGCAATCTTAATAATCTATAATAGTCAATTTTCGCAATCGCTCAAAGAAGAATAAAACATTGACAAAAACAGCACTTATAACCGGTATTACTGGTCAAGATGGCTCTTACTTAGCAGAGTTTCTGTTGGAAAAAGGCTATCACGTACACGGTATCAAACGCCGCGCCTCGTTATTCAATACCGCCAGAATCGATCACATATATCAAGATCGTCACGATGGCACTGCGGTGAACTTGACCTTGCACCACGGTGACCTTACCGACGCTTCAAACCTCACACGAATACTTAACGAAGTAAAACCTGACGAAGTTTACAATCTTGGTGCACAAAGCCATGTGGCCGTGAGTTTTGATTCACCAGAATATACGGCTGATGTCGACGCGATGGGTACATTAAGATTGCTGGAAGCTATTAGGTTTTTAAATCTGGAAAAAAGGACGCGGTTTTATCAGGCTTCGACATCCGAGCTTTATGGTTTGGTTCAGGAAACTCCCCAAACTGAAAAGACACCTTTTCATCCTAGGTCACCCTATGGTGTTGCAAAATTGTACGCTTATTGGATAACGGTTAACTATCGAGAAGCTTATGGTATGTATGCTTGCAACGGCATCCTATTTAACCATGAGTCTCCGAGGCGGGGAGAAACTTTTGTTACTCGTAAAATCACAAGGGCCATTGCTAACATCGCGTTGGGTATAGAGAAATGTCTCTACCTTGGCAATATGGATTCATTACGGGATTGGGGGCATGCTAAAGACTATGTCGAGATGCAATGGCTAATGTTGCAGCAAGATGAAGCACAGGATTTTGTTATCGCAACGGGTCATCAGGTATCTGTCAGAGAGTTTGTCAATAAATCTGCGGCTGAGCTTGGTATCACTATCGAGTGGACTGGCAGCGGAATTGATGAAGTCGGCACTATTGCAGCAATTAATGGATCTTTGGAGTTAGTCGTAAAGCCCGGTGATGTCATAGTTAAAATTGATCCAAATTATTATCGCCCAGCAGAAGTTGAAACACTTCTAGGTGATCCTAGCAAAGCCAAGAAAGAATTGGGTTGGTTTCCTTCGACGACACTTGACGAATTGGTAAATGAAATGATGGTCCACGATCTAAAAGAGGCCCGTAAACGAACAATATTGATCTCGAAAGGATTTGACTCTCCGAATTCAATTGACCTGTAGAATAAGCATACACAGGTATCTTACCCGTAACAAAGTGAAACCTAAATTATGAGGATATTCCTCTCTGGTCACCAAGGCATGGTTGGTAGCGCTATATTGAAGTATGCTTCATACAAAAGGTTTTACCGATATAGTGACTCGAACCAGAGCCGAAGTAGATCTGCTTGACCAGTCCGCAGTAAGAGCATTTTTTTAATCCGAAAAGCCAGATCTCGTATTGATCGCAGCGGCAAGAGTAGGCGGTATACACGCCAATAATATTTATCCTGCCGAGTTCATCTATGAAAACTTGATGATTGAATGTAATTTAATACACAGTGCCTATTTAGGAGGTTGCCAAAAGTTGTTGTTTTTGGGTAGTTCTTGTATCTACCCCAGACTAGCTAGTTCCTGTCCGGAAAGTACTACTTTTGGTTGAGATTTACAAAACAGAAAGTACAGGTTACATGCAAAGTTTGACGGAAAGTGTCATTTTGT
>JAESSY010000105.1 GCA_016763855.1 Pseudomonadales bacterium
GTTAAGGTCAATAAAGACTACTCGTCTTCTGTATCATTATGGATGGGTGCATTCCGGGGAATTAATGACGAAAAAGTCTATCATCTCTCTTTTTGCAGAACGGGTATTACCGACGGCGACAAATAATCTTCGGTTAATATCCTTAATCTCTGAAATTTCAAGACCTGTACGCTTGGATATCCGCATAATGATCTTATTCCCATGACGGATGGTGACACGATAGCGCTTTAAGTTTTCAGAATAGCTTTCGTTGGCTGAAATGAGTTCATCAATCCAATTCGGATTGGTTTCATTACCAATAAAACCCGAGATAAACTCGCTTCTGGGCATTCTAGATTTCGTCACGACCAGATCCCGGATGATTTTCTCCTGATCTCTGATTTGCTGCATATCAAAACGAACAAAATCCAACAGAGGATCCATTTGCGCCGGAATTAATTTTAGAGACGAAAATACTTCAGCAAGTGCATCCTGACATTTGAGTATTGCCTTATCATCTTTGTCTTTGGTTTCACGTAATTTTTGTAATTTCTTATAGTATTTGAGGATGCCTTTGAAGCGAGTATGGGCCAGATCTTCATCTATTCCCTTTTTGTCATCCTCGTCATCTTCTTGCTTATAGTTACCTGAGGATTTTGCTTTCGCGACTGCTGACATATCAGGGATAACATCCTCTCGATCTAGGAAACCGCTGATAATCTGATCAATCCTTGCTTCATCATTTAGCACTTTTTCGTAACTACTAATGATTTTCGGAACAACACCGGGATAACGAGACAAAATTGCCATGGTTTCTCTTATACCATCTTCAATACGCTTGGCGATCACTATCTCGCCCTGACGGGTCAAAAGCGGAACCGTTCCCATCTCTCGCATGTACATACGCACAGGATCCATTGTTTTACCGAGCACCGACTCGGTAGAAACAAGTAATGCGGATTCGTTATTACTCTCGTTACTGGTTGCATCTTTGAGATCGCTAGGATCTGGGGCATGTTCATAAACGCTTATGTCCATTTCTTCGAACATTTGGACAATACTTTCAAATTCATCAGATTCGACAACGTTTGCGGGCAGAAACTCGGTCAATTGATCATAGGTGAGATACCCCTGAGTTTTTCCTTTTTCGATAAGCCCTTTGATACGAGTTTCACTCGTACCCTCGTCACTCTCTTCATTTCCACCCTCAGCATTGGAAGCTGTTTCAGATAAAACTCTAAGGGTTTCGAGCTTTTGAGATTCATCATCCAGAGTGTCATCATCCAATATGGAATCAAAATCTCCTTCTCGAGTATTACTCATAGCGCTGGTACTCCAGTATGCGACTTAAGACAAAGGCTGTCCCAATTGAGTTTAGACTCTTAACCCGGCTTCGCCAGAGGGCTAAATTCAATTTTTACGAGACCTGTTTCTATTCAAGGTTTAAACAAAAATGTCCTTGCCAAAAATCAAGCTTCTACCATTATCATTTCCCCTACTTGTCGGGTCAATCCCTAATGGTAAAAAAACTTCAATTGGCCAAAAAAAACAAAAGGTATGCCAATTCATTATTTTTAATTCTTTATTGTGAGTGAAATATTTTCACTCAGGATTCAAAACTCGTTTTCTTTTGGGGAATCAAAACCTTAGATTACATTCCTAAAAGTCAAGCAATTACTAGTGTAGGATCCTCCATTTTTCAACCCTTCCTTTTCTCAGAAATACTAGGTATATTTGTCCACCTCGCTAGCCAAGCTGTATGAATATACAGTGTTCTCCTCGGCAGGATGGATGCGCATAAAGCTTGGCTAGCTGAGACCAACTATAACGCCTTGCCACCCTGACTTTTCTTCTTTCCTTATCCTTTCAGAGTACCGTACCGCGCCGCACCTCATAGCACCACACTGCATCTATCCATTCAAAGCACTTTTCCAATTAAAACTTGGATCTGCTAGTACGTAGAAATGTGGGTTGAGTATATTTTCCTTGGTGTTGTATCGAAGTGGCTCAAAGTCTGAATCAATCACTAAGCCCCCAGCTGCCTCCACAACGGCCTGTGCAGCCGCCGTATCCCATTCTGAGGTAGGTGCTAGGCGAGGGTATAGATCTGCTCTACCCTCTGCAATTAGACAAAATTTGAGGGAACTACCCACGCCTTATGTACTCACCTCAAATCGCTTGCTCAGCGCATCCATACACTGTTGCATGGTATCACTACCATGGCGTCTGCTGGCAACCACGGTAATTGCGTCATTCTGAATCTGCCTTGTATTGATGGGTTTCTTTTCACCTTCGATTTCCACATAGGCAGAATTGTCACCTATTAACCCAGTATAGAGCAGGTCTTTGCAGGGAACGTATACAGCACCTAAAACTGCCACGGTATTTTCAATCAAGGCAATGTTGACCGTAAATTCACCATTGCGATTAATAAATTCTTTGGTGCCATCAAGAGGATCGACGAGGAAATATTTATCCCAAGACTTCCTTACATCATAGGAAATGGCATCGGACTCCTCAGAAAGAATGGGGATTTCAGGCGCAAGCCTTTGGAGACCTAACATAATGATCTTATTCGCCGCCAGATCAGCAGCCGTTAAGGGAGACTCATCTGCTTTGATCTCTATGCCAAAATCTTCTTTTTCATAGACTTCGAGTATTGCAGCACCTGCTTCGCGACAGATCTGAGAAATCTCATCCAGTAAATTATTCATATTCAAGCTAAGATATCTCTTTCAGCACATGAGCGAAGAGCGGATGGTACCTTGCCAAGGCGCGCAAAGAAAAGAAAGAAATATAAGTATGGACAAAGTCCGACTAGATAAATGGCTTTGGGCCGCTCGCTTTTTCAAAACCCGCGCAAAATCCAAAGAAGCGATAGATGGAGGCAAAGTCCACATCGATGGGGTTCGAGGGAAAGCAGGAAAAGACATTCGTGCCGGTGACGAAATTCGCATACGGCAAGGATGGTATGAGAAAATTATCATTGTTTCAGGCGTCTCAGAGAAACGTCGAGGCGCACCAGAAGCCGCTGGAATGTATAATGAAACCCCTGAGAGCATAGAGGCCAGAGCGCTTATTACGGCACAACGTAAAGCCGCTGGACAGCATATCTCCTCAGAAAAAAGACCAACTAAAAAAGACCGACGCCTCATACACAAATTCAAAGAGAAAAACCGGTAACACTCGCTCTAAAACAACATGCTATCGTTTTCAGGATTGTGGAATAAGCGATATGAGAATAGACCCGTAATAAATACTACGAATATTAGCCCCGGGGTGTTATTTTCCACTCTGACAATGCAAATACGTAGAAAGCTTACATGAGCCTTGAACATTCCGATCTGATTGCTAGACTAAAAACCCATTTCAAACCTGAAGCCTTCGTTTTTAACCGCGGAATTGAACGAGAGACCCTCAGGGTAGATGCCAAGGGTAATTTAGCCACGACCCGTCACCCTTCCAGTCTTGGCTCAAAGCTAACGCATCCAACCATTACGACTGACTTTTCCGAAGCGCAGCTAGAACTCATTACACCGGTATCAAAATCTATTGGTGAAACCCTAAAAACCCTGAATGATATACATCGTTTCGTGTATAGCAAAATCGGTGAAGAAATTTTGTGGTCATCTAGTATGCCCTGCGTCCTCCAAGGGGAGACACCGATTCCATTGGCGCAATACGGTAGCTCTAACCTTGCCAAGCTGAAGACAACCTATCGAAATGGACTCGGTATTAGATACGGCCGTTCGATGCAAACAATTTGCGCTGTACACTACAACTTTTCATTTTCCGATGCCCTCTGGGAAGGGTTGGCAAAAATGGAGAGCGAGCATAATACCAGTGCTTACAGATCAAAAAGATATTTTGACGTTATGCGCAACTTCCGCCGTTTCTCTTGGTTAGCAATCTACTTGACGGGTGCATCCCCTGCGGTGTGCAATAGTTTTATCAAGGGACAGGATCACCATCTGGAAAAATTTGATGAAGGGAGTCTCTACATCAAAAATGCAACTTCACTTAGAAATGGTGACGACCTAGGTTACAAAAGTGTTGAGCAGTCAGAGCTCATTGATATTTGCTATAACGGCCTTGATAACTACATCCAATCACTGGCAGAAGCAGTTACTAAGCCGGTCCCACGATATATCACAATGAGCCAGGCTTCAAAAGCAACCGTGCAGGTCAACGGAAATGTTCTTCAGTCCGAAGCAGAATTTTACACCACGA
>JAESSY010000106.1 GCA_016763855.1 Pseudomonadales bacterium
CAACCTCTGCCTTGGATCCATTCTCCAGGCTCTGCATCTGCCACAGCCGCTTCAACTTGATCGACGACGTCGTCATAGTTTTTTGCGGTTGTGAGGTCGAGTATTAATTTGGACATACCCAGGCCCATAATATGGCCATGGGCTTCAATAAATCCAGGTGTCAGGGTTGCACCTTTTAGATCAAGAAACGCTGCTTTTTTAGATGCCATTTTTCTGGCGGCTTTTAGACCTCCAACAAACATTATTTTGTCGTCTCTGGTAAGAATGGCTTCAGCGATGGGCTGGTTGGGATCCATTGTGTGGATGGTGCCATTGCTAATGATGAGGTCAGCTCGCGCGTTCTGCATCAGCAAAATAGGGCTGATAAGCGTGATGCAAATAAGTGAGACTTTGAGCATGAACTTTATCCTGCACCGTTAAAGACGCATTAGTTTATCTTAAGAGAAGATCGACTTCACCTCAGTTGAAAGACGCTAGCTTTTTTGTTCGTAAGTGACCTAGCGAGCTTAACAATCCCGGCTATAGTTAAGAGGAGCGAGTTTGTATTACAAGAACTGTTTTACACGATCTACTTTACATCTTCCATTTTATTATACGGGTAAGTTTGAATGTCTGTAGAAATATCCCAATCGAGCTTTGATAGTGAGAAAGACTATCAACGCCATTTGGAAAAAACTTGGAATGATGATGTGGATGCCTTATTACCACAGCAAGGGCAGAGTTACTTTAATCAATTGACGCATCGGCTTACGAGACTCCTGCATGCAGATAGAGTTTTCGCCGCTTCTTTTGATCTTGAGTTAAATTATGGGACGACCATAGCCGATTATTATGATGGCGAGTTTTGGGACAACTATGAGTTTTATGTACCTGAGACGGCCAATGCCATTTTAGCCGCAGGTAAATCCATTGTCCTAGGTGATGGCTTGAGAAATAAATTTCCCGAGGATGGTTCTTTAGGGTCTTATAGCGGGATGATCGCACAACCCGCTTATGATCATGACAATAATGTAATTGGAATGATCGTTGTTTTATTTAAAGAGACATTTTCTTGGGTTCATGCAGCGAACTCCATCCTTGATCTTTGTATGGGTCGTATAGGGTCTGAAATGATGAGTTTCTATAAGGCGCGTCAACTCAACGATATGAACCATCAATTATTAAGAGAGTTGGCTTTGTCCAATCAGCTAAAGGAAGAGTTGTCTCGACTTGCCTACGTTGACCGAATAACAGGCTTACCTAATCGTGAGCAGTTTAGAGTTGACGCGAAAATGTATGAAAATCTATCTGATCACTGGATTGCCATGTTTGGTCTGGATTGTTTCAAACCCATAAACGAGTCGATGGGTATTGAGGCAGGTGATGCATTGCTGCGAGAGATTGGTCTTCGTATCACGAGAGCGGACCTAGATGAAACGCGGCTATACAAATGGACCGGAGACGAATACCTCCTCTTTGGTTTGGTCGATCAATTAGGTGACGAAGAAACAATATTGCGATTGTGTGATGAATTATTTGATGAGCCTTTCGATGTGAATGGCAGCCAAGTTCACGTAACGCGAAGCACCGGTGTGAGCTTGTTAAAAGATCATGATGTGATTGATGGCGCTATTCAGGGGGTTTGTATTGCCCTACAACGAGCCAAAATACGCGGTGGTAATCGTACAGTTTACTATGACATCTCAATGAATAAGACGGACTCTCAGTTCTATAAAGTCCATTCTATGATGCAAGATGGCATCTCAAAGCGCCAGTTTACGCCTTATTATCAGCCAATATACGATCCAAGGTTGGAAGAATATACAGGTTATGAAGCACTAATGCGCTGGATTGGTCCCGCTGGTAAGCCAGTGTTTTTTCCAGATCAGTTTATCCCGATAGCCGAAAGAAGCGGTCTCATTATTGCGTTGGGAAAGGAAATGATCGAAACCTCTATCACCGATATCACTACGTGGAATGCGACATATGGCTTAAAACGTGACCTTGCGATTAACCTCTCTCCCTTACAGTTTCATGACGATGACTTAATTCGCGATATTGAAAAAATCATATCTAAGGTGGGGGTGGATCCGAATTTGATCAAGTTTGAGATTACTGAGTCATTGTTTGTTCATGAGGGGGACTATGTTCTAGGAAAGTTGGAAGAACTGAAAAATTTGGGCTTCCGGTTATCTCTTGACGATTTTGGAACGGGTTATTCCTCTCTTGCCTATTTACAGAAATATCCCTTTGATATTATTAAGATTGATAAATGCTTCGTAGATGATGTTGTAACTTCGAAAAAGAGTAAAGCGCTAATCAAAGCGGTACTTTTACTTGCGAATGACATTGGTATGAAAATCGTAGCCGAAGGTGTGGAGACTGAAGATCAAGCCCATTGTTTATCAATGATGGGGATTGATTACCTTCAGGGCTATCATTTTAGTAGGCCGCTTCCGGCAGTGGACATTCTGGCGACTTACGCTGATCATGTCACTATGAAAGGTGAAGTTAAAAGAGCCAATTTTCTGCCTGGCTAAAGACCAACTCTCGAATCTGCCCGTTGATTCTATTAAGGCGATTCCATTACACTATAGTTCTGACCATATCTAATCATAGTCCTAAACTAAAGTGTCATGCTGGAGCGCCCGTTGCACCCTCTGCTACAAGAAATTATTAAAATACTCGATATTGAGAAGATAGAAGATAATCTTTATCGCGGGATCCATCCGTCTAAAAAAACCGGGCGCTTATATGGTGGCCAGATTATGGCTCAGGGGCTCATCGCTGCTGGTCGGACGGTTGATGAAGATCGAGTCCCTCATTCATTACGTGGGTATTTCATGCGCCCCGGAGATGCAAAAATTCCTGTGTTGTTTTCGGTAGACCGAATTAGAGATGGCCGCTCGTTTACCACGCGAAGAATTGCTGCCATACAGCATGGAAAAGCAATATTTAGCATGGATGTCTCCTTCCAAATTGTTGAAGAAGGCCTTCAGCATCAGATAGATATGCCTAAAATTAAACGCCCCTCAGATGATAAAATTACCGAAGCATTGAAGAATGATCGCTTCATTACTTATCATATGGAATATAAAGAACGCTCGCAGGAAATACCTACTGCGCCTTACCAACATAGTTGGTTTAGAGCAAATGGCAAAATAGATTCAGATGATCGCCTGTTACACGCAGCATTGCTAACCTATCAGTCTGATGATTTGCTACTCTCAACTTCGAGATTACCGCATCGAGGTAAATTTGATCGTAAAGATATGCAGGCAGCCAGTCTGGATCATGCAATGTGGTTTCATGCCCCGGCACGGGCTGATCAATGGATTTTATATGCCTTGGACGCACCGCAATCAAGTGCAGCCAGAGGCTTTAATAGAGGGTTGATGTTTGCTGAAGACGGCACGCTCCTTGCGACGACTATGCAAGAATCATTGATGCGTTTGCATACCTTGGTAAACAATGGGCCTGCCAATGGATAGCTTGCACCGGCAGTATTTAGAGGAAATGGACATAGCTATCTTCTCTCTTCGACCCGCGAAGCTCGAAGTTGCACAAGAGAGCGTGGACGAGTCTGTCGAACTTCGTAGTTCAGTAGAAAGTCCGGTAAATAGCCCAGTAGAAAGTGCTCCAACACCTTTGGGTGAATCAGCTGAATCTGTGCGGCAATTGCTTAAGAAACAACTTAATGTTGGTGTTAATGCGGCCGCCATTGCAGAGAGTGCACCAAAGAATATCGATAAGAAAGCATTCCCAAAAAAAGTAGCCACTGCTTTGGAACCTCCCAATTTCTTTTTCTGTTTTCTTGATTATGAACATATTAGTTTAATGGTATCTTTGGATATTGGTGCAGATTCTTTACCTGTAGATGCTCGACGATTGTGTGATGACGTTGTTTTTGCCTTATCTAAGGAGCATAAAATTCCAAAAATAAGAGATCTACATTGGCCAATGGTGTCTGCACCACACATTCAACAGACCTCGGATGATGCACGATTGATTCTCGGGGAAATGATCCAGCAATCTCGTGAGAACCTCATTTTATTTGGTTCAGATACGGCGGAGTATCGAGCTGAAAAGACTCAGGGTACGTATCTCTTAGTCGAGAGCATTGAACACTATCTTAAGACTCCCATTGCTAAAGCTGAACTGTGGCAAAAACTATTGCCCCTTTTAAAAGTGTAATAGCAATGGCAGACATTCGTTTTCGAAAGATGCAGATAGAAGATTTACATTTTGTGTTGAAGAACGAAAATTTGTCTTATTCCCACCCCTGGACTCAGGGCATATTTACCGATTGCATCCGTGCGGGCCATGAGTGCTGGTTGTTTCTAGTTGATAATGAAATTTTAGGGCACAGCATATTATCCATTGCTGCGGGTGAATCGCATTTGCAGAACGTGTGCATCCACCCTCTGCATCAAGGTAAAGGTTACGGACGTATTCTTGTCGAACACATGCTCACTGCTGCTGCACGTCGTCAAGCCACGACGGTATTTCTTGAAATCAGAAGTTCTAATGTGATTGCTTATAAGCTATATGAGAGCTTAGGCTTTAATGAAGTGGGGGTTAGAGATGCTTATTATCCCGGAAAATCAAGCCGAGAAGATGCGATCATATTTGCAAAGGAGTTGATGCATGAGTCTTAATATTTACCTTGGCGATCAATGTCAATTTGAGAAATTGTATTTTCCTCATCTCAAAGACTATGGTAGACGGCCAGATTGTTGAGCAATCACATGAGATTCCTTCTTTGCATCAGAAGTCGGTGAATACGCCTTTTTACATTGAACAACTGAAAAGGATTACAATGACCTCACTCACTAGCACTCTATAGAGATAGGCACTTGTAGAAAAATGAATCTGAAAAACTACCTTGATGAAGTGGAATCCCATACACAAACTGTTAGTCTTGGGGTCTCAGAAGAAATTACACCAATGGGGTTTCGACGTTTATATATCAGGGTTCCTCAGTTAAGAAAGATCACTAAAACCGGATATTCGTTTTACGCATTACCCGCACAAGAAATCGTTAATATCTGGGACTACATTTGGCGAAATACGCAATGGTACGAAGTCGCTCATCAAGCGCTTTACTACTATCAACACAAGACACTGTTGAAATTTGAATTTGCCCAGATTAAACATTGGATCAGGCGCTGCGATTGTTGGGAGCATAGTGATGATCTGTCAAAGATCTATGCACAGGTTGTGGAAGATAATGCCACCTGGATTCTGCCGTATTACGACAAGTGGAATCGATCTGATAATCCCTGGCAGCGACGTCAATCCATCGTCGGGTTAATAGAATATGCCAGTAAACGCCGTCGTGTATTACCTTACGAAGAACTCATTCAGTTTGTACAAACGCTTCTTGATGATGAAGATTATTATGTACAAAAGGGAGTTGGATGGACCTTGCGAGAGATCTATAATGTTTATCCAAGTGAAGCATTGGGCTTTATTGAACGAAATATTAAACAACTGAGCCCGAATGCTTTTTCTAGTGCGACCGAGAAACTAGACAAAAATACCAAAACCCGCTTAAAACTGCTCCGAAAAAGATAAAAAAACAGTCCTAGGGATCGGTCAATTCTGGATGCGAATTAACATGCTCATTGAGCTCATATCTGCCCTTGCTTCATACTTCCTTGGGGCTTATCGTCATGATACATCAAAATGAAAGTCTGGCTGAACTGCATACTATAATGCGTAATTGCTATAATTTGTATCTTCGACTCTCCGTTGTTCTTTGTATGCACTACCGCGAGATAGCGCTCTTTGTCCATATTTTTTAACTCATATTCAACAGTATCTACAGAATCGATTGATGCAAGTACGTTCCAATTCCTTGCAAGCTCTCAATAAGATGACCGCGATAAGGCTGGCTTATCAATTCCTCGAATTGGGTTTCGAATTGGGTGTTGCTCATATTGCTGTGAATTGACTCCAAACTTCTAGGGTTTGTAGAAACAAATCATTTGATCTTTAATAAATCAGACATCGGGCTAGTGTCATCTGGTCTGTGAGGTATAATGCGCCACTTTTCGATTTATCTGAATCACCATGAGCATCCAAGAAGAAGTCAATAAACGCCGCACGTTTGCAATCATCTCTCACCCCGATGCGGGCAAGACGACGATCACGGAGAAATTGTTGTTATTGGGCCGGGCCATTCAAACAGCGGGAACGGTAAAGTCCAAAAAATCGGATAAATTTGCGACATCTGATTGGATGGAGTTAGAAAAACAACGTGGTATTTCTGTCACGACCTCGGTGATGCAATTTCCCTACAAAGGCTGTGTTGTCAATCTCTTGGATACCCCAGGGCATGAAGATTTCTCTGAAGATACTTATCGTACGCTCACTGCCGTGGATTCTGTCTTAATGGTGATTGATGCTGCAAAGGGTGTTGAGCAACGTACTGTCAAATTAATGGAAGTCTGTCGGCTCAGAGATACGCCCATTCTCACTTTCATTAATAAGTTAGACCGTGAAACCCGTGATCCTATCGATGTGATGGACGAGGTTGAAGCAGTACTCAAAATCAAATGCGCGCCAATCACATGGCCCGTTGGGATGGGTAAGAATTTTAGAGGTGTCTATCACCTTTATGATGATGAGATTCATGTCTTTGAGTCGGGCAAGAGTGAAGTGTTAAGTGATGCCCGGGTTATAAAGGGGGTGGCTAGTGATGAAGCTATCGAGTTTCTGGATGATATGGCTGAAGAATTTGCTGAGGAAATTGAATTGGTCAAAGGTGCAAGCCATGAGTTTGATATTGATGCCTATCTAGCGGGTGAGTTAACACCTGTATACTTTGGTACAGCACTACGAAATTTTGGTGTGACACAAATGCTGGACGGTTTTGTTGAATATGCACCGGCACCTCTGAATCGAGAATCAAATACTCGGATCGTAGAAGCAAATGAAGAAGCTTTCTCTGGTTTCGTATTTAAGATACAGGCCAATATGGATCCTAAACATCGAGATCGAATGGCATTTCTTCGGGTTTGCTCTGGTGAATACACCCAAGGCATGAAGATGCGTAATATTCGAGTCGGTAAAGATGTGTGCGTCAGTGATGCTGTTACCTTCCTGGCGGGGGAAAGATCTCAAGCTGAAAATGCCTGGTCAGGAGATATTATTGGTCTTCACAATCATGGCACGATTCAAATTGGTGATACGTTTACAACGGGCGAAGAGTTTAGATATCTCGGTATTCCACATTTCGCACCAGAACTTTTTCGTCGTGTGCAATTGAAAGATCCATTACGTAGCAAGCAACTTCGTCAGGGGCTGACTCAATTGTCTGAAGAAGGTGCGACCCAAGTTTTTATGCCTCAGCACAATACTGATTTAATCCTCGGTGCCGTGGGTGTCTTGCAGTTCGACGTTGTGGCTTTTCGTTTAAAGGGAGAGTACAAAGTGGACTGTGCTTATGCTCCGGTTAATGTCTATACGGCCCGTTGGATAGAATGTGACGATCCAAAGATGTTAGCTGACTTTAAGAAAAAAGCAGAAATGAACTTGGCCATTGATGGCTCAGGGCATTTAACCTATCTTGCCCCCACCCGGGTCAATCTGTCTTTGACAGAAGAGCGCTGGCCTGATATTCGCTTTCGGGCAACTCGTGAGATTGTTTGAGTAAGTTAATCTAATTGTATGGGCGAACCCGTAGCATGAAGCGGGGGTTCAATTCCCAACAAGTCAGTTATGGTCGGCGCAATTTGTAATTGATTTACGTGACCTAAATCCAAATCTGAATTGACGCCTCGCCCCATGGCAAAGAATATGGAATGCATTTCCGTATGATGCACCGAATATCCATGAGCGCCTGCCTTCCAGCCCATTATCGGCGCAATGAGTTTCTGCGCTTCTAAGATAAAGGTCTTTTTTGTCAACAAGTAAGGTGCTTCAGTGGTAACAACGATGTCTCCTGTCCTTGTCGGATGGACAAAGTTAAAAGATTCAGGCAGTTCTGACCTTGCAAAGACCTTGATATTGGGCACCTTTGAAAGGAGTTCAATTAAAGATTTTTGATCGCTGTCATAGCGATCGCTATTGGAACTATCCAGAAACAAATGCTTAACCGCGTTGCGCCCACTTATGATGACCTCAATGCCTGATTCCTTAATGATGCTATCGATATCAATCACTTGATTGACCTCTGACATGCCGTGATCACTTACTATTATAAGGGTTGTAGAAGCCCATAAATTTCGATTGTCTAATGCGTCCAGAAGACGAACGAGTTGTTTGTCCTGTTCATGAATTCTTGCGTCGACATCGGGATGCATGGGGCCCTTGCTGTGAGCAACATCATCGGCACCCTGCCAATATGACATGATGAGCTGGGGTCGCTCGGACTCTGGTAAATCAATCCAGCTGATTATTTGATCTACCTTGGTGACCTCAGTTGTAGCGTCATCAAAAGGAGCAATACGGTAAGAGGTACCCTGACCTTGCCAGTCTGTATCAGAACTGACCCAGAAGAATGTTGCGGATTTAATACCTTGGCGTTCAGCGCTGATCCAGACAGGTTCTGCATCTAACCAGATTGCATCACCGTTATAGGAATAATGGCCTTTTTGTTGATCATAAAATTGATTGTCCATGATGCCATGTACACCGGGAAGCGCACCTGTTGCCATAGATACGTGAGTTGGAAAGGTACTCGATGGATAAACGGGGATCAATGATTTTGCACGGACACCTTCTTTTTCTAATCGTTGTAAGCCAGGATATTTATCGCGGTCCGGGAAATCGAAGCGCATACCATCCCAGGATAGAACGATAACGGTTGGCTTAAGCGGATTACTTTTCGTTGATTCATTGGCGAAAACATTAAGTGACAGCGCTAATAAAATTAGCGCACAAACCCAATTCAAATTAGCTCTCCTAGTCATAAGTTTTATTCAGAAGTTGACATGTCATCGTAGGGGTTATCAACCTGAAGATTGATACTTTGCCTCAATCCGGGGATGGTAATTTTGTCCGAATCGATTTTTAATTCCTTGCCGTCAACAACGCCGACTCCGAATTTGTAAATTAAATTGTTTTCCCCTGCATTCGTTTTCTCGTCATACTCTCTAATTTTTTCCTTAACGGATTCATTAATCCCCTGCCATTGAGAAAGAGATTGTTTGCCATGCTTTTTCGTCATCATATTCTTAACAACATCAGGAGATAAAATAGCTGCCGTCGCATTATTGCCGCCAAACCCTTTGGTGTTAATAAAGCAGGCATCAATTTGTTTTGGGTCCACCTCTTTATGATCGAGCAATATATCAAGATGGCTGTGATGAACGTCATCGGCGATTTGATCTACGGTGTTGATACCTGGAATGATACCGTGCTCCCAGGTACCCAATGTTGCTACTATCTGATCCCCGGACGCTGTCGCGAGAGAATGACCAAGGTAGGCCTTGATACCGGCTACGGGCATTTTTTTAGCACCAAAGACTTTCGCTAACTCATTTAAGATATGAGATTCCGTCACCCTGTTTTGAGGTGTGCTGGTACCGTGTGCCTGGATATAAGATCGCGCTTTTACGGCATCTTCCCCAAGAATAGAACGAACGACGCCCATGGCTTTTCCCATCGTGACATAGTTACCGATGCCTGGGCCGGGTATCGACTTTTTAAATCCATCTGCATTGACAAAAACATCTGCAATGCCGCCATAAATATTGGTGCCCATTTCCAAAGCAAGTTCATCGTCAAAGAGAATGATAAATTGTGAAGATTCAGAAAGCGTAAAACCGCAGTTTTCACCAAAGGGACGACAAGCTCTGGCATGATCAGTTGCGCCTTCTCTGTTATCAAGTTTGTTTAGGTTGTGATCTTCGGCCAAAGCTCCCATGGTGCGATATCCTTCTATAACCTCTGGCGTAATGGGCGCCTCACTCGCACCAACTAGTACTGCCCGAGATTTTCCTGATCGTATATCAAAGATGCCCTGGCGGAGATTGTAGAGGAAAGTAGCGCAAGCACCGATATTCGCGCCGGTTGTACCCACACTTCCTAGAATATAAGCATTAACAAAATCAGCAGTCATTTCTGCCAAACTTAAGGCGCAATTTTTTGAGCTGACTCTTTTGCCTAATAAGGAAGATTGCAACATGCCACCTGCTCCGTTGAGATCAAGTTGTCCCATCGCACTGCTGGCATAAACAGAAATTTGATCTGCAGGAATTTTTTGTCTTACGTCGTTCCATTGTATGCCAAGAGAATTCAGCGCGTCGGATGCAGCATAGACAGTGAGTTGTAATCCCCGTGGATGATTCCGTGCTTGATAGAGTTTTTCGGGTTCAAAGCCGCTAGGAAGTTGGCCTGCAGACTGTACCTTCGATATTCTATGATCAGGAAATAGGATTTCCATATCTTGGTCGATTGTGATCTGTACTAAGGCATGGGTAATTTCTTTTATAGTCCAACCTGGTGGAATATTCCTGGGTAGTTCCTTGCGTTTAATCTGAAAGGTCAGTTTTTTGTCTTGTGTACCCTTGAGCTGTGCTGTTTTGTTGATACGTATTGCGGATGGATCGAAGAGGTTATTTTCAATTTTACGAACCAGCGTATGATCCAATATGTATTCTTTGTCGATGGCTTGCAGGTTCATGAGAGATGCAAGGCTTTGGTAAGTCGAATCTGCTAGCGTGGTATCAATTCGGTCGATAACCATGCGGCGATAACCGTGGTGACCAGAACTTCTACCGGCGGGATTAATACCCCCGAATCCGACGATGACAGGCAGGCGCGACAAACAGATCTCCTTAAAATTAGTTGCTTTGGCTAGTTCAGCTAGGGTCGAGAATGCAAGTAAGAGTGTAAGTAAGGGTACAAATGCTAGCTTATCACGCCCACTGACTGGTTACTTCGGTGGATTGCCAATGAGATGCACTAATCCACCAATTCAATCGCAATAGCGGTTGCTTCACCTCCGCCTATGCAAAGTGCAGCGACGCCTTTCTTTTTCCCCTGTCTTTTTAAGGCATGCATCAATGTCACGATAACGCGAGAACCTGTGGAACCAATGGGATGGCCCTGGGCGCAGGCACCACCAAAAACATTCACTTTTTCAGGGTCCAGATTCAGATCTTTGATAGCAATCATAGTGACCATAGCAAAGGCTTCATTAATCTCAAATAAGTCTACATCTTCAATAGACCAAGCTACTTTATCCAATAATTTTTCAATGGCGCCAACGGGTGCGATGGTGAACTCTGATGGCTGTCTTGAATTTGTTGTATGACCAAGAATTTTAGCGATCGGACTTAAATTATTTAACTTTATAGCTTCACCGCTCGCGAGTACCAGCGCTGATGCGCCATCTGAAATTGAAGATGCATTGGCGGCAGTGACAGTGCCATCGATTTTAAACGCAGGTCGTAATTTCGGAATTTTCTCAAAGTTGGCTTTCCCCGGTTGCTCATCGACTGAAATTGTTGATTCACCTTTTCGGGTCTTTACGGTGACTGAGACGGTTTCGGCTTCTAGATCCCCATTACTAATCGCATTTTGAGCTCGCTGTAGAGATTGGATAGCAAAAGCATCCATATCTTCTCGCGTCATTTGGTATTTGTCAGCCATGTCCTGAGCAAAGGTACCCATTAATTGGCCTGTTTTTGCGTCTTCCAAGCCATCAATAAACATGGAGTCGAGTACTTGGTTATGTCCCATTCGATAACCGGCTCGCGCTTTGGGCATAAGATAGGGTGTATTGGTCATGCTTTCCATTCCGCCGCTAACCATGATGTCATTTGTACCGGCTTTGATTAAGTCATGGGCCAACATGGTTGCTTTCATCCCGGAGCCGCAGAGTTTGTTGATTGTGGTTGCGCCAGACGAAACCGGAATGCCTGCATCGATTGCAGCTTGCCTGGCTGGGCCTTGTTTTAAGCCACCCGATAGTACACAGCCCATTATAATCTCTTCAATCTTGTCTGCCTCCAAGCCGCTGCGGCTAATGGCTTCTTTGATTGCAATGCTACCCAGCTCTGGCGCGGTCAAACTTGCTAATTCTCCTTGAAATCCTCCCATGGGGGTTCGGGCTCCGCTGACGATGTAGATATTGCTCATTTTTTTGCTTCCTAAAAGTATTCAATATTCGAGTTTGGATCCTATTTTAGAGGCCACAGGAAATCAATCTATTCATCTTTAAAGTGACGCTGCTGGGTCTAGGATTCCTGTGATATGCTCCCCCTATATTGAACTACTTAGGAGCGTAAAAATGACAACTAAAGCAGAAGCAGCACTGGAGATATTTAATTCATACATGGGAGAAGAGGAAGGGGTCGGAGATTGGTTTGAAGTCGATCAGGATCGGATTAACCTCTTTGCTGATGCCACCATGGATCATCAGTTCATTCATATTGATCCAGAGAAGGCAGCAGAGTTTTCGCCCTACAAAGTAACGATCGCTCACGGTTTTTTGACACTGTCCTTGATCGTCCATTTGGGAGCCAGTATTGCGCCGAAAAACCCGAAGCACTTGAAGGCGTATATATGGGCGTGAACTATGGATTAGATAAAGTTCGATTTCCTGCGCCTGTTTTAGTTAATGCTAAGCTTCGTGCTCGTCATCGTCTTGTTGGTGCGGATCTAAAAGATCCAAATACCATACAATTAAAACGACAGGTGACGATTGAAGTTGAAGGAGGAGAAAAGCCTGTTTGTGTTGCTGAATCTCTGGTTCGATTAATGTATGGATAAAGGAAGTCGGTGTAAATAACCGATTTCATTTCCGATAAGTTAAGTTGGTAGGGTCGTTTAAAATGACGGTAATCACTAAGCAAGATCTCATACAAAGTATTGAAGATTCACTTCAATACATTTCGAGCTATCATCCGCCGGATTTTATCAAAGCGCTGAACGAGGCTTACGAAAGAGAAGAATCCAGTGCGGCAAAAGATGCCATGGCGCAAATCATCATTAACTCGCGCATGTGTGCTGAAGGCAGGCGTCCTATTTGTCAGGACACGGGTATCGTCAATGTTTTTATATCCGTTGGCATGGATGTGAGATTTGAAACTGATCAATCCCTTGAAGACATGATTAATGAGGGTGTTCGTCGCGCTTATTTATCCCCGGATAATATATTGCGTGCGTCCGTACTTGCGGACCCGGCAGGCAGGCGAGTCAATACGAAGGATAATACGCCAGCGGTCATTCACACTGAGCTAGTACCAGGCGACAAGGTTGAAGTTCGTGTTGCTGCGAAAGGGGGGGGCTCTGAAGCTAAATCCAAGTTAGTGATGTTAAATCCTTCTGACAGCGTCGTAGATTGGGTACTGAAAACCGTACCGACCATGGGCGCAGGTTGGTGTCCGCCGGGTATGTTGGGTATCGGCATCGGCGGTACTGCAGAAAAAGCAGTGTTAATGGCCAAGCGTTCTCTTATGGATCCTATTGATATTCATGAGCTTCAAGCACGAGGTCCAAGTTCAACAACGGAAGAATTGCGACTAGAGCTGTTCGAGAAGGTTAATCAGCTAGGCATTGGCGCTCAAGGCTTAGGCGGTTTGACGACAGTGCTCGATATCAAAGTTATGGATTTTCCAACCCATGCCGCCAACCTACCTGTCGCCATGATCCCCAATTGTGCCGCAACCCGACACGCTCATTTTGTATTAGATGGTAATGGTTCCGCAGACCTGCCGGTTCCAAAGCTCGAAGATTGGCCAAAAATTACTTGGGAAGCCGGTCCAAATTCAAGGCGCGTTAACCTTGATAGCGTCACAAAAGAAGAGCTTAGCACCTGGAAAACAGGTGAGACCTTGTTGTTGTCAGGCAAAATGCTAACCGGCCGTGATGCGGCGCACAAACGCATAAGAGAATTGTATGCGGCAGGAGAAGAGCTGCCAAATGGTGTTGATTTAAAAGGAAAATTCATCTATTACGTGGGGCCAGTTGATCCCGTGCGGGAAGAAATTGTTGGCCCTGCAGGACCTACTACCGCAACCAGAATGGATAGTTTCACCGATATGATGCTCGAAAAGACAGGGCTATTCGGCATGATTGGTAAAGCCGAAAGAGGACCCCTCGCTATCGAATCTATTAAAAAGCACAAAGCGGTCTATTTGATGGCAGTAGGCGGGGCTGCATTTCTAGTTTCCAAAGCCATTAAAAAGTCTCGGGTGATTGCATTCCCTGAACTCGGTATGGAAGCCATTCATGAATTTGAGGTGGAAGATATGCCAGTGACGGTGGCAGTTGATGTTGAAGGCGACTCTGTGCACATTTCAGGGCCGAAAATTTGGCGATCAAAGATCGGAAAGCTATCACTTGCGGAAATTTAAAGTCTATTAGAATCAATTGCTTATAAGGCGAATTTTGTGTTCTTTCATTGAAAGAACAGAGGCTTTGCGTTACATTAGCGGTTTTGAACTCTGTCTATATTTCAGGGTCAAATCCCTTGGATAATGTGTCGCGAATATCGCGACCGATAACAATTGGAAATAAAAGATTATGGGGCCAGATCAATCCTCTGTTGACCAACTCTACTTAATAGCAGAAAGCCTTGCTCAAGACTTTTCTCTCTTCCCGCAAAAAGATAGTTCAGCTGTTATTGATGGTTTGCTTAATGATAAGCAAATCGAGGCTGAAGTTGAGCGCTTACGGAGCATGGATGTGGACGCCTATATTGCGGCAACGGTGTCCCCCGGTGAAGAGGCTTCGAGGCCTGGCGCAAAAGAAATTATTAGATCGTTAGGCGTACCTGTTTTTAATGAAAAACAAGAGGGACCTTATTACGCCTCCGAAATTGAATTGGTCATTGATGGGGCGACACGCCGGATTGGCTTGATTACTCAAGACAGAGCTTATGCTTCAGGTGTGTGGGGTCCGGAGCACCATAATTTGGCCGCAGAGGCGGCAGTAGATTTCGCGGTTAGATCCATGCCTATTGTTTGTATGATCGATACTCCGGGTGCCGACGGTAACGAGATAGCCAATGCTAACAACCAGGCTCACTCGATTTCGAGACTTATTGCTGAGCTTTGCAATGTCGACGTACCTACTATTGGTATTGTTATTGGACAAGGATATTCTGGTGGTGCTATACCCTTAGCTGCCGGCAACGTGCTTCTTTCTCTTCGGACAGGTGTGTTCAATACTATTCATCCCAAAGGTCTTGCGAGTCTTGTTAGGCGTTACAATTTATCTTGGCAGGAGTGTGCACAATCTGTTGGTGTTTCTTCTTATGAGCTATATAAGCAAGGTAATATTGATGGTGTGATAGATTATGATCCCGGCGAGAGCGCTAAGGTTCATAATCTAAAACATGCCATAATTTCTGCAATTCTTTCAGTTGAGCAAAGGACCCGAGAATTTGTTGGGGAACATCCTGAAATTCTCGATCATTATCGAAGAAACATCAATCGATATTTAAATCCAACTAAATCACTCTCTGCAGTGCACGCCAGTTCTTCCCTTAAACTTCGTTCAACCCCTACTGATTATCCGAATATTTTTGGCGTAGCGTTTCGATATTTACGTTATCTAGGATTGCGAAGAAGAATCAGAAGTATTACCGAGACTCAGTACGGTCGTTTGGCAAGCAGCGAAATTCCGGAAGGAGAGTTATTACAACGGATTCACAGAGAGCGAAGAACAGCTTTTTTAGGGTGGTTACTTGATCCTGACAAAATTCTATATGAAGACGTACTCAATAAGGCCTGGAAAAAATATTCGGATAAAAAGGCGGCAGTGGGTGATGAGCGAGGTCGAATTGCACAGTTAATTTTTGGTGAGCCAAGCAAAAATTATGAAACCGCCAAGCGAGATATTTGCCTTTATAGCGGATTACATCTTTATAACCGTTGGAAATCCAGCGCGAAAGATAACTTACTAGCCTTGATTAATCATATGGGCGATCAAGAAACGAATAATTATCTCCTCAACATTAGCGATATAAAAGATGTAAAGGCGCTACTGAGAGCCATGGCAGATTCAGAAGATGCCTTTGTATCTATGCTGAAAGGTCGCTTCACTCATGAAGGTAAAAAATTATTAGGTAAGGATTATATTTCCAGTAAAACAGCAGATTTCCTTTCTATGCAACTAGCCTCAGAACTCAACCTTATGATGGAGAGTGTCAATCTATATGATGCTGACCTGTTAACAGGTCAGTCTCTGTCTGATTTTTCTCAAAGATTGATTGTCGCCCAAGACCAGAATCACAAGCCCATTAAATTGAATCGACGTTTGCTCGAAGACACCTTGTGGACTTACATCAGCAGAAAGTCAGATAACCAGGAGCAAAAGACGGATCAGGATAGAACGATTCTTGATGTAATCTTGGAGAAAGACTTGAAAGAAGAATTTGTGCTTGAGTGTCAGAATCTGATTATATTCGGCGCTGTTTACGACAACCTTGTTGTAGATCTCGCATCTCTTGCGAGGCAAGCTCATGAATCCCGCACACTGTCCATAGATTTTGTGTCTAGTTTGTTAGATCGGTCTATCCAGTCTTTGCTTACACAGCCAGGTTTTGAAGAAATTGGAAGCGACGAAATTAAGAATCGATTTTCGACCTGGATAGAAGATCTCACCTCTCATAAGTCCAGTGCGTCTTTTCTTAAATCCGTTGAAGAATGGATGCGAGTTGTCCATAAGGATAAATCCGACACCCTCTTTGTTGTTATTAGCTTTTTCTTTGAAAAGTTATTGCCGGAGTATTATGAAGCTAATCGAGGTGGAAAAGCTTATGAAGGTAAAGTTGAGCCGGTAAGAATTGGCCGAAGGAAAGATTTTTGGAATCGTCTGACAATTGCTTATCGTGATTTATTGTTCCATGAAGTTTTGACTAAAGAGAAGCGTAAGAAACGAACCAATTATGAAACTTTGATAGAACGCTATGTTGACAATTTTGAAGCATTAAATGGAGACTTGTTGTCTGCAAATCCTGTGGCCTTTCCGACCTTTAGGCCATCGATTGAATCGGCCCTTAAAAATAATATCCGCCCCCATGGTTTAGTCACCGGCATTGGTGATTTTAAAACAGAAAAAGGATCATATCGTGTCGGGCTAGTGTTACCTAACGTCGCGTTCCAAGCTGGATCAATTGATAATTCAGACTGTGTCCGTTTTTGTAAGCTATTGGTTGAATGTGCGATTCGAAATTTACCCGTTATCTGCTTCGTATCCTCTGGTGGTATGCAAACTAAAGAAGGTGCCGCCGCATTGTTTACAATGGCGGTTGTGAATGATCGCATCACGAGATTCATTCGTGACAATGATCTGCCTATTATTATGTTTGGTTACGGTGACTGTACTGGTGGTGCACAAGCAAGCTTTGTCACCCATCCACTTGCTCAAACCTATTATATGAGTGGCACCAGCATGCCCTTTGCCGGGCAAACGGTTATTTCATCAAACTTACCTTTCACTTGTTTGCTTAGCAACTATTTATCTGTGAAGTCAGGGGCTATGAGGGGGCTTGTGAAGCACCCCTTTGCGGATGAGTTGGACGCTGATCTAAGAAAAGTAGACCCCGCCATTCCTGTACCAACAGAAAGTGTGGAAGAAGTGGTTGATCGAATTATGTCGGGTACCTTGACTGCATCGGCACCCCGCGTTGATATTGATATTCCTTCTCCTGACGATCTGTTCAAACCTGTAAAGCGAACCTTGATTCATGCCCGTGGTTGTACAGCTGTGAAGTTGGTGAGCCGTGCGGTTGATTTAGGCTATGAAGTTGTTCTCGTCCAATCGGATCCGGATATGGAATCTGTTCCTGCCGATATGGTGAGAGACGATCCTAAGCATGCTTTAGTTTGTATTGGGGGAAATACTTCTGATGAGAGTTATTTGAATGCCTTAAGTGTATTAAATATTGCTGCCATTGAAAAAGTGGATTCCCTTCATCCTGGGATCGGGTTCTTATCTGAAGATCCTAATTTTGCCAAACTTGTACGGCAGCGTGGCATCAATTTTATTGGTCCTAAAGTTGTCAGCATGGAAACTATGGGTAATAAGTCTAACGCGATTAATACCACAATCAACAATGATGTTCCCGTAGTACCAGGGAGTCACGGTATTGTTCATACTTCAGAAAGAGCTGCGGAAATTTCGGAGCAGATTGTTTATCCCGTATTACTGAAAGCGGTTCATGGTGGTGGCGGTAAAGGGATTCAGGTAGTCAATAAGCCAGAAGAAATCCATGAATTATTCCAACGTGTGACAACGGAAGCTAAAGCGGCATTTGGTAATGGTGATGTCTACATTGAAAAATTTGTGATTTCACTTCGACATATTGAAGCGCAGATTCTTCGGGATATACATGGTAATTGTAATGTGATTGGCCTTAGAGATTGCAGTGTTCAAAGGAACAATCAAAAGCTCATGGAAGAATCCATGTCTACAATGTTGCCGAAGAAACTGGAAGCGTTGGTGTATGAATACGCAGAACGTATCGCTAATGCGGTGGATTATGTCGGCGCAGGTACAGTCGAATTTATTTACGATGTCCCCAGTGATGCTATTTACTTTATGGAAATGAATACCCGTTTGCAGGTTGAGCATCCCGTAACTGAATTGGTGACCGGGATTGATATTGTGGCAAAACAATTCGAAATAGCTGGCGGCGCATCGATCAAAGATATGAAGGTAGCAAAGAAAGGCTACGCATTAGAAGTCAGGATTAATGCAGAAAAACCCGTGATCGATGCAGAGGGGAATGTTAGCTTTTCACCGACGCCCGGAGAGATAACACTATGCGAATTACCTGAAGATGATGATTTTCAAATTATCTCTATGGCAGGAACGGGAAAAGTCGTATCCCCTTTTTATGATAGTTTGATTATCCAAATTATCTGCCATGGCAAAAATAGAAAAGAAGTAAGCAAAAAAATGGTCGCCTACCTAGAAAAGGTAAAAATTGAGGGCATATGTACCAACATCAGTTTAATCAAGCGTATATTGCAGGATGATGAATTCCAGAAAGGAGTCTACGATACCAGTTATTTACCCGGTTTTCTGAGTCGAATTGATGTCGAAGAACTGATAGCTGAAGTGGAAGAGGCTTCGGGTACAAGTGGTGCCGGTATCGACATTGAACAGCTGAAGATAGAAGGAAGTGATGAGTTAAAAGTATTGTCACCCTCAACCGGTATTTTCTATCGAACACCTTCACCTACAGAGCCTGAATATGTCAGCGTGGGAGATACCATTTCAGCCAGCGATACAATATGTCAGTTAGAAGCAATGAAGATGTTTACGCCAGTAAATTTAAATACTTTCTCTGGGAAAGATGGAGAGTTATATCCTTCAGATAGTAAGTATCAGGTTATGCGTGTTAATTTAAGTTCTGGCCAACAAGTTAACGAAGGTGACTTGCTCTTCGTTATTCAACCAATGGCTGTGGAATAATGACTTAATAAAAGCTATCCAAATTCACCATTTCCATTACACCCTTTCCGATGTAGATAAGGCCAATTATCAATATGGTTCTTCTGCCTGCTCGCTTAAAAACTTCATCGTCTATGCGATGGATGATAACTTTTCCGATTTTGTTTCCTGCGATTGCAGCGATTATAATGGCTGGAAATATCCAGCTAGGTAGATCGATTGTTAAACTTAGAAAAAAAGCGTAGTAGAACAATTTTATGATGTGGCCAAGCGTCTGAGTGATGGCCTTTGTTCCCAAGATTTCAAATCTGTTAAGTTTGCTGGTGACATAAAAAATGTCGAGGACGGGGCCCGATGCGCCGGCTAATAGTTGAACGGCGGTAACAATTATGCCGCAAACAAAGGCGATTGGTTTCTTTTCGATATCTAGGTTTATGGATTTAGGTATCAGTAAACCCAGAAATGGGAAGCTTCCTATAATCAGAAAAACAATCCCTTTATTGGGTATAAAAGTCATCCAGACAAATAACCCCAGCGTGACAAGGCTGCCGATGGTGTAGGGGATGAAGACATTCCAGCGAAGGTGATCACGATACAGAAAGATTCTTGAGCCATTGGAGGCAGTTTGTGCAACCCCGTGCAAGATCATGGCTGCAGGTACTGAAAGAACGAAACTGAGTATCCCCATTAAGATGAGCCCGCCGGCCATGCTCAAGACACCGGATATTAAGCTGGTTAGGAGGGTTGTGATAATCAGAGCAAGGTAGAGCATCAGTTAGGTTGTCTAGATGCGAGAAAGTGTGGCAAAGTCTACGCCCCGCATATTGGTGATAATAGAGAATAGATAGAATATAATATATATCTATTTGGAAAGTATCGATGATTGAAAACTTAGAAACACTTCTGGCTTTATCACGAACCGGCACAATGCTCGAGGCCAGTACAGAGTTGCGTGTGTCACAGTCGGCAGTGAGCAAACGAATCGCTGTATTGGAAAAATACTACGATAGGGCACTTATTCAGAAGAAAGGTAGGCGTGTTGTACTCACTCAACACGGGAAGCAACTAGTCGACAAAATATCTCCAATACTTTCAGAGCTACGAGATCTTTTCGTCGATGATATTGGTTCAGGCAAGGGAGAACTGATCATTGGTGTTTCTCAGGCAATTCTATCTTCCTGGGGTCCTACACTTTTTTACAAAGTTCAACAGGACATGCCAGAGGTTAATTTCGTCTTCCACGCTCACAGAACTCCCGTTGTGTTAGATCGAATACGATCGGGGGAATTTATGGTCGGAGTCTGTACCGGTTTGGATTCACTTGACACCGATCTGCAATCAGAACTGCTGTTTCAAGAATCTATGGTATTGATTCCTTCTGGACAAAAGAAAATTAAATGGCCTGTCAAAGGTGGGCTGGATGTTATCACTATAGAAGATCAATCAGGGGCCTGGCGCTCATTCAAGGACGATGCGAAACGATTGAATATACGCAGATCTGTATCCCTTGAATCTTTTTTCAGCGTCGCTCAAATGGCGATTGCAGGTTTTGGGCATGGCCTTGTGCCGATTGGGGTCGCCAATACCTTGAAAGTGCCCAAGGATTGTGTGATCGATTTGAGCAAACAAGGGCTAAGTCGGCCAGTTCGCTTTGTTGCTCGAAAGTCGACCTATTCATTGCCCATTGTCGCTAATTTTTACCAAGCGCTTTCGAAGTCGCCTTCGCCAAAGTTCTAGGCACCAAAACCCAAAGTGCCAAAGTTGTCATTAAAAATAGATCATCTAAGCAGGTGTTGAGCAGAAATTCTCTAGAAAGGTTTATCTTCCCCATCTCCTTTATCTTCATCCATGGGCGTGAGTGAAAGTCCTGCTAGAGGGTTTTCTTCTTCCTCTTCCGCTTTTTTTGATTTTGGTGTCGCTGGCTTTGCGGTACCGCCGAGTTTTGGTTTTTCAGGATCAGTTTTCACAATTGCAGATTTTTCAGCTTCGGTCTGTACAGGTTCGTCCTTTCTTTCCTTTTTGTCCTTTTTCTTATCGAGTGTAATTCTCAAACGTAGATTGTTTTTTGAATCTGCGTTCTTCAGGGCTTCTTCAAGTGAAATTTTGCCTAGCTTAAAAAGTTTAAACAGAGCGTAGTCAAATGTTTGCATGCCTTGTTCAACAGATTTTTCCATTAACTCCTTAAGCAATCCGACTTCACCCTTGGCAATTAAGTCTGCGGCTCTGGGTGTACCTAACAATATTTCGATAGCGGCTGCACGTTTTCCATCGACAGTAGGAATGAGTCGTTGGGAGATAATGCCGCGCATATTCAGAGAAAGATCAGCTAATAATTGCGGGTGACGTTCTTCCGGGAAAAAGTTAATGATTCTGTCCATGGCCTGGTTGGCATTATTTGCGTGTAGAGTCGAAAGGCAAAGGTGACCGGTTTCAGCAAAGGCCAGTGCATGCTCCATCGTTTCTCGATGGCGAATCTCGCCAATCAAGATGACATCAGGTGCCTGCCGAAGTGTATTGGCGAGCGCTTCCTCCCAGGAGTGTGTGTCTGAACCCACTTCTCTTTGATTAACAATACAATTCTTGTGAGGGTGAGTAAATTCAACAGGGTCTTCAATGGTAATAATGTGGCCCTTACTGTTTTGATTTCTATAATCAATCAAGGCTGCCAGTGAAGTTGATTTACCTGATCCGGTCCCCCCTACAAATAGAATCAAACCCAGTTTAGACATAATAAGTTTGGGTAAAACCGGCGGTAATCCTAGATCCTTATAGTTAGGTAAGCTGTCTCCAAGACGACGAATAACCATAGCAACTTCGCCTCGTTGGCGGAAAATATTGACACGGAATCTACCCAAGCCCTGACGTGACATTGCCAGGTTCATCTCATGGTCCTTTGCAAAGGTTGCGCGCTGTTCCTCATTCATCACAATTTCAGCGATCTTTGCGACTTCACCGGGTTTCATGGTGACATCCGATAATTTGTTTAGGGTGCCATAAAATTTTGCGCTGGGGGGCGCACCGGTACTGTAATAAAGATCAGAACCTTCTTTATCCACGAGTATCTGAAGACAGCTTTCAAAATCCATGGTGCTCATACTTATTCCGTATTATGACTTTAGGCGTGATTACGCCCAGAATAGTACATCGAAGAGCGAGGATTTACACGGTCATCTTTGGTCGCCTTTAATTATCTTGGAACTTTGATGCCTCTAGAGGGTGTAATTGAAATGCCTGCCCTCAGAGTCTGTGAGGGATAGGTGATTGCTTTCAGCGCTCTCTGTATAACCTACCTGTTGCGCGTCAATGCCAAAAGACCCCGAAATATCAATGACTTCCTGGGCTCGATTATGAGGCACATAGACTTCCATTCTGTGTCCCATATTGAAAACTTTATACATTTCTTCCCAGGTCGTACCCGAGGCACGCTGAATCTCTTCAAAAAGAGGTGGAGTTGAAAAGAGTTTGTCTTTCACAAACTTCACTTTCTGACCGAATTTTAGACACTTTGTTTGCGCGCCCCCAGAACAATGAATAAGGCCATTAATTTCATTACCGAGCTCGGTAATTATTCTGTGGATTACAGCTGCGTAAGATCTTGTTGGACTCAATATGGCTTCGCCGACACTGAGATCACTATTTGGCAGCGCGTCATCAAGCTTATAAGGCCCGCAATACATCAGTTCTCGGGCTATGTTGGGATCAAAAGTCTCCGGATATTTTTCGGCGTAGTAGTGGCATAACATGTCATGGCGAGCGCTCGTTAGACCGTTACTACCAATACCGCTGTTTGTTTTTGTTTCATAGCTGGACTGACCTGTGGACGAGAGCCCAACAATGGCCATATTTGCCTTAATGTGATTTCGGATAACATCGGTCTTTTTCATAATCGCAACGGCGCAACTGTCCACAACAATGGTGCCGGTGAGATCACCGACATCCGCTGTTTCACCCCCACCGGAATAGATGTCAACGCCCTGATCTCTGAGTTCTGCAAGGAAGGCTTCACTGCCCTCGATGAGCGCGGATACGACTTCTCCAGGACAATTTAAGGCATTTCTGTTGATGGTATTGGAGATAAGTATTCGCCCGTTGAGGCCGACACATAACAGGTCATCAAGATTCATCACGATGCTATCTTGTGCAATGCCGCGAAAAACCTTTGGATCGCCAGTCTCTTTATACACCAAATAGGCAATGATGGATTTTGTACCACTACCGTCAGCATGAATGACATTGCATTTTTCAGGATCTCCGCTGAGGTAGTCTTCAGTGATCTTGCAAAAGGCACCAGGCAGGGTGCCTGCGTCCAATCGATCGACAACATTGTGGACTTCAGTTTTATCAGAGCTGACGCCTCGGGCCTGATAACGACTATCATTGGCTTTTGCAACAACAAAGCCAGACCTATCTATAGCATTCACCAGCCCACGGAATTCCAATTGCCTCAATGCCTTGGCAACTGTGTTTGCGGCAATGTCATTATCCTGTGCAATATTTCTGATGCTTGGTAATTTCTCCCCTGTCTTTAGTGCGCCGGTATTAATGGAAAAATGAATTTGATCGATAATTTGTTGAAAAACAGGAAGGGATGAAGCGGAATCTATATTGAGTTTCATAGTGATTATAGCTATCTATTTCGATGGTCTGTATTACTTATATGATACAGATTGGACAAAGATATGAACAGGTATTTTTGGCCGCGAATTTAAGCCCAGTATCTTCTATAATGCGCGCTCTTTGATACGCCAGATTGGAATAGTTATGCGGGTTGGGATAGTTGATTATGATGCGGGAAACCTGCGAAGTGTCCAGAGAGCCTGTGCGGCAGTTGGCCTAGATGCTTTTATCTCCCCAGATCCGGAAGTTTTGCTGAAAGCTGATAAGTTGATATTTCCCGGTGTTGGTTCTGCAATATCAGCCATTGATACCCTGCATGAAAGAGGCTTGTTTGAAGGGCTGCGAGACTTCTATAAAAGTGGCAAGCCGATGTTGGGCATCTGTCTTGGCTGTCAGATAGTCTTGGGATATACCGACGAGGGCAAGAAAGATTGCCTAAATCTAATTGAAGGCGTTTGTGAACGATTTGATTTTCCGGATCGAAATCTGAAGATTCCGCATATTGGGTGGAATGAAATTATTATCAAACAAGATCACCCTCTACTGAAACAAGTTAAATCAGGAGATGAGTTTTACTTTGTCCATTCCTATTTTACGCGTCCAGCAAAACCAGAAAATATCTTTGCTGTAACGGACTATTATAAGGATTTTTGTTCCATTCTCGCTAAAGACAATCTCTTTTCGACCCAATTTCATTTGGAAAAGAGCGGTAGAAAAGGTTTGTCGATTTTGTCTGAATTTGCGACTTGGGAAGGCGGTAGTCAATGTTAAGTAAAAGGATTATTGCCTGTCTTGATGTGCGAGATGGCAAGCTTGCAAAAAGTATCAAATTCAAAAACACAATTGATATTGGAGACCCCGTAGAAAAAGCAGAAGAATATTATGATGATGGTCTGGATGAATTAGTCTTTTATGATATTACTGCTTCGAGCGACAGGCGCAATATTATGCTTGATGTCGTAGAAGCAGTAGCTGAAAAAATTTACATTCCTTTTTCAGTGGGCGGAGGCATTAGAACAGTAGAAGATGCTAACAAGTTATTGTGGGCGGGAGCTGAAAAAATTAATCTTAACTCTGCTGCGGTAGAGCGACCTGCTTTGATTGAAGAATGTGCTCATGCAATCGGCAATCAGAATGTTGTTCTGTCGATGGATATTTTAAAGGTCGAAGCCAGTCGAGAATTTCCTAGTGGGTATGAAATCGTGATTAACGGTGGCCGAACTGCAACCGGTATTGATGCCTTGGACTGGGCGCTGCAAGGAGAATTGTTGGGTGCAGGGGAATTGGTAGTGAATTCAATTGATGCAGATGGCACCCGAGAAGGATACGAAATTACTTTGACCCGTATGATATCAGAAGCCGTCTCCCTACCCGTGATTGCTTCCGGTGGAGCGGGAACGCCAGAACATCTATACGAAGTGTTAACGGAAGGAAAAGCAGATGCGGCTCTCGTCGCCTCTATGTTGCACTATGGGGACTACACGGTATCTGGTCTGAAAAAATGGCTCCATGATAAAGGTCTAAAGGTTCGCTTGAACTATTAATCTTGAAATAGAATTAGGTAATATTGAAATAAAGCTAGATGGCATCGAAAAAAACCGGGTAATATTGAAGTGATAATGGGCAACACTATGATGGAGAACCCCATGCAAGATGACAGATTTGAAGCGCTGGAAACCAAATTACTGTATCAGGAAGATACCATTCAAAAGCTGGATGACGCATTAATAGATCAACAAAAACAAATCCTGGAGCTTCAACTTCAAATTAAGAATCTGTTTGTTCAAATAAAATCAATAGAGAGTCAGGTTCCAGAAACGGACGGGGATGATCGACCTCCCCATTACTAAATTCTTTTTTTCAAAAGAACATCTCGTATTTTTCTAAAAATTACTGAGACTAAAATGAAAGCAATTAACATCAATGAAAATGGCGAGTTGCGTTGGGAAGAAACAGAAACTCCCATGCCACGGAACAAAGAAATTTTAATTAAAATCGCAGCTACTGCAATTAACCGCGCGGATCTAATGCAAAGAGCGGGTTTTTATCCTCCGCCTCTAGGTGCAAGTTCAATTATGGGATTGGAGTGTGCTGGGGAAATTGTTGCGTTAGGTGATGGTGTAAGCCACTTACAACTTGGAGACAAAGTTTGTGCGCTATTAGCCGGTGGCGGTTATGCAGAGTTTGTCGCCGTAGATGAGGGAAGCGCGATAAAAATACCTGAGGGTTTGTCTCTTGTTGAAGCGGCGAGTTTGCCAGAGGTTTTTGCTACAGCATGGCTAAACCTGTATATGGAAGCGAAGTTGATCCCTGGAGAAAGCGTTATTTTGCATGCTGGCGCGAGCGGTGTGGGTACTGCGGGAATTCAATTGTGTCGCACCTTTGGCAATACCAGTTTTGTCACCGTGGGGAGTGAAGATAAACTTAAAGCCTGTTTAGACTTGGGTGCAAGTGCAGGTAGTAACCGACATGAAGGCTCATTTTTGGAGCCTGCTCAAAATTTTGCAGGAGAGAACGGAGTTGATGTAATTCTGGATCCCGTAGGGGCAAGCTACTTATCAGATAATTTGAACCTGCTCGGTTTGAATGGCCGCTTGGTGCTTATCGGCTTGATGGGAGGCGCCAGTACAGAAATTAATCTTGCAAATCTGTTGATGAAGAGGATTCGTGTCATTGGTTCTACCCTTAGAGCAAGGCCGCTTCCCGAAAAGGCTGAGGTAATGAAACAGTTGTTGAATAAGGTTTGGCCAAAGATTGCAGCGAAAGAAATTAAACCCGTGATCGACAGTGTTTTTTCAATAAACGATATAGAAAAGGCGCATGGTCTTGTCGCCTCAGACAACACTATCGGTAAGGTGGTTCTGACCGTCTCATAATCCGAGTGTGGCTAGTTTGAACATAAATCATGTTTGCTCGTAGAATCCTTTCCTATCAATTAGATTGGTGTCAATCAGATCTCAGAAACATCTTCTGCCTGAAATCCCTTATCTGTTTCTGATAATTCGAACTCCACGCGTGTTCCCTGTTTGAGTGTGCGATAGCCTTCACCGCGGATTGACCGAAAGTGTACGAAGACATCGTCACCTGATTCTCTTTCTATAAACCCAAAACCTTTAGCGTCGTTGAACCACTTGATGGATCCTGACTCTCTTTCTGACATGAGTATCTACCTCTATTTTTTTTATTCTTTTTATGCGCCTATTACTTGAATTCAGCATAAGCTTTTTAGAGATTCTCTGAGTTTATGCAGAGAACTTTGTGATTAAGACAGAAAAATAGCGGACTGTCCAAGAATTTTTCCCAAATTGTAATTAAATGCTTAGCACCCTGACGCGCTGGTTTTTAAGCTGTTCAATTGCAGATTCGATTTCTGGCAATTTATCCTTTTCCTTTTGAACTATTTCCGGGGGCGCTCTGTCGACAAACTTAGGGTTATTAATTTTCCCTTCGACTCGGGCTTTGTCTTTTTTCCTGCGATCAATTTCCTTGTCGAGTCTCGCGATCTCTGCATCTTTGTCTATAAGCCCGCTCATGGGCACCAATATTTGCATGTCTCCAACAAGTCCTGTGGCTGATACTGGAATAGTATCGCCATTATTAAGCCATACAAGGCTTTCAGGTTTGATCAAAAAAGAGAGCAGTACCTTGTTGCTTTCAAGTCGCAATTTGTCTTGTGCGCTACCGTTTTGGAACAAGATAGGGATTTTCTTGCCAAAAGAAATATCCATTTCGCCTCTAATATTTCGTGTTGCAGTAACGACCGATTTTATCCAGCGGACATCATCTTCTGCATCAACATCGTCTAGACTTTTGTCATTCTCTGGATATGCCTGCAACATGATTGTTTCAGACTCTCCGCGAATTGAGGTGGGAATATTTTGCCAGATCTCCTCTGTCATATAAGGCAGAAAAGGGTGGGCTAAGCGAAGGGTCGATTCCAGAATGCTTAACAAAGTATATCTGCTCGCTCTTTGTTGTTTTTCACTGCCAGAAAGAATAATGGGTTTACTTAATTCCAAATACCAGCCGCAGAACTCATCCCAAACAAATTCGTATATTGCTTTGGCTGCCAAATCGAATCGAAAGGTTTCCATTGCTAGGTTAACTGCGCTGGCCGTTTTTTGAAATTCTGAGTTTATCCAGCGATCTACAACGCTAAAGGTTTTATCCCCGCCTACTAAGTCATCAGTTGAATCCGATGTATTCATGAATACGAAGTTGGAAGCATTCCATAACTTATTGCAAAAATTGCGATATCCCTCAACGCGATTCATATCGAAGCGAATAGTGCGGCTTCGGGTGGCAATGGCGTAGAAGGTAAACCGTAGTGCATCGGTGCCGTAGGCCGAAATGCCATCGGGATACTCTTTGCGAGTGGATTTTTCTATTTTTGCCGCCATCTTGGGTTGAAGCATATTGGCCGTGCGTTTTGATACCAATGCTTCAAGATCAATGCCGTCCATAATATCTAGCGGATCTAGGCCATTGCTCTTGGACTTTGACATTTTCTGCCCTTCGACATCCGTCACCAAACCTGTGACATAGACTTTCTTGAAAGGGATTTCACCCATAAACTTCAAACTCATCATAATCATTCTGGAAACCCAGAATGTGATGATGTCGTGTCCTGTCACCATGACGTCAGTAGTATGAAAGGTTGCAAGTGCTTTGGTTTTTTCAGGCCAGCCAAGAGTTGAAAAGGTCCACAGGGCTGAGGAAAACCAGGTGTCTAATACATCTTCATCTCGCGACAGCGTTAATTCGTTGGCTAGGTCATATTTGCTACGGACTTCCTCTTCACTGCGCCCTACATACACTTTCCCTGTCGAGTCATACCAGGCTGGAATTCTATGCCCCCACCATTGTTGTCTGGAGATACACCAATCTTGAATGTCTCTCATCCAGGCAAAATAATTGTTTTCATAATTCTTAGGAATGAATTCTATATCACCATTCTCAACTGCTTTTATCGCGGGCTCTGCCAGAGGCTTTGTGTTAACAAACCACTGGTCACTTAAGAAAGGCTCAATGGCAACGCCGGATTTCTCCCCCCGGGGAACAACCATTTTGTGATCTTCGATTTTGTCTAATAAATCTAAGGATTCAAATGCCTTAACGATCGCCTTGCGAGCTTCATAGCGATCCATGCCTCTGTATGCTTCAGGCGCGTCGTCATTGATCGATGCATCTTTGTTAAAGATATTGATCAGGGGCAGATCATTACGTCGACCAAGATCATAGTCATTAAAATCGTGAGCCGGTGTGATCTTAACGCAGCCGGTTCCAAATTCACGATCGACGTATCGATCTGAAATAATGGGGATGGTTCTGTCACAGAGCGGCAGCTGAATATGCTTACCCACGAGATGTTGATATCGCTCATCATCGGGGTGAACTGCGACGGCGGTATCGCCTAACATGGTTTCCGGACGCGTTGTGGCGACAATTAAAAATTCATCAGAATCCACGAGGGGATATTTGAAATGCCAGAGGTGGCCATTCTCATCTTCAGAGACGACTTCCAAGTCAGAAATAGATGTCTCAAGAACAGGGTCCCAATTGACAAGGCGTTTACCTCGATAAATAAGACCTTCATCATAGAGTTGGACAAAAACTTCCAGCACGGCTTCAGACAGGCCTTCATCAAGGGTGAAGCGCTCGGTTTCCCAGTGAAGAGAAGCGCCTAAACGACGAAGTTGATTCGAGATGGTATCTCCAGACTCCTCTTTCCATTCCCATACTTTCTCAAGAAATTTATCTCGGCCGAGATCGCTGGGTTTTATGCCTTCTGCCGCCAGCTTTTCGGTGACTAAGAGTTGAGTTGAAATACCCGCATGATCAGTACCCATTTGCCACAGCGTGTTGCTACCTTTCATACGTTGATGGCGGATGATGGAATCAACGAGGCTGTGTTGAAATGCATGTCCCATATGAAGTGTGCCAGTCACATTTGGCGGAGGGATCATGATTGCAAAGGGCTCGCCATTGCCGGAAGGGGCAAAATATCCGGCGTCTTCCCATTTTTTATACCAGTGACTTTCGATTTCCTGAGGTTGATACTGCTTCATTTTCAACTACTTAGTTCATGAAGGCAGGATTATACGGAACTGTTCAAGCTTAGATCAATGTATCGATCGGTACATTGTTAAAAGTATCAATCTATCTCAGCTAATCTAATTTATCTTCAGGTGGCTTAGGCTGAGGGTCAAGGCTTAGATCATCAAGAATCGTACTTAATTCATCTCTGAGCCGTCGGAGTATTTCCTCAGAATACTCCTGAACCAGAGAATCAATCACATGAGAAGTGTGCTGTTTGATCTTCGCGCTTTCAACACTTTCAGCTTCATAGTGACGCGAGAATGGCCCTGAAGAAGCGGTTTCAGGACTTCCTCCAAAGAGGTCGGTGATTTGAGGTGCTGAGGCCGCATCTAATGCCTGGCTGGGTTTTTTAAGTTTTGGCTGAGGCGTGAAGGATAAACTGGTGTTGTAGATGACATCTTCCAATAACGGAATCTGAGCTGGGTTGGTCTCTCTATTCTTCTTATCCTCCTCGTCATTCTTTTTTGTCATTTTTTGCTTTTCACGCCGTTCTTATTCGCATTCTTCTTGCTTAGATCATGATAAGCCAGAGGATAACCGCGATCCTGATAAAATTTATAATTGTTTCGCGCGGCGGTCCGGCTATTTTCATCTAAAGGCACGACTTCGGTAACCCTTTCGAAACGACTGAAGAAATCCGGGACCTTGCCAGAGAGATTAACCAGAATATCTCTGTGTAATTCAGGTTCGTGGCTATGGCTTATCTGCACGGCAACCGACGTATCGACTTTGCCATCAAGATCATAGCAAGCATGAGGGATAAACCGATTGTCCCGAAACGCCCATATCAGGGTGTCGAGTTCTGAGGATTGGTCAGTACCAGATGTGTGGACATGAATTTTATGCCCAGCGTGGTAGATCTTGTCTATGAGGCGACAGGTAAATAGCAGGGCTGATTCCGTGCTATCTACCTGATAGAAATCGATTCGTGTCACGACTCTGCGGCTCTATCCATAAGATATTGGGTTAAGAGTGTGACAGGTCTGCCGGTAGCGCCTTTATTGGCAACGCCACCTCTAAATGCCGTACCGGCAATGTCGAGATGAGCCCAGCGATATTGTTTTGCGAATCTTGAAAGAAAACAAGCTGCGGTTATTGATCCGGCTTCCCGACCGCCGATATTGGCCACATCAGCAAAGGCGCTCTTTAATTGTACTTGATACTCATCCCAAAGCGGCATGCGCCAGACTCTGTCCAATGTGGTATTACCCGCATTATTGATATCTTCCGCTAGAGTTTCATCATTTGAATACATTGCACTCGCTTGTGAACCCAGCGCGACAACCACGGCCCCGGTGAGAGTCGCAACATCAATGACAGTCTTGGGATTATATTTCTCAACATAGGTTAGCGCGTCGCAAAGCACCAGTCGTCCTTCAGCATCAGTATTCAGGATTTCAATGGTTTGCCCGGACATTGAAGTGACAATATCCCCAGGTCGAGTGGCGCAGTCTGAAGGCATATTTTCAGCGGCGGCAATCACGCAAACGATATTGATCGGTAGATTTTGCTCTGCAACGGCTCTCATGGTGCCAAACACAGATGCTGCTCCGCACATGTCGTAGATCATGTCCCACATGTTTGCACCTGGCTTCAGGCTAATGCCTCCGGTGTCGAAAGTAATACCCTTACCAACGAGTACATGAGGGGCGTCTTTTGGCTTACCTCCTTTGTGTTCGATGATGATCAGTTTTGAGGGTTGAGCACTTCCGTGGCCGACGGAAAGCAGGGAATGCATCCCTAGTTTTTCCATGTCTTTTTCGCTTAAAATTTTGGCGCTTAAAGAGTCATACTCCCCCGCCATTTTTTGTGCCTGCTCTGCGAGGTAAGTAGGGTGGCAGATATTGCCTGGGAGGTTGCCTAAATCTCTTGCGGTTTTGATTCCCTTGGCGATGGCGGTTCCGTCATCAATGGCGCTTTGCATTGCAATTTGATCTGCTTTGTCTGACATAAACAGGTCTATAGATTCAAGACCAATGGGCGTGTCTTTTTTGGTGCCGCGCATTTCAGTAAAAGAATAAACCGCAGCTTCGAAGTGTTCGACGATTTTGCGGGTCTTCCAATACAAGTCCTCATCTCCTGCGGATGCTTCGGCAAGGCAACATAAGGTGTTTTTAGCTGGAATTTTTTTAAGGGCGTTTATCCCAGCGTTAACGATCTGAAGAAATTTCGCGCCATCGGCACTGGCTTCTTTACCCAGCCCTACCAACATAATCCGCGCGGCACTGATATCTCGTACATCATGAAGTATGAAGGTTTCCCCCACTTTTCCACTAATATCCCCACGTTTAAGGATTTTTTTAATGTATCCTTTGCTCTCTTTGTCTATCAAATTAGCAGTGGGGCTAAGTTTACCTCCTTCATAAACACCGATCATGGTGCATTGGCTGCGGTTTTTTGCTGGATTTCCTGATTTGATACCAAATAACATGCGAACTCCCCAAGAGATGATGGTGATTGATGGTGATTGATGGTGATAATATAACGTTTACTCACCACCCGACAATGGAAAAACAGAACTGTTGAATTTGTTTTGATTCTTTATCGATATTTTGCAAAAGAAGTCTTTTATACCATGCTTGCTGTGGCCGGTATTGTGTTGGTGATCTCTATGGGCTGGCGCTTTAGCGGTTATCTGACGGAGGCGGCAAATGGCGCGTTCACTAAGGATGTGCTGCTTTTGGTTATGGCCTATAAATTGCCAAGCTTCTTAGAGCTCATTCTTCCCATCAGTTTCTTTCTCGCTATTATGCTGGCCTATGGACGGCTTCACGTTGATAGTGAAATGATCATTCTGGAAACCTGTGGAATGAGCCCTGCCCGATTGATTAACATGACTTTGGCACTTTCTTTTGTGGTTATGTTGGTGACTGGGATTATTTCACTATGGTTAAAACCACTCGGAGAATACAAGACTGAAACGATGTTTGCGGACCAAAGAAACCTGACGGAGTTTGACACCTTGGGAGCCGGGCGATTTCAGTCCCTGCGTTCTGGTAAAAGAGTGACCTATACCGAGAACCTTGATGAGAATGGGGGGCTACTCAAGGTTTTTATCAACGAGAATAAATCTGATCATTCAAAAGGCGCGAAGGATGTCATCACGGTATTGGCGGATAATGGCGCGACGGTAGTAGATGACAATGGGAATCGCTTCCTGGTGTTAAAAAATGGCACCAGACATAGTGGTCGACCAGGGGAGCTGAATTATCAAATTATTGCTTATAGTGAATATGGACAGTTAATTCAGAAAGAAAAGGCTGAGCTGAGACATCGTAAACGAAAAGGCTTGTCCACCATGGATCTCATTAGGGAAAAAACACCCCGCAATATCTCCGAACTACAATGGCGCATCTCTGTTATTGTCATGATCCCTATATTGGCAGTGCTTGCCATCCCCTTAAGTCGGGTTAACCCAAGGCAGGGTCGATTTACGAGATTGTTACCGGGGATGACACTCTGCTTTTTGTATATCGTTTCATTATCAGCCGCTCGATCAGGTGTTGAAAAAGGACAAATACCCGTCGAAGTAGGAATATGGTGGATCCACGTGCTTTATCTTATATTGATTTACTGTCTGTACAATACACAGTGGTTCTCACGACCGTTTAAATTCCTCAAGTTGGCCAAATGAAGCGGCTCGACTTTTACATCGCGAGTACCGTTGCGAGCACCATCTTTTTGGCATCTTTTAGTTTAGTTGGGGTTTTAGGGATATTCACGCTCTTGGAGCAAGTGGAAGATCTGGAAAATAATTATCAAATGATCGATGCCACCCTGTACGTCCTTTATAGCGCCCCCCGGCTGTTTTATGAAACTTCCCCAGTTGCCGCAATGATTGGTTGCTTAGCAGGTTTAGGCATCCTCGCAAATAATAGTGAATTACTCGTGATGAGAGCATCTGGCGTCTCTGTTCTATCGATTTCCTGGAGCGCCATTAAGCCAGCGTTAGTATTGGTCTTTATTGGTCTCTATGTAGGGGAATATATTCTGCCTGATTTAGAGAGAACCGCCAGAGTCAATAAAAATCAGGCACTTACTTCAGAAGATGAATCTGGTCCCAATGAAGGCTTCTGGTATCGGGAGGGCGATGTTTATATGCACTTCAATGAAGTTGTTGAGGGCGGCATTTTAGAAGGCGTTACGCATTACACTTTTGACGAAAACCATAAACTATTGAGCAGTTTGTACGCGAAAAGAGCGGTCTATCATGACCTTCGCGAGGGAGAGCAATATTGGTTGTTCAAAGATGTTCAGATTACCCGTATTTCACAACAACAAACCTCTGTCGAAAAACTAACGAGCCAGAGATGGGATACAGTCTTGAATCCGCAACTCATCAGTACCGAAATATTGGTACAGCCAAACAAAATGTCCATTGGAGAGTTGGATGCCAAGATCACTTATATGCAAGCCCAAGGATTAGATAGTGGCAAGTTTGAACTGGGTTTCTGGAGCAAAATATTTCAGCCTTTAGGCACTATCGCTTTAGTGTTTATTGCCATTTCCTTTGTATTTGGGCCCCTCCGAGAAGCGACAATGGGCATGCGCGTGGTCATGGGGCTGGTGGTTGGTCTTGTCTTTAAGTTTATTCAGGATCTTCTAGGTCCGGCAAGTTTGGTATTTGGGTTTTCACCCATACTAGCCGTGTTGTTTCCTATTTTGATTTGTTTTGTTGTAAGTTTCTTTCTGTTTAGAAGAAGTGTTTAGTCCTTTCGTCTATCCATTTTTTCAATGACTTCTGAAGGGTAGGGTTTCGACCCAAGATAAATAATATGGGTTTTGGACATGATGTCATGAAGTGCCAACTGACCTTTGTTAAAGCGCATCCAAACAAATCCCATCCCAAAGGGCAAGATGCTCAAGGTTGCCGCAGCAAATCGAATGCAGGCTTCTTTAAAGTTGAGAATTTCATTTTTTTCATTCACTACACGAATTTTCCAGACCTGCATGCCCAAGGTCTGACCTTTAAAAATCCAAAAATAGGTATTGAAAAGAAATGCTTCGGTAAAACAGATTAATTGTAGCCAGTGTGAAGGGATAGCCTCCTCTTCTGGAACAGGTGCTCCGGCGGGAGCGGGATCACTCAAAAAAGCGACAAGTATCGACAGGGTAACAACCCAAATGGCCAGTATGAGAAAGAAATCGTAAACCAGCGCGGCCAAACGACGCTTCATGCTTGAGTTAGGATATTCCAAAGGAGTGGGTTCCAAAAAATTCGCATCACAAAAATCAGAAGCAGCTTAACAGATTTCGATAAGCGGTTTCGATATCATGTACTCTCATTAAGCATCTACATTTTGGACGACTAGATTCCATGCATTCACAGATAGAAGATAGACGTATTATCAGGGTTCGCCCGCTGACGACCCCTGCGGTACTCATGGAACAGTATCCTGCCCCGGATTCTGCAATAAAATTGGTGGACGAAAGTCGTCGCGTCATTGAGGAAATTCTTGACAGTACGGACAAGCGAAAGATTGTCGTCGTAGGTCCTTGTTCAATACACGATCCTGAAGCAGCCCGAGCTTACGCGACTGCACTGAAGGCTAAGGTAGGGCAATGGGACCATTTGTTCGTCGTCATGAGAGTTTATTTTGAAAAACCAAGAACAACTGTGGGCTGGAAGGGGCTCATAAATGACCCTGATATTGATAACAGTTTTAATATCAATAAAGGTCTTAGTTTAGCTCGAAAGCTGCTCTTGGATATTTTAGAAATTGGATTGCCCTGCGGAACAGAATTTCTAGATACGACCTTCGGGCAATATTATGCTGATCTAATTAGCTGGGGGGCGATTGGTGCTAGAACCGCTGAAAGCCAAATCCATAGAGAGTTAGCGTCGGGCTTGTCCATGCCTGTTGGCATTAAGAATCGTACGGATGGAAATCTTCAAGTTGCAGTGGATGGTATTCAAGCCGCTGCCCATAAACATTTGTTTCCGTCCCTCACTAAAGAAGGTGCCCCTGCGATCTTTGAAACCAGCGGTAATCAATACTGCCATCTGATATTACGCGGTGGTGATCAGACACCCAATTATGATGAGAGCAGTCTTAAGCAAGCTGTGAACCTTTTAAATGAAAACAAGCTAAGTGACAGTCTCATTGTGGATTGTAGTCACGGTAATAGTCAGAAAGATCACTTAAATCAGATTAAGGTGATAGATTCCCTATGTGATTCAATTGGGGCCGGACTGACTTGTATCAAAGGCGTCATGTTAGAAAGCCATCTTAAAGCAGGCCGACAGAGTTATGATTCAAAAATCCCTGACAATAAGCCTCTGCAATATGGGATTAGTATCACGGATGCTTGCCTATCCCTCGAACAAACATGGCCTCTGCTTGATAAGCTGAATAGCGCCGCAACAAAAACCGCTTAGGGAAATATAAAGATGCCAAAGAGACGAATCGCTATTGCCGGCATCGTTCACGAAACTAATACCTATTGTCGTGGTGAAACTGATAAATCAGCATTCCATCAACGGCGGGGTGAAGAGATTCTTAAGACGCTTAAGAGCGATACCAGTTTAGGCGGTGCCCTTAGATGCTGTGAATCTCTAGGATATGAAATCGTACCTTTGCTAGTGGCCAGTGCTCAACCGTCGGCCAGTATTGCTTATGAGACCTATGAGAGTTTTAAGTCAGAAATTCTTAAGAGCCTTGCTGCAGTGCAACCGATAGATGGCGTCTTCCTCGATTTACATGGTGCGGGGGTTGTTACCGATATCCCGGATTTGGAAGGTGATTTCACCCAGGCGCTTCGCAAACAGCTCGGTGAAGCTGTGCCTATCACGGGGAGTTTCGATTTACATGGCAATATTACCCAAACTATGGCGGATGCTATGGATGGTATTTTTGCTTGTCATCAATATCCTCATATTGACATGCACCTTCGTGCAGAAGAAGCAGTACGCCTGATACATAGAATGTTAGAGGAAAACTTTCGGCCGGTGATTCATGTCGAAGCCCTGCCGATGTTAATGCCAACAACAAATACCTTTCATGGTGTTGGGAAAGAAACGCTTGAATATATGTTATCGCTCGAAGAAGAGGAGGGCGTGATTGATGTGAGTTGGTTTCATGGATTTCCCTATACAGATGTGCCGCACATTGGTACCTACGTGGTTGTGACGACGGAGTCCGATCGAGAATTAGCAATTAAAGTGTCCAAAAAGGGTGCAGCAAAGCTTTGGACAGAACGGAATCGGTTTTTACCTATAAGCTTATCCGCAGATGAAGCAATAGCTGAGTCGATCATTGCAGCAAAAGAAGCGACGCCTATTGTGATAAATGAAACTTCTGACAATTGTGGTGGTGGAAGCCCGGGTGATGGGACACATTTACTTAGCGCTATGATTAAGGCAGATCTACAAAAAGCTTGCTTCGCTTTTATTGTTGATCCTGAAGTAGCAGATCAAGCACATAACGCAGGCGTTGGATCGACGATCGATATCAGTCTCGGCGCAAAATATGACAATCTCCACGGAGACCCATTACAGCTTACAGTTTATGTCAAAGCATTACACGATGGACGTTCAACCATGCAGGCAATGGGAAAAGGCTCGCCGATACATTTTGGTAAATTGGCAAGGTTAGTAGTAGGGGGTATTGAGGTGGTCATCGGCTCAAGGAGATCCCAAACTTTTGATCCCGGGCCTTTTGAGGCGGTGGGTATTGATGTTGAGACCTATGATTTTGTTGCCCTGAAATCTTCCAATCATTTTAGAGCAGGATTTGGTGATCTCGCGGCAAAAATTATTACAGCTGATCCACCGGGTTTAACGACTCATCATGTAGAAGTCTTCCCGAGGGAAACCAAAGTCTATCCGCTTTGGCCTATAGATTCAGATGCAAGTTATGATGCTTAAGCTGTCTTAACTTTTGCTCGAACCCTTTATTTCTACTCAAAGAGACTTAACTTATAGAAATCTTTCAGGCTGCATAGCAGTGTTGTATTTTTCAACTTCTTCAGAGGAGACAATGTTATGGCTCCCTGTGATTTGATGAGCTGCAATGTCTGCCAGGGCTGGGCAGGTTTGAACGCCGTAACCTCCTTGGCCGGCTAACCAGAAAAAACCTTCGCATCGGGGATCGAAGCCAACGATAAAAGTTTTATCCGGTGAGAAAGTTCTTAAGCCCGCCCAAGAATGGTTAACCTTTCGCACTTCAATATCTAATACTTTTTGTATTCTATCAACGGTGATCGCTATGGTTATTTCTTCAGCAAAAGCATCGCAAGGTGCTGATGGTGATTCATCTGCTGGGGAGAGCAGTAATTGCCCAGCATCGGGTTTGAAATAGAATGTTTCGTCCACGTCAACAACCAATGGCCAATTAGCGATGTTGTCTACTCCGTCAACGAGGATGGCCGTGCGTTTTAATGCTTGAAGGCCTAAGCCCTTCAAACCCGCTAGTTCTGCTAGTTGATCTGCCCAGGCGCCAGCCGCATTAACAATAATAGGTGCAGAAAAATGACCAGCATCGGTATCTATCTGCCAAAATCCATCCTGATATATAAGACCCTGTACCTTGGCATTAACGTGTAGCACTCCGCCAAACTCTAAAAATTGCCGGAGAAATCCTTGTAAAATAGCATCGACATCAAGATCGCCACCGACTGTATCCATGGCACCCTGAACTAAAATTCCAGGCTTTAAGAGAGGAACCTGCAGTCTCAAATCTTTTGAATCTAAACGTTTCAGGTTGGGGTTTTCGTCCATAAAGGCTTTGAAGCTATTGGTTTGATCTTTATCAGCAACAAAAATGGATGGTCGTGGTTTAAGTAGCTGAGCGGTAGAAAATCTAGACTTCGGTTCTCGGAAGAATGCCTCGCTGGCAACCGTAATGCCACGCACCACATCATTCCCATAACTGGGAGCATAGTATGCTGCGGATCTACCCGTGGCATGGAAGCCTGGGTTTTTTTCCGTTTCGAGTAGTGTCACTTTGCCATGGGCGGCGAGTTGCCCTGCAATGGATGCCCCCGCTATGCCAGCGCCAATGACGACAAAATCCGATGACATTTAGTTTATCTCCGTGAACCCCGATAGATATTTGTTATCATGCTATAGATTAAGCAATGAAATGAGAAGCGAGTCGATGTCTATCTGGTTTAAACTACCGACGAAGAAACAAGCTAATGAAAGTATATCCGATACATTGGCTACAACCTTGGGTATTCGCATTGCCCATATAGGCGATGACTTTATTGTCGCGACGATGCCGGTAGGCACAAAAGTTAGTCAAATATCAGGTTCACTTCACGGTGGTGCGTCTGTTGTACTCGCAGAAACCCTTGCCTCCCTTGCTGCCAATTATTGTATCGATACTGAGAAATCCATTTGTCATAGTTTGGATATTAATGCGATACACATCTCACCTATTTATAGCGGTAGCGTTACAGCCATGGCGAGACCGATTAATCTCGGCGATACCCACCAGGTGTGGCGAATTGAAATAAACGATGAGAATGATGTGTCAATTTGTGAAGCACGTTTAACGCTTTTAGTTTCTGCTGCAAAAGCCACAGGAAAAACGTAAGCTCTTCTGTAAGAAAAAAATTTCTCTGATACACTCTACTGAATTATATTTTTACAGGATTACGCGTGAAGCGATTGTTGTTAAATCTTTTGATTTTTAGTTTATTAAGCTTTGGTTTACTCACGAAAGCCGATTTTGTATTGGCAAAAGAAAATCCGGAGTTCTCCCTGTGGCTCGAAAACATAAGGGAAGAAGCGAGGGAAAAAGGGTTCAAAGAGAGCACGATTAAAGCGCTTGATAATATCGAGCCTGACCCTCGCATCTTAAAATTTGATAGGAAACAACCGGAATTTGTTCAAACATTCGAAGAGTACCTGGCAGCCAGAGTAACAAAGTACCGAATAAAAAAGGGTCGAAAATACTATCAGGATAATCGAGAAATACTTGAGCAGATCGCTGAAAAATACCAAATTGATGCCCCCTTTATAATCGCATTTTGGGGCTTGGAGTCAAACTTTGGTAGTTACCAGGGCAAGTATTCTATTTTACGTTCTCTGGCTACACTGGCCCATGATCCGCGTCGAACCACTTTTTTTACAAAAGAATTATTTAAGGCGCTACAAATCTTAGATGAAGGCCACATTAGCATAGAGAAATTTGTAGGCGGTTGGGCTGGTGCGATGGGTCAAAACCAATTTATGCCTTCTAGCTTTCTACATTATGCTCAGGATTTTGACGGGGATGGCAATAAGAATATTTGGGATAACCAGCAGGATATTTGGGCGTCTATTGCAAATTATTTAAGTAAGAATCGCTGGCACAAAGGAAAGATCTGGGGGCTTTCGGCAAGCATCAGTAACCCCCTTGATTTTGATCAACTAAAGCCTACAGATAAGGTTTCCGGATGCCGTGCTTTCCGTCATCATACAAAAGCGCTTTCTTTGGCTGAGTGGTCAAAGTTGGGTGTGAAGGTTTTAGGAAGGGAAAATGATACCGCCAAATATGCGATGGTGAAACCGGATGAAGGTGAGACAAAAGTTTATCTGGTTGGACCAAATTTCAGAGGTATACTGGCTTATAATTGCGCTAACAAATACGCTGTGTCGGTTGGCTTGTTAGCTGATCAGATTGTGTTATGAGACTTGTGCTTCAGCCATAAAGCTTGCCAGTGTTTCCGCAACGATTTCGTCGTTATCCTCACGAATCATTTTGCCTTGCATCACAACCAACCTGCCTCGCTGCTTAATACAATGTCCTTCAAGTCTTACGGGCGTGCCTGTTGGTAGTGCATCTTTGTATCTAATGTCGCATTTTGCAGTGAAAGCCTTAATCCCCTGTAGGTAAACCCAGTTTGCCATAACGTCATCGAGTACACTGAAAATAATGCCGCCGTGGGTTACACCTCTATAGCCACAGTGAATATCGGAGGGGGTGAACTCGGATCGGCAGACATTGTCCTCGATACGAAAAACCAGCTTTAGTCCAATGGGATTTCCTTTTCCGCAAACAAAACAGCTATTGGCTTCGTTATTTAATTCGTTCATATCAGATACCCTTATCGAAAATCTTAGTGTAAGTGCCTCAATATAGCGTCTTATAATAGAGCTTGCTAAGCAGGGGCGCTAGGGACAAAATGAAAACAAGCTATGGATGTGATTTTATGTCAGACAAAAATATAATCAATTTCGAAGATGCAAAAGCACCTCATGCGCTTCAAAAAAAGGAAGATAAGCTCGCGAAGATCAAAAAGGCATTTAAGGCAGCGCGATCTAGCTCTGATGTGGGCGAAGGTAAGAAAGGCAAGAAACGAAAAAAGAAAAAGGGGGGCAAAGATAAAAAATCTTAGGACCTTTATTACTTAAACCTATATTTCGTTAAAGATCGGTTTTATGAAGCGCTTGGTATATTGATTTTCTTGCCTGATCTGCAAGATTTCCTACCTCGATGATATCCATACCTGCTGTTGGAATAGGATCACAGTACTCCAATTTAATTTTCCCCGGCATTAAATCGATTGTGTTCGAAGGTAGAATATTGGCGGTTCCGTGCAAGGCAACGGGTAAAATCGGTAAGCCAAGTTCTACTGCAAATCTAAATGCACCTTTCTTGAATTTCCTGAGTTCTCCAGGGTTTGAGCGTGTGCCTTCCGGGAAGAAAATGACACTCATACCGCCGTGAATTTTCTCCCTGGCATCATTAATAGTTTGCACAGCAGACTTTGTATCGCTTCGATCAATGATAATGTGCCCCATTGCGGCGGCGGCATGACCAAAAACAGGTATGGCACGCAATTCCTTTTTCATCACCCATTTAACATCGCTATCTAGAAAGCCATATAGGGCATAAATGTCAGTCAGGCTCTGATGATTGGCGACAATAATGTAGGATTGATCTGGGTTAATTCTTTCTTTGCCTACAACTTCAACTTTAATCATGGCTGCTGCTGTATTTATTCGCGCCCAAGCCTTTGCGATAACCCTTGAGCTGAAATTACCTGCACCTAGAAAGGATAGTATGACAATGGGAATTGTTAGAAGAACAGTGGTGAGAGCAAGGAAAGGTGCAACAAATATCCATTTGTAAATAGTAAAGGGTCGTCTCACAAACTGCGGGGTCTGATTATCCTGGACGTAGCTGGACATTGTTCACTAATTTCCCATATTGAAGAAGCGCAACCCTCGCACTTTCTTGAATTTAAATTGGTTTATCTCCTGCAACGGTAGTCCGAAGCATTTCTCTGCGATATCCCTGATAGTCTGAAGTCGCACAGTGTTGAGTGCAGCGATTATCCCACATTGTGAGGGTTCCTGCCTGCCAAGGAACACGGCAAGTAAAAGAGGGGTTTATAATGAGGTCGTTAAGATAATTAAGTATCGGCGCGCTCTCGGCCGCACTCATATTTTCAAATCTAATGGTATAGACGGGGTTAACCCAGAGTGCTTTTCTGCCTGTTTCAGGGTGGGTTCTGATAACTGGATGGGACATTAATGCAGGTTCAGCGCTGTCATTATTAATTTTCATGTTTTCCATATGATTCTTCATTGTTGAGTCAGGACCATAGGATCTCACTGCACTATGCACTGCGGTCATGCCTTCTAACAAATCCTTCATCCCGTTTGATAAAGCGTCATAGGCAAGGTAGAGATTGGCATATAGCGTATCGCCACCTTGAGGGGGAACGTCCACGGCATATAACAGTGTTTTACTTGGGGGAAGGATTTGAAAGGTAAAATCCGTGTGCCATCCAGCACCAAAAGTAAGTGCTGACTTTTCGTTAGCCTCTTTAATAATGGGGACTACATCTGGATAGTCTTCGAGGCCCGTTAGATAAGGCGTTTCACCAACGCCGCCTAAGTCTTGGGTAAGTTTTAGCATCTTCGGTGCATTCAGGCTTTGATTCGGCAGGGTGAGGACGAGGTATTTTAGAAAAGCGTCGTTCAGTTTAGCGGCAGTTTCCTCATTAAGCGTTTCGCTAAGATCTAAGCCTTCGACACGGGCACCGAGTGCGCCCGCAATGGGTGTGACAGAAAGTTGGCTCACAATACATCCTTATAAAACCGAGTTCCTCTGACCATAACAGTTTTGCAATTTGAGGACATCCAGAAAAAATTGAGGACATCCAGAACAATAGATTATGGAAGTAGAAAAGTTTACAAATTTAGGGATTTATAAATGACTGGATTGAATATATAATAAGTAGGTAATTACGTAATATAAGACGAAATATCATATGGACTTATTACAAAATATAGGCGCTTTGGGATTGGGGAGTCGACTTAAAAGACTTTCAGATCAACTCATGCAGGATGGTATTCGGATATATCGACAGAGTGGCCTCGATTTCGCGCCTAAATGGTTCCCTGTCTACTATTTTCTGAGTGAAGTTGGGCCGAGTTCAGTGACAGAAGTTGCCCGTGGATTGGGTATTACACATCCCTCAGTAAATCAGGTTGCGACGGAGATGATAAAAGCTGGTTTGGTTGCTGCCTACAAAGATACTAAAGACAGAAGAAAAAGAGTTCTGGCATTAAGCAGTCTTGGAAAACAGAAAAGACCTGAGCTTGAAATAATCTGGCGAGATGTCAAAGGCGCGCTTCAAGAATTGTTGGATGAAACTCAAGTAGATTTTTTGGGTTATATAGAGACGCTCGAGAGAGCGCTAGATGAAAATTCGTTTTTGGATCGCTACCAGTATCGAGCAATACCGAATGAAAATACTGATTTTGAAATTATCACCTATTTGCCTGAATTCGCCGCAAATTTTAAATCTATTAACATGGCTTGGATTCTGGAAGATTTTGAGCTGGAAGACATTGATAGACAAGTACTCGATCATCCAGATACTTACGTTATCGATCCTGGTGGGCAAATTCTATTTGCCAAAGATAAAAAAAGCGATGAAATCTACGGTACCTGCGCTTTGATCCATCGAGGCGAGGGTAAAGTAGAACTCGCTAAAATGGGCGTGACTAAATCCACAAGAAGAAAGGGTGTTGGAAAAGCCCTAGCCCATATGGCCGTCGCTCATGCTAGGAACATGGGGTTCAGCTTGCTTTATCTCGAAACCAATTCTCGATTGGCATCCGCGATTGGTTTGTATCGAAAAGTTGGATTCAAGCGCAAGGCCTCACCTAAAAAATCTGATTATGCTCGCTCAGATGTTTATATGGAAATAGCGTTATCTTAGCTAAGAACCTTGTTGAGCTTTTTGATCATGTCGAATTTTTGGAATGGTTTTTGTAAAAGGTCGATTTCTTCTACCCCTTGATCACGAATTTCCTTGTTAGAGTATCCTGACATAAATAGCACTTTGATATCAGGCAACTCCTTCGTCACCAGTTTGGCAATCTCGGGCCCGTTGGTTCCTCCTGGTAAAACGACATCACAAAGCAACAATACGAAGTTTGGGTGTTTTGAAGCTGCGCGCAGTGCTTCTTCTGCATTGCGACTAGTAATGACGCGGAGGCCAACTGATTCTAATAATTTTCTCGTCAAGGTTGTAACATCACTGTCATCTTCTACCAAAAGAACCTTTCCGGTAAAACCTTTCGAGCAACTCTCAAAGTTTAAGTCATGGCCTTGTGTGCTAGCTGCTGATTCTGGTAGATAGAGTTTAATGGTGGTACCTATCCCTTCTTCACTTGAAACGGTAATGTGTCCATCTGACTGTCTGATAAAACCATAAACCATTGATAAGCCAAGCCCCGATCCTTCGCCTACGTCTCTAGTTGTAAAAAAAGGTTCGAATATTCTATTCAATATTGCTTGAGACATACCGTGACCGGTATCGCTCAAGGTTATCAAGACGTACTTTCCTGCTTTTACAACCTCTCGGTCTGCGTTGATGGTTTCATTCAAATAGCTATTCTCTGTTGAGATGTGCAGAACACCATTTTTACCCATAGCGTGCCGAGCATTGATGGTTAGATTAAGAATAGAATTTTCTAGCTGACCGATATCCACTTTGCACTTCATGAGATCATTGTTAGCAGTAGCATTGATTGAAATTGATTCTCCTAGCATCCTCCTTAACATCGCCAACATGTTTTTGATGATGGTATTCACATCGACACTCTTTGGATCCAAATATTGTTTTCGTGAAAATGCTAGCAGTCTTTGGGTTAATTCTGATCCTCTTTTTGCGGCTCGCGTGATGGCGTTCAATGAATCTCTATCGTCTTTATCTGTGGGGATGGGGAGGAGTTCCGCATTACCAAGAATGACGTGAAGTAAGTTGTTGAAATCGTGAGAAAGACCACCGGTCAGTTCACCAACAGCCTCCATCTTTTGTGCGTGTCGTAATCGATCTTCATTTTGAATAGTTTTTGTAATATCTTGAATGACCCCGACTACTCTAATGACATCACCCTTGGCATTTTTTAGCACGCCAATTACATTTCGCATATGCCGAAGTTGGCCGTCTGGGCGAATCACTCTAAATTGCCAAGCGCTATTTTCAGTCCCTTCATTGTAAGCTGCGCCGAGCGCACGTTTACACTCTTCACGATCTGACTCATGAAACAAGGACCACCTGCTCTTAGTCGAATACTCTTCCAACAACTTTGGGGTATTAAGGCCGAATATTTCATTCATGCCTGTTGACCAGATTGTTTTTCGGTCTTCGGGATGGGCATACCAGTATCCAAAGTCCGTAATTTTTTGCGCGCGGTCTAGGATCATTTTAGCTTCTTCTATTTCTCTATTGGCTACTAGAATCTCTGTCTGATCAATGATTTGTATTAATGCGAGGTCTTTTTCTGGTTCTAACGGGCCTGCCTTGATGAGTAGATGACGGGTGTGTCCATTTTCCTGGTAGCTTGCGCTGATTTCTTGAAATTGGTTTTTATGAAGCACTTCTAGAAATTGCTGATAGGAAATTCCTTCTAAAAGGGTGTCACCCCAACGTTCCCAAACATTTAATCCCGTAATTGAAGCCGGCGTATAGCTTTGTTCATTAAAATTGTCATTAGCCGCCAAAACAATTTCTTTTTCGACAATGTAGCAAGGATGGTCAAAGCTATTGATCAGCTGTTGGTAGTGAAGCAAGGTTCTGGATTTTTGTGCTGTCTCTCTCGTGCGCAGAATTTTAAACAAAAGGTAGCAGGCTACTAAAAGCAATAGTCCAAGCATAGTCATGTAGAAGGGGTTCAGATTCACAGGGTTAACGTTTAGTATTCGATCCAAGTAAACAAAATTATTAACCGAAGCGGATATCATGCGCAAGTAGACAGTACATAAAATATGCCACATCAAGAAAGATACTCGTTTCATATTCTAAATGATTACAATGGAAAAGTTTTATATTCCAAAAGTAACTATGCTATTACTTTAACTATCAGCAATTGACTAATTCATTCATGGTGATCACTTCATGCAAATATCGATTTGTTTTCCTTGCCATATCAAAGGCGCTGACTCATGCCATTTAAGGAAGTTTGGATCTTTAGTAAACACCATTCAAGCAAATGCTTGATCCACGTCACTGCTGCTTAAACCAGAGATTGTTAGTCTATGTTTGGACTAATGACATAAGTGGATGCAATGGAATTCGGAATATCAGACGAAGGTAAGATCATTGAAGATCAGGTTGTTCGGTTTCTCAACAACAAAATTATACCAGCTGAAAAACAAGTCGCTGAAGAAGCGCAGAACACGGAGAATGGCCAAGATACTCCATTGATGCTCGAATTGCGTAAAGAAGCGAAAGCATTGGGCTTATGGAATCTCTACTTGCCGGATAAAGAATGGGGCGCAGGGGTTTCAAATCATGACTATGCTGTTCTCTGTGAGCACATGGGTCGTAGTCAATTGGCCCCTAGAGTATTCAACTGTCATGCTCCAGACACGGGTAATGCTGAAATCATCACTGAGTTTGGCTCCGATAGTCAAAAAGAAGAGTTTTTGGTCCCCCTACTCAATGGAGAGATACGCTCTTGTTTCTCAATGACCGAACCTGACACCTCAGGTGCAGACCCCACGGGACTTAGAACGACAGCTGTACGTGATGGTGATGAGTGGGTTATCAGTGGCCACAAGTGGTTTACCAGTGGTGCAGTTGGAGCAAAGTTTGCGATCGTTATGGTCGTAACCAATCCGAAGGGCAACCCCCATGAAAGAGCGTCGATGATATTAGTGCCTACGGATGCGCCAGGTTTTGATTTAATTCGTTCGGTTTCCGTAATGGGACATAGTGGAGGCGGCGGGCATTGTGAAATTCAGTACAACGATTGTCGTGTCCCAGTAGCAAACCTGTTGGGTCCTGAACATGGTGGATTCTTAATCGCACAAGCACGTTTAGGACCTGGGCGGATTCATCATTGTATGAGAGCAATAGGTATGGCAGAACGTGCTTTTGAGATTATGTGCCGACACGCCAATATACGAGAAACTCGCGGCCGAAAATTAGGAGATATGCAGTTTGTTCAAGAATGGATTGCAACATCAAGAATGGAAATTGATCAGGCTCGATTGCTCACGCAATATGCAGCCTGGAAAATGGATAAAGAAGGTAAGCAGAACGCGCGCCAAGAACTGTCCATGACAAAAGTGGTGGTACCGAACATGATGATGGATGTGCTGGATCGCGTTATTCAATGTCTGGGTGCGCTCGGTGTATCAGATGACACGCCAGTCGCCAGTATGTGGCGCAATGGTCGCGCATTGCGCATAGCAGACGGACCTGATGAGGTGCATAAAATGGTTATTGCGAAGAGGGAGCTAAAACGATTTGCGTAGCATTTAGGTAGATAGCATTTTGTTGGATAGCGTGAATCGTTTCGAAGATGATGAACACAGAAGCACTTTTTGAAAAGAGTTACCAACGTGTCATAGGACAGGGTGTGGGTATTACAGAAAGAGGCCAAGTCTTTTTCGCTCAGTTTTATGAGAACTTTTTTAAGTCCTCTGAGCAAGTCCCGGAAAAATTTGCAAACACAGACATGGAAAAACAAGTTCGCATGCTTCAAAAAGGCATGTATCAGTTGATTACTTTCTATTTGACGAAATCTGAAAGTGAAAATTTAAGGTCTATTGCCCATACCCATGACGCACATCATTATGGTATTGAGCCCGCACTCTATGATCTCTGGTTGGCTTCTCTTCTGCAAACCGTAGAGGAATTGGATCCTGAATACTGTCCTGAGTTAAGGCTCGCCTGGGAAATTGTGATGAGCCCGGGAATTTTATATATGAAGTTTCACTATCAGGCTCAAAACAAGTAGACGGTAAACCTTAAAGTACCCAACGAAATGCACGCCGTAATTCGGCGACACCATTTGATTGATACCAGCGCCCATGAGCCAAAATTATTTTCTCTGGCTTCCAACTTAACATTTTCTTTACAGCTGATTGAAGTTTTGATTTACCACCAAAAAAAGA
>JAESSY010000107.1 GCA_016763855.1 Pseudomonadales bacterium
AAAAACTGCAATATAACCCTAGTCGGCATAGCAAGATGCTATTGTTAGTTTGGAATGAGAACAGCTGCTGTTACTGAGTTTGCAGAGATCAAGAATTGCCCATTTATGGATGGGCACTAACTATGAATGCTATCATGCATTCCAGGAGATTAGGTGTGTAGATGCACAGCATAGTTGTTTTTAACCTATTTTTTAAAGGTAATAACATAACTAAATAGGATTACTATCATTTATTTTTTAGGCGGATTCACATTTAAATTGTTTGTAAAAAAACAAATACCGCAATTTGGATGGATCTAGGTGCCTGTCAAATAGTTCTCGCGTTTAGTATCGTCAGAGTCTTGTAAAATTCTTTTTCTAAATGTTTGAAATGGATAGATACGAACGCTTTGTTAGAGAATAATTGCTATATTACCCCTCTACTCCGATTGAACTAATATTGAAAATAGCGGATAGCTGAGCAGCCCTCTTAGAAGGTAGATGCTTTTTTGAAAATCCATTTAAACCCTTAAGTAATACAGTGAAACAGATATGAGAGAAGTTGAAATTTCAAGAGAGCCAGTAGAGCTCTATAAGATTCTAAAGTTTGAAAGCATGGTTACCAGCGGAGGCGAAGCTAAAGCTGTAATTGGAAATGGTGAGGTACGCGTCAATGGAAAGGTGGAAACACGGAAACGTAAAAAAATAGTTTCTGGAGATATCATTGAATTTGAAAATGAAAAAATTCGTATTCAATTCAAATGAGCGTAGAACGTGCAGTTGGCTATTACTCGACATGAGAGAACGCATAACCCTCAGCAAATTCACTTCCTCTTTCAAACCTTTAATTCAATTTCCCTTGGCAATTTAAGATTTCTGGACTTCTTACACTATTGGATTCCGCCGGAGGCTGCTAAGTCGTTAATTTCTCGATGTTCTAGTATTTCTTCTGAATTTTCGAAAGACAGGAGTGATAGCGAGTTTTCAGCATTGTGGCGCAATGGTAGAAGCTATATTAATAAGAAATAGTATTTATGAATCTGTCAATTAGAAATGGACCCAGCCCTAAGTGTGCTTGTCCACCTCTATGCTAATTTCCCTTATATGACCACTGAACTACTATTGATCGCAGGTCTTTCCAATGCAGGAAAATCCGACTTTGCTGATCTAATAGAGATGAACAACTTGCAACTCACGTTCCGTTGATTAGTATGATTTATCAATATGAATTATCGGCATTGCATTTCCAAACTCAAACAATTAACTTGTGAAAGCCTTAACTAATGTGGTGATTTATGTTTCAAGGATTGCAACTCGATCCAACGGTCTTGCCGGATTCCGTGCACGCGCTGCGCCGTGAGGTACGAGAGTTTGTTGAGGCAGAGCTTCAAGCCAGCGAGGCAAGCGATGATTATCTTCGAAATTCAGATTTTAATACTGGTACTTCGGTTGAGTTTACAAAAAAATTAGCGGCAAAGGGTTGGGTTGGTATGACTTGGCCTAAAGCTTACGGGGGAGGGGATCGATCTTTTCTGGAACGTTATGTCGTGACGGAAGAAATCCTCGCGGCTGGGGCGCCGGTGAGTGCCCATTGGATAGCCGACCGACAGAGTGGCCCCTTATTTCTAAAATTTGGCAGCGAAGCGCAAAAACAATTTTATCTACCCAAAATCATCAAAGCAGAATGTTTCTTTTCGATTGGCATGAGTGAACCGGATTCGGGTTCAGATCTGGCTTCAATCAAAACCAATGCTAAAAAGGTTGATGGAGGTTGGCTGCTGAACGGAAGTAAGATCTGGACCAGTGGCGCTCATATGAATCACTATATGATCACCCTTGTGAGAACCGAGCCTCAGTCTGATAATCGCCATGCAGGATTGAGTCAGTTTATCGTTGATCTTTCTGATACTAATGTGACTATTTCTAGCATCCAGAATTTGTCTGGTGACCGAGGATTTAATCAGGTCTTTTTTGATGATGTGTTTATACCTGACGAGGCTGTTGTGGGAGAGCCCGGCAATGGCTGGCAGCAGGTGATGAGTGAATTAGGCTATGAACGTAGTGGCCCAGAAAGATTTTTAAGTGCATTTAGAGTATTGGTTGAATTTATTCGCCTTGTAGAGTCAAACCCATCAGAAGCTCAATTGACGTTAATCGGAAAGCTCACAGCTCATCTCGTCACTCTGAGGCGAATGTCGATATCAGTTGCGGCCATGTTGGAAAGTGGCAAGTTGCCAACGGTGGAATCTGCCCTTGTTAAAGATTTGGGTAATAGTTATGAAAGATTAGTACCAGAACTTATCCGTCAGGCAGCACCCATGCAAAAAACTGAGCGCTTTGTTGATACATTAAACCAATGCATTTTACATGCGCCGGCATTTACCTTGCGTGGTGGTACCCGAGAAATATTGCGTGGTGTGATTGCCCGGGGTTTAGGTTTGAGATGATTAAGAGACTCGCATCATGAATGAAGATCAGGTATTAATTATAGACACCAGTGCACGTATCTTAATGGATCTCTGTGGTAAAAAAACCGTCGATGCCGCTGAGAATGGCAGTTGGGCTGCTGAACTCTGGCAGGCATTTGAAGATTCAGGTTTAACACTGGCTGGCATTCCTGAAAATTTAAATGGATCCGGTGGACAATTTTCAGATTCATTACTCATTATGCGTGAAGCCGCTAAATACGCGGCGCCCATTCCCTTGGCTGAAACTTTCATCGCATCAACATTACTCTCGGAAGTTCAAGCTCCAGTCCCCCTAGTGCCAATCGGAGTCTCAACAGGTTCATTACATTTTATTGAGGATGAAAAATCCATTCACGTTAGCGGCTGTGCGGATGCGATGGCCTATGGAGGTGATTGCGCTTATTGGTTGCTGGTGAATAGTGAGCAAATATGTCTCATCCCGCGTCAAACGTCATCGGATATGATCAATATTGAAACCAGCGTCAATCTGGCAGGTGAACCTCAAATAAAAGTGTTGTTCAATAAAAATGTATCGGATGCCAAGTTGTATACATTTCCCAATGCGGAAGAGCGCCTGCTACAGCTAGGATCTATTACACGAGTGCAGATGATGTCAGGGGCGATGACATCCATGCTATCGCTCTCAGTCGAATACGCCCTTGAAAGAAAACAGTTTGGTCGCCCGATTGCCCAGTTTCAGGCGATTCAACAACAACTCGCAGTGCTCGCAGGAGAAGTGGCCGCAGCCCAACGAGCGGCAGATTCTCTCCTCGAAGATCCCGGACCCTTCAACATAGCCATTGCCAAATCTCGTGTGGGGGATGCGGTTGTCGCTGTCAGTGAGATCGCGCATCAAGTTCACGGTGCAATGGGATATACCCGCGAGCATGCCTTAAACCTCCGAAGTCGACGCCTATGGGTTTGGCGGGATGAATACGGTGCAGAGGTTTACTGGCAGGCCAGATTAGGCGCTGATTTGTGTATGAGTGGTGCGGATGCGCTTTGGAGTCGTATTTGTGAAACCTGAGCTAGCCTAAGTCTCACCTCGTTATTGATATTACATTTAGTCAGTATGGCTATTATCTGGTGTTACTGAGTTTGCTAATTATGTTAAAAATTAAAATAAGTCTTTAAAAACAATAAGGTATGAAATGGCACGTAATGTGCTATATCGACACTAATGTAAGTTTAACTAGCATTAGGATAGATGATGAGTTCCAAACAAAGCCTATTTTTGACATTTACCTGCTTAAATCTGATGACATTCTCTTTTGCTACATCGGCTGATGATATTGATATCGAAGCGCTAGATGCCTCACACAGAAGCAAACTATCTGGACAGAAAGTTTTTCAAATAGACGGTTTGAAAGGTGTGACGATTCTGGCTGGTGCAGACGTCAAGCTTATAAAAAGTACCGAAGAATGCAATCAATTCCCCCGTTTCAGGTCTGAAGGCAGCGTTATTAGTATAATCGCTAACAGCCAACGGCTAAACGAGCTAGAGATAAGCTATGTAAATGGCTATTTTCGTGTGGAAGGGTTGGGTGCGGCTCAGGGATCTGTTGATTCTACTTTGCAAATTCGAATTTATGTTGATGATATTGAATCAATTGAAATGGGACAAAATAATCGGCAGAAGCTAACGATTAGTCTTGGTCAGAACAGCAAAATGCTGATTGGGAATATCACAGCTCACGATGTCAATATTGATATGCAAGGTCATGGAAGCTTGATTGTGGGCGAGCTAAGAAGTGAAAGCCTTCGTATCAATCTAGATGGGCACGGCAAGCTCAATTTCCCCCAAGTACATACTGAGTCGATGGATGTCACTATGAACGGGCACGGTGAAGTCGAGCTTAATGGATCTGTTTATACACAGAAGGTGAGTATGTCGGGTCATGGCAACTACAATGCGGCTAATCTCGACTCTATCCAGGCCGCGCTATACGTTAGGGGTCACGCTAAGACTAATTTGAGCGTCAGTGGTGGACTCAATCTTGATGTCGATAATACGGACAATGTTCGATACCTCGGTAATCCACTTATCACAAGATCAGCGGAAGAACTGCGACTCAGTGCTTTGTAAATGTGAGCCGATTTATAATCGGCAGCCAAATTTATTCGGCTGAAGATTTTTGATAGTGGGAATTCAATGTAATTTCACCCTCGCGGCTAGTGACGCGACCCGCATTCACCAATCTTTCTATTGCAGCTAAAACCGACATGGCTGCCGCCCCATAGAGTGATTTATCGGTATCTTGGTACATCAATGGCACCATTTGTTTAATGTACCCCGTGCCTTGATCAAGGCAGGCCAGAATCTGGTTTTCCCTGTCGAGACGATGATCGATATAGGCTTGAACAAAATGCTTAACATCCTTGATACATGGGCCATGTGTCGGCCAGTAAACCTGATCATCTCTGGTCAATAACAGGTGTAGACTGTCCAGATACTGGGTCATATTCCCATCTGGGGGACCAATGACAGTGGTGGACCATCCCATAACGTGATCCCCAGTAAATAACACCAATTCTTCCTTTAGCGCAAAACACATGTGGTTTGAGGTATGTCCCGGCGTAAACACACATTCGATTGTCCAGTTATCCCCTTCAATTACCTCTCCATGGCGGATCTCAATATCCGGTACATAGTCCATATCAGCGCCTTCAGAGAGTCGGTCACGTTCAATACCTGCTGCATGAGGTCCATAACCATAGGTCGGGCATTGCCAAAAGTGTTTTAGTGGTTCAGCAGCTGGGCTGTGGTCCGAATGGGTATGCGTGATAAGAATATGCGTCACTTCTTCACCCGCTAGGCCTTGTTTCAAAGTCTCTATGTGATCTGGGAGGAGAGGCCCGGGATCAATGACAGCGACCTTGCCTCTGCCAATAATATAAGTACCTGTACCGTGAAAGCTGAAACCACTGGGATTTTTAGCCGTCACCCTCCGAATCATCGGTGTGAGCTCTTCAATTTTTCCGTATTCAAAGTCATATTCGCGAGTATAGGGGATCATATTTGGACTTCTCTTATGTTGGGCTCCAAGTGAGCGAGTTTACCGTAAATAAGCGTTAAGAAGTAACGTCCCTCGAATGCTATTCATATTATGTACAGGCAATACTTGAAGCCTTGCCCACAACCCTTTACCCTCGGTAAATGTTATCGTGAACACTAACAAAAAGGGGAAGCGTAGTGGCTTCTGATCAGGTTTCTTTTAAGCGATTGATTGACATTGGCATTGCTCTGTCCTCTGAGAAGGACAGCGATCGCCTTATGGAAACTATTTTATTTGAAGCTAAAGAAATGGGCCAAGCCGATGGTGGGACACTCTATATTAGAACTGATGATGATAAATTAGAGTTTGTTATTCTTAAAACTGATTCTCTTGGGATTTCTCAGGGTGGTACGACAGGCACCGAGATCACTTTGCCCCCTGTTTCTATGTTCGATGAAAATGGCCGTCCTAACCTCAACGCCATTGTCAGTTATGCTGCCAACACAGGCGAAGCAATTAATGTTGAAGATGCTTACACAGCTGAAGATTTTGATTTCTCTGGTACAAAAAAGTTCGATGAAGCAATGGGATATCGCTCGAAATCTTTTTTGACCGTACCATTAAAAAGTAATACGGGGCGAGTCATCGGTGTACTACAGCTACTCAATTCTATCGATCGACAAAGCGGTGAAATAGTTCCTTTTTCACGAGAGACTCAACCCCTTATTGAAGCACTTGCATCCCAGGCAGCGGTGTCATTAGAGAATCAAAACCTGCTGGATTCACAGAAAAAGCTCTTAGATTCATTTATTGAATTAATGGCAGGTGCAGTGGATGCGAAGTCACCCTATACCGGTGGTCATTGTCAGCGTGTACCTGAACTAACAGAAATGTTAACTGAGGCAGCTTGCAAGGTTAAAGAAGGTACATTTAGAGAATTCGACCTCGATGAAGAAGAATGGTATGAATTGCACATCGGCGCGTGGTTACATGATTGCGGCAAGGTCACAACCCCAGAGTATGTTGTTGATAAGGCGACCAAACTCGAAACCATTACTGACCGTATACATGAAATTCGAACACGATTTGAGTTAATGAAAAGCCAAGCTACTGTTCGTTACCAACAGAAAATTATTGACGGTGCAAAAGAAAAAGAAACACTAAAATTAAATCTAGATGCTGAACTAAAACAACTTGATGAAGATTTCGAATTTATCGCCGAGTGTAATCTTGGCGGTGAATTTATGGCGGAAGACAGAATAGAAAGAGTCTCTCGGATTGCTAATTTAGAATGGACCATGACGCTGGATGATCAAATAGGTATTTCATTCGAAGAAGCTAAACGAAAAGCAAAACTTTCTAAACAAGTATTACCTAGGCAAGAAAAGCTATTAGCAGATAGACCTGATCATATTATTGAACACGATGCAGTTGTCCAATCTACTGATCCTTCGAATCGATATGGTTTTAAGATGGATATGCCAGAACACAAATACAATCTGGGGGAGGTTTATAACCTCTGTATTGGACGCGGCACCCTAACAGAAGAAGAACGATTTAAGATCAATGATCACATTGTCCAAACGATTGTCATGTTAGAAAACTTGCCGTTTCCTCGCCATTTGGCGCGTGTTCCTGAAATTGCCGGTGGGCATCATGAAAAAATGGATGGCACTGGATACCCCAAAAGATTGACCAAAGATGAGATGTCCATACCGGCTCGTATCATGGCAATTGCAGATGTATTTGAAGCCTTAACCGCAGCGGATAGACCTTACAAAAAACCCAAGACCTTAAGTGAAAGCATTCGGATTATGGGCTTTATGGTGAAAGATCAACATCTTGATGAAGAGCTTTTCCACTTGTTTTTAACCAGTGGTGTCTATCAAGATTATGCTGAGAAGTATCTGGAGTCTGATCAAATAGATGAAGTGGATATTCAAAAATACCTCTCAGCCTCGTAAGCTATTCATGGGAGCCGTCTCATACAAACTATCTCATACAAGCTATCTAACTGCTAATCAGTGCTTCAACGTGAGCCAAGGCTGAGTTTGATAAGGATTCCAGATTGTATCCACCTTCCAGTACCGAGATGATTCTACCATCAGTATAAGTGTTGGCGAGATCTACAATCATTGAGGTTACCCATCGATAGTCATCTTCGACTAAGTTCAATCCGGCTAAAGGATCATCTTTGTGAGCATCAAACCCTGCCGATATGAAGATAAGATTGGGTTTGTGGGACTGTATTTTTCCCAACCATTCAGATTCAATTCGTTCTCGATAGTGAGATCCACTTGTGCCTTTTGCTAATGGCGTATTCAGGATATGTGTGTTGCTAAAATCGAGATATCGATTTGGAAACAAGCTCTCTTGAAAGCTCGAACAGACCAATACTCTAGGATCATTCTTAAATATATCAACCGTACCGTTGCAATGGTGAACATCAAAATCAAGGATAGCGACACGTTCAACCTTTGGGTTTTGTAAGGCAATATTTGCGGCGATAGCGATATTGTTGAATAAACAGAAACCAAAAGATTCGGCTATTTCTGCATGATGCCCCGGTGGGCGAACAGCACAGAAAGCCCGTTTTGTTTCGCCGTCGAGTACACGCATGGTGGCCTCCGCGACAGCCCCGGCGGCGAGTTTTGCGGCGCGACCACTGCCTTCGCTCATATAGGTATCAGGATCAACCTTGATGACTTTACCAACCGGTTCTGAATCGAAAATGGACTTGATGTATTTTTCAGGATGAGCTAATTGCAATTGTTCATGAGTGATTTCACTTGCAAGAAGTTGATTCATTTCTTCTTTTACGCCTGATGCCTCAAGCCGGTTAAGTACGGCGGTCAATCGCTCCGGTCGTTCTGGATGCCTTTCCATTTCGTGCTTAAGACAATCAGGATGTGTGATTAGAATTGCTTTACTCATTTTGAAATTATTTCCTTTTGAAGATAGATGGCCTTGTAGTCTTTGATTACTTCAAAGTTATTTTGTAAGGGTGTTAAGTAAGCACTGTCTCGGGCGCTTGTGCCATTTATTTTTTCGATCACTATTTTTTGCAATGCCAGGACGTCACGATAGAGAAGGTGGCGAAAGATATCGAAGTATTCATTGAGGGAAGGGTGCTCAGGTGAAACTGCGATATCGATCAATGCACCATTTTTAGCAGAAGTTAAAACCACTTTTCCGTCATCATAGACGATATGATTTGATGCTATGCGTCTCGGCAGTTGTCCTTTTAGATTGTCTAATCCTAGACCGCAAAGAGAAACAGGGTCTGCGGCATTGATCCAAAATATCTTTTTTTGCCAATCTAATGGTTGCGACTGTAATTCAGCAAGCGCTTTGGGAGAAATAAATTGCAAGCCAGGGATGTTCTCGAAGAAGTAACCTGAAAATACCTCCCCTGATAGCTCCATTAACCTTAAGCTTCTAAAAATATTGCGCCATTGAAGTGCCGGCGATTCTTGAAGCAAGCGTTCACGAAATAAAAGCCCGTATCGATCTAACAAGGTTCTTACTCGGTCTTTTGTCAGATCTTCTTTTTCAATCAGATCAATTGGTGCAGGTGGATGCCTTAGTGGAAACCAGTTACCAACGAAAGGCATGTTGCTGCGCCATTTTTGAAACCCTGTTCTTCGTGAAGGCCCTGAGCGATGATCACTTGGTATTGTGGCGCTCTCGAATTTAGATTCTATACCTTGACGAAGTGCAGACATTTGGTCATTGCTGATTTTGCCACCCCAAACACCAGTCCATAGTTTGTTGCTTAGTTCACTTGCTGCCAAGCCAGTACTATCTAATAGCGCGCCAAAGTCATATTTTGCATAGATATCGGGAAAGAGAACGGTTTCGTCAGATTTATGAAGATCATCTGATAGGAGGTCGAGATCTTCTTTAAAGGTAAAGCTAATTTTTTTATTTTCATCCCCTAGCCAATAAATAGGTTCCCGCTGGAAAAACAGATCTAGCATTTGCTTCTTATAGGCTGTTATTCGAGAAGGGAGAATTTCTGTTTCCCAGAGTTGTGGCGATGCTGGATAACATCTCAGAGAGTCTATGACATTGCTCAGCGTGTCATCACTATTCAGTTCTGCTTTGCTTTGCCAATGATGTTGGAAGGCAGGTAAATAATGTATACCAAGTGCATCGAAATCTATCTTGGCTTTTTGCCTGGTAAAACGAAGTAGGATTTCGAAATTGTCTGCATCACACCAATAACTGTGAGTGTCCCTCTCTATTAGTTGGCCAGAAATGAGTGTCTGATTTTCAACCAGCTTCTTTAAAAGCGGCTCTAGAACTTTCCCCTCTATTCCTAACATTTCTGAGATGGATAGTGTTGATATGGGACCATAGAATTGTAAATAGTTACTCAGATGGGGTTTTTGACTATTCGTTAGTGGGCCGTCGAATATGGCTCGATCTTCTCTTGCAATCACCCCCACTTTTAACTTGTCCAGTTGTGCTTTTACGTCGCTCCAGCAACATTCTGTCAGAGCCAATAGTGCTTCCCATTCAAGCTTCGGAATAAAGGTTCGTTCTTTAACCCATTCCACGAGGTCTTCCGCGGATTCAGGGTGGTAACCTTTTTCAAGTCGTTGGCGTTTAGATTCAAATTCCTGAATGATGATGGGATCAATACTAGGCCTTATACCGGGTTCAAAAACAATTTCATGTAAGAGCTCAGAGCGGAGATTTGATTTAAGTTTAGATTTCCCCTTATCGTTCATATACATATATTCATTGATTTGGCCCCAAGCAACGTTTTTTGCAAATGGGCTAGGGGATGAGGTGTTTACTTCACTTATTCGAATCGTCGCATTTTCCACTTCCGTCAACATTATGCGTAGATTTTCCAAATCGAATTCATCTTGAAGGCAAGTCCGCCAAGTTTCGAGGAGAATAGGGAAATCCTCAAATTTCAATACCGAATCCATCAGTTTTTGGGACTGAAGGCGACTCATCCAGAGAGGTTTTCTTTCGTTGAACCGCCCTTTAGATAATAAAAGCGCACGACCCGCATTTTCTCTAAATCGGGCACCAAAAAAACCAGAACCTTCAAGTCTTTCTCGTAATAAATTTTCGAGTTGGTTTGGCGGTACAAGAGAAAACAGGTCATTTGCGCTTAGATCGTGACTTAACTGGAGAACAAGAGATTCATTACCAACCCATATCTCTGCTTGTTCTCCCCATTTTTTCTGCCATGCAGCTTCTAATGCCATGCCAAAGGGTCGATTAACTTCTGCCCCCCAGCCGGTGTGCAAGATGAGTTGTGGTGCTTTTGCGCCCCCAGGTGAAGTTTGGGTTTTCTCCATTAAAATATGATAACGATGAGGAAGAGGTGCATGGCAATGATCTCTTTGACGCTTCAGTAGGCGTGATAGTTCTGTTGCGAGGCCCGGCTCTAGAAAATGTATATCCTGTAAGTGCTGCTCATAGTCTATGTCATCAATGTGACGTTCTGCATATTCCAAAAAATCGTTAACCCGTTCGGCGTAATGAAAGTCGCGGTTCAATCCTTCGGATTTCCAAAACGGCGGCGCTAAGATTGTTGGCTTAGCAGGCGCGACGACAACATCATTGTGGGTTATTTTTTTGACCTGCCAATGTTGAGTGCCAAGGGAGAATATTTTTCCGATGTTGGCTTCCCAAACAAATTCTTCATCCAACTCGCCTATTTTTGCATTCTCTTTCTCATGGCGTAATTGAAAATAACCGCGGTCTGGGATAACGCCGCCAGAATAGTAGAGAGACAACAACGCCCCTCGTCGGGCTTTGATGGTGCCTGCTGCTTTGTTTAGAACAATCTTTGGTCTTAACTCGCGTATGTGATTGTCTTCATAACGCCCCGATAGCATATCAATGACGAGATCAAATTCTTGCCGACTGAGTTGATGATAAGCACTTGACCTTTTTAGCTCGTAGAAGAGTTCTTCTAATTCCCACTCATCATTACCTGTCATGGAGATGATGATCTGTGCAAGGACATCTAAAGGCTTGTAGATAACCTTAATGGGTTCAATATCGCCTTCGATGACGGCCTTGCTTAAGACCGCAGCTTCAATAAAATCCAAGGGATGAGTTGGGTAGATAGTGCAGCGACTAGTTTCCCCAAAGCCGTGGCCAGCTCTACCAATGCGTTGTATGGCAGATGAAATACCGTCCGGGGATTGAATTAATATAACTTCGTCCAAGTGCCCAATATCAATACCCATCTCCAGCGTACTTGTAGCAACAATGGCAGCCAATTGACCTTCTTTTAACTTGAGCTCAACTTCAGCTCTGATCTCCCTAGCGAGAGAACCATGGTGAGCATAGGCGAGGGTTTCTTTTGCTGTAGCATTAATTTTGTATGTGAGTTTTTCACACAGTGCTCGACTATTAACAAACAACAAGGTGGATTTGTTAGATCTAATCTTTTCGACAAAATCAAGCGCAAGAGTGTCCCAGACTTTTTCTTCGATGGGTCTGTTGGCACTGGATTCTGGATAACGAACAGTGACCTGATACTGTTTCTGGTCAGTGGAGCTGAGGATGCTGATGTTTCTGGGTTGATACTTATCTTTGGAGAGCCGTCGATAACCTGCCATGTATCTAGCGACCTTGTCTAGGGGATTGATGGTGGCAGATAGAATAATTCGTTGAAACTCACCGGAGTAAGGCACCAATCTTTCAACCGCCGTGCTGAGATAAACCCCACGCTTACTAGATATAACACCATGAATTTCATCCAGGATGACAGTTTCAAAGTCACAAAGGATACTTTGGCCGCCTTTAGATGAAAGCAGCAGGTTTAGGCTTTCAGGTGTCGTAATGAGAATCTCAGGGGGATGCCGCAACATCTTTCGTCTGTCGGAGGCATCAGTGTCGCCACTACGCGTTTGAACCCTGATTTTTGGGAACTCGATTTCTTGAGATTCCGCTAGTCTACGCAATTCAGCCAGTGGCTGATTCAGATTTCGCTGGATATCGTTGTTTAATGCTTTAAGTGGGCTGATATACAGCACTCGGCTCGCGCCGGTCTTAGATTTGCCAAGCAAAAATTGGTTTATCGCCCACAGGAAAGCCGTTAGGGTTTTTCCGCTTCCCGTCGGTGCAGTTATCAGTAAATTTTCGCCTTGGGCAATTTTGGGCCAAGCCTGAGCTTGAATATCAGTCAGCTTAGGAAACTTATCCTTAAACCAAGTTTGAATGAGTGGGTGAAATAGTGAAAGCGCCTTGCTCATTTAAATAGGGTAAAGACCTAATAGGTGAAGCTAAGCAAGAATAGTTTATCTACTGGTTCTACTCAAGTTTCTCAGCTGTACCAAGGGTATTAATCTTGGAAGCAGTATCGATGATTAAGATGCTGCATCATTCTTAAAATTGATCCTCCCTTAGGCTAAAGTGTAACCTTGACCCTGTCCAGTGACACGGGTATAACAAGTCCACGTAAGTGCCGTCTATTGGCGCTCTACAAGCTCTCGACAAGCTCTCTATTAGGAATTAAATGTATGAAGCCAACCGACATTGAGAACCCTGAGTATTTTCACAAGGTCGTTGATTGTCAATGGGCCTGTCCGGCCCATACCCCCGTACCAGAATACATACGCCAAATCAGTGCAGGTAATTATACCAAAGCTTATATGATCAATTGGGAGAGCAATGTTTTCCCCGGGGTACTTGGCCGAACCTGTGATCGACCTTGTGAGCCAGCCTGTAGGCGTGGCCGTATAGAGGAAGAACCAGTCGCCATTTGTCGTCTTAAGCGGGTCGCAGCAGACAATAAAGCAGAAGTAAAACATCTGATGCCCCAAGCACCCAAATCAAAAAATGGAAAACGCCTCGCTTTGATTGGCGGTGGACCGGCATCTTTGACCGTCGCCAGAGACTTGATACCCCTCGGTTACGAAATTGACTTGTATGATGATCAAGCAAAGGCCGGTGGCATGATGAGAAGCCAAATCCCCGCTTTTCGCTTACCGGTAGAAGTCCTGGATGAGGAAGTAAATTATGTCGTGGATATGGGGCTGAATGAAGTCTTCGATACCTTTGTTGAATCTATGAAGGATATGCTTACGAAAGACTATGATGCTATTTTTGTTGGCACCGGTGCGCCAAGGGGCTCAAATCTGGATTTACCTGGACGAGAAGAAGCTTCAAAAAATATCCATGTTGGTATTGACTGGTTATCCAGCGTCGCTTTCGGTCACGTTGAGAAAATTGGCAAGCGGGTTTTAGTCCTAGGTGGGGGTAATACGGCTATGGATTGTTGTCGAACGTCAAGGCGGCTCGGCGGCATTGACGTTAAAGTTGTAGTGAGAAGCGAATTCTCCAGAATGAAGGCCTCGCCATGGGAAATTGAAGATGCCGTTGCAGAGGACATTCCCGTTTTTAACAATCACGTACCCCTCGAATTTGTTCATGATGAGGGAAAGTTAGTCGGGGTTCGATTTCAGAGAGTCGATGTGCAATATGATGCCAATGGCAAGCGGAACCTGGCACCTTTAGATGAAGACCCGATTCTATTTGAATGTGATGATGTACTTATCGCCATAGGACAGGAAAATGCCTTTCCTTGGATAGAAAGAGATCTGGGTATAGAATTTGGGGATTGGGATGTTCCGAAAATACATGCTGATACCTTTCAGTCTACCCGTCATGAAGTGTTTTTCGGAGGGGATGCTGCATTTGGACCTGAAAATATTATTACCGCTGTCGCCCATGGACATCAAGCGGCTATTTCTATTGATCTGTTTTGTCGTGGTGAGAGCTTGCGAAAAAGACCACCCCCTGGTACTTCTTTGGTCAGTCAAAAAATGGGGATACACGAGTGGAGTTACGGTAATGATATTGCTGATGACATTCGCTATATCGTCCCTCATGTCGATAAAAAAATAGCCCTAGCGGATCGCCATATAGAAGTCGAATTGGGCTTTGAACTAGAAATTGGTTTAAAAGAAGCGGAGCGATGCTTGAACTGTGATGTTCAAACAGTTTTTACAACTAGTCTTTGTATCGAGTGTGATGCCTGCATGGATGTATGCCCTACAGATTGCATCAATTTTACCGACGACGGGACAGAGAAAGATCTTCGAGGTCGTTTGCGTGCCCCGGCAAAGGATCTGGAACAAGATTTGTATGCCTCAGATATCTTGGCTCAAACCGGACGAATCATGATCAAAGACGAAGATGTCTGTCTACATTGTGGTCTCTGTGTCGAACGATGCCCGACAGGGGCATGGGACATGCAGAAATTTCTTTATGAAGTGACCAAAGCAGATCAACAAGTCAAGGCTAAGAGGGTAGCGTCAAGATGAGTGTCGAATTAGAAAATGAACTGACCCGTGAGCTAAAAGTAAAAGGCATAAATGATTTCGTCATCAAATTTGGCAATGTTAATGGTACCGGTTCCGCAAGTGCGAATCATTTATTTGCCAAAGCTATCTTTCGAATGGGGATTCCGGTTGCGCCGCGTAATATTTTCCCTTCGAATATTCAAGGTGCACCGACATGGTATGAAGTACGGGTTAGTCAAAAAGGTTATCTTGGCCGAAGAGGGGGAGTGGATCTTTTTGTTTGCGTTAATCCTCAGAGCATGAAACGAGATATTGAAGAAGTTCTCCCCGGAGGATATGTTGTTTACGATTCGACTAAAGCATTGGATGTTAGGCTGCAAAGACCTGATATAAATTTTATCGGGGTGCCCCTGATGGAAATTTGCCTCCGAGAATACGCAAATCCGCGACAACGGCTACTCTTTAAAAATATCATCTACGTTGGCGCGCTCGCCGCATTGCTCAATATTGATTTCTCGGTTTTTCAAGATCTGGTTAAGGATCAATTTAAAGGCAAAGAAAAGCTAATTACACCTAACTTGCATGCTCTGGAACTCGGTTATCAATATGCAAGCAAACATTATGATTGCCCTCTCGGTATAAAACTAGTCAGTGGTCGCGAGGAAGCACCTCATATCAAAGCGTTTGATCACATCCTGATGGATGGTAATACGGCGATTGCACTTGGGGCAATATACGGAGGTGCAACATTTGCTGCCTGGTATCCGCTTACCCCTTCAACTTCAGTTGTGGAAGCGTTTGAAACCTATGCAAAAAGGTTGCGCATTGATGCGGGGACCGGCAAGCATAATTTTGCGATTGTACAGGCAGAAGATGAATTAGCCGCAATTGGTATGGTAATTGGTGCCTGCTGGAATGGTGCGAGAGCATTTACGGCAACGAGTGGTCCTGGCCTATCCTTAATGTCTGAGTTTTTGGGCCTAGCCTATTATGCAGAAATACCCGCTGTCTTGGTAGATGTTCAAAGGGCGGGGCCGTCAACGGGTATGCCAACGAG
>JAESSY010000108.1 GCA_016763855.1 Pseudomonadales bacterium
GCCAACGGGTTCTCTTTCTTGTGCTTGCCCGTTACGCCAACTAATTTATAAAAAAACAATTGAGACAGGAAAAATTAACATACCGCCAAAAATGAGAGCCAATATTCCAGCTTCCGGGCTTACTATAAACGACACCAAACCTGCAATGAACCATGCAGTACCTGAAGCGATAACGCCTGAGCCTCCCCCTTAATAAGCTTCACGCATATCCTGTTGTGCATCTGTAATTGAATTGATAATTTAAAACCTATCGCCAACATAAGAGATGCGCGCAGCTAACGACTTGATGTTTTGTTACCCATGATTACTTCCTTAAAACGAGGTATTCGTTACATATTTCACTACCGCTGAAACGCATGCTTCAGTTGTCATAACACTCGTGTCGAGTGAAAGACCAGCAGGCAACAGGGTATTTGCTTCGACGTGGTTTAGAGATAGCCTCGGCGGGTTATTTCTATTCGCATTTCTCGATATTAGGGTATCCGTCGAGGCGGTAAGCTGAATAATCTTCATCTCGATTTCCTTTAAGGCTTCACACCACATAACAGCGTGTTCTTCATCTAGTATCATGTCTTCAAATATCAAATTTGTTCCTTCATTAGCAAATGTAATTGCTGAGGAGATCATGCCCTGCAACACCTTCTTTCCTATGACCCCGTAAGATATTCTTGCATCAGTCTCTTTTTGTTTGTAACTGAATCCAACTTCACTAAGCGGCCCATTAACACCGCCGCCGTATTGATCAGGCATTCCTGCGAAAAACACATCTAGCGACATGTATTGCCAGTAACCTGGTAGTGTTTTCTGTAACGCTTTTGCAAGAGTTGTCTTGCCGGTAGATGAAGTACCAATCAAAAGTAGGATCATGAGTTTAAACCTAATGCCGCATTAACAACTGCGCGCCGTTTCGATGCAAAACAGAAAATAGAGTGCTCCGAACGAGCAGAGAGAACAAGTTGAACGTTTCGTTAGTCTTGAATTGTGGTAGCATATATGCATTCTATACTACCTGCCAATGGTCGCGCTCGAACTTAATCTGGATGATTAGAATAGGTGATACTGGCTTTATACACTTTCGCGAAAGGAACAAAGCGCATGATTTAAGGCAGCTCGGTCTAGCCCAACGAATAAAATAGGTCGCGGCTGGCGCGCTTCATATTCTTATTTTTCTTAGGCATGAGTGCACCTTTCGCGAATTTGGTGTAAGAATAGATCATCTATTCCAGACAGCTGAATATTTTCATGAACATTCAGCCAATATAACTCGAACCATATTGGATTTGCAGAACCGTCGCTCGGCGATTTTTCTGCATGCTTCCAGGTTAAATTACGCATCTCTGATGTTCGAAGATGGTAAAACCAGCAATCTAAACTTTCATTTTTCCCGAACGGACGCATATCAATATTGGTGTTTGAGATCAAAAATGGTTCAGAATATAGTTGTATACCTGTTTCTTCTTGAGCCTCTCTTACAGCTGCGGCGTCCGGTTTTTCGTTAGCTTCAATGGTGCCACCGGGTATTTGAGTTCCCGTATGGGAGTGATGAACATGATCGAAGACAAGTAGATTGTCTTCGTTAGTAATGTAGGTGAAAACCCTGCTGCGAAATTTCATGATGTCATAGGAGGCTGTATTGGATTGTTAGCTTTAGTGCATTGCTTTAAATCAATATATTTTTTCAGTATTTCTGCCATCGCACTGCGCATACGCCAAAACTTTTCCGGAACATAGTTGGTAGCAAATGCTATTGAGGCTTTACATTCAGGAACAACCAATAAGTATGCTGTCGAAGCTTTATCTGTGACTCCGCCATGATGTAATACTAGCCATGTTTGGTCATCATCTTCGCTTATTCTAATACCACCTATCCGCCAACCAAGCGAATACTTATCTGAGTTAATCTCGCCATTTCTTAGTTTTGCTGGAGTATAGATTGCGCGCCTAGCGTTAGCAGAAAAATAGTCTTCACTATAGGTGGCTTGCGACATTTTTACTAAATCACCAGGTGTTGATATGAATCCACCACCACCAAAAAGAAAACTCCTATCTCTCTTAGTTGTTGATTTTACATACTTGCCGTCGGTAATAAATTCGGCGTAATAAGTTGCTTCTTGTTTTTTGCCAGCGAATGAAGTATCCAGTTCGGTGTCGGCCATTCCAAATTTTGTCCATAATGAAGTTTGAAGAAAGTCAACATAACTCATGTTTGCTGCCTGTTCGATAACCGCCGATAACAGAATATATCCATTGGACGAATATTTGTATTCTGTCCCTGGGCGGAACAGCAACGGATGTGAGTCAAATACATAAAATGCGTCAAGAGGGCTCACATGATCTTTCGTGTTTACAAACTCTGCACGATCTCGCTCAGGCGTATCGTGAGGCACACCAGCAATATGAGCTGCTAACTCTCTGACATTGAAGGAAGCCGTATATTCAGGTGATTGAATATAATTACTCACCTTAGATTCCAGGTTAATTCTACCAGAATCAACCAATTTAGCTAAAGCGATACCAGTCATGGGTTTGGCTAAACTACCAACTGAATATTGTGTTTTATCAGTTGCTATTTGCTCGGCTTCAACATCAGCAAAACCAATTGCTTCCGAAAAAATAACTTTGTCTTTGATTCCAACAGCAACAGATAATGAAGGCAGATTGTATTGTACCTTCAGCGCTTCCATATTATCTATAGTGTCTGAGTGAAGTGCATCTCCTGCGAATACTACATATGAAGAAAATGCAAAAAATATGGCTGTACAAGAAATGAATATTTTTTCTAATAGTGACATTTTTATTCCTGAAAGTTAACTTTTAGTTAATTGGCAACTAGTTGCAAGCGAGGCGTCCAAGAGAATTTGAAAAAGAATTAAATTACTTGTTAGAAACCGAATTAGCATAATCAATAAACTCATGATTTAAGGGACCACTTACCTTTGCTTTTGCAGCTTTGAACGATAGAAAATTGGATTCGATTTCATAGCCGTCATCTTCCAATAAAGACGCGTCGTAATCAATTGCATCTGCACAAAATACAAGATTTACGAAATAGGGGTAATGCTTAGGGTTCCAACTTTCCGGTATCGAAAAAAGATGCTTGAAGAGCAAGATGCCGATCATGCGAGAATTGGCTATTGTGTATCCAGTTTCCTCTCCAATTTCCCTTCTAAGGGTTTCCATATAGCTTTCACCTTCTTCTATTCTACCTCCGGGTAATACATGAATACGTTCAGGGTCAGTTACCGTCATGATGTTATCAGATTGAATCAAAACACATCGAACTGAGGTCACAGTTGATATAGGAGGTAAGGACTGAGTGAAGGCGGCCCGGATTTCAAATCCGACTTTTCCAGGTTCCCAGATAGCTTGTTCTGAAGATACGAAGTCAAGGCCATCTATGTATTCTTGGAGTTCCATATCGGGTTCTAGCACTCGCATAACCGAATTGCGATGGAGTACGACGCGCGGATTTGCAATCCTGAGTTGATGCGATTATTGGGCATCAACATAGCGTGTTTCCTCATTTCCCGTCCAAAAATACCATTATCGATTTTGTTAGCACTTCCAATGATAGTTCTCTTTCGATTTCTAACAAGTGCGTACAATTCGATTTTATGAAATTTCGCTCCATTGGTAAACTTCGGCCTTCCAACTCACCGGTTTCGTAGCATGAAGCCCACCCCAAAAAGCCAATGTGCTCATCATACAAATCACCGCCTTCACAGATTCTGCTCCCAAATCTTTCTAGCTCTCGCAGTTTCAAGCGCTGAATTCTTATCGGCGTGTCAATGTTCAGCAATACGGCATGACTGAAAACAATATCAGTGATTCCCCATGCAGAGATCGATCCACTAAGAATCCAAGAGCCGGAACTACTAATTTTTTCATGTAGCAGGAGGCGTCTTTCCTCTTTGGAATATTGTTCCTGATATGGCGGATCTGTAGGTCTATGAAAATAGTCATCCGAATCAAAGCAGGGAATTTCTAGAACTTTGGAAATCATCCTCCCAGTTGTCGAGGCTCCAGACCCAGGCCCTCCAGTTATTAGCAGTTGAATATCACGCATCTTATATTACTCATAGCCTCAACGTAGTTACAATGTGCTAAACAGTTTTTCTGCGTAGCGTCCTAATGAGAGAGAGAATATAATGACTTTATATTATTGTTAGACATCTATCGATTATCTACCATTTGTTCAATAGAATAATTTTTACCTTCTTTGACGTCTTTTAACATTAATCTCAAATTCTTGGGTGCCACTAGCGTATCGTCTGACCATAACATTACTTCAGCTAAAGTGAAGATGGCAACTTTTTGTATCTCATGACCAGCTGCGGGTGAATTTTTGGGGATTCTTGCCTGAAACAGGAAACGAACTGAATGGGAGCTTGAATAGACTCCGACCAACGATTCTAAATCTGAGGTAATATTCGTTTCCTCCAGCAACTCCCTTGCCTCCTGTGTCAGGCTAGTTGTCACCCCATTATTTTTTCTAACACAAAGAAACTAGACACTGACGGGGCGCTTTGATAGTAAAGTCCAGATTCCAGCTAGTGTCAGTAATGCCCCACCCCCAATGTTAAAACGTCGTTGTATCCGAGGTGAAGTTAAATAACTATGTGCAGAACTTGCAAAAACAGCATACAAAGAAACAATTACGGTCGCTAACGTAATAAAGGTGATGGCAAGTACCCACAATTGAGTAGTTGTGTTTATATTTGTATTGATAAATTGGGGAATGAAAGCGACAAAAAACATTATGCTCTTAGGGTTTAGAGCCGTAGCAAAGAAGGTATTAGTGAATAATCTCCACTGTGAATCCAGTCGTACAGGTATATTTGATTCTGCTAACAAAGTACCAGACCTTAATAATGATATACCTAGATAAAGTAAATATAGCGCTCCAACTATTTTGACCACAGTAAACCAGAAAGCTGATGCACTAAGAAGAGCACCTAAGCCAAGAAGAGAACCCCCAACAGCTACGATAGTACCTAAGGTAACGGCGATTATTAGAGGTAAATTCGCACGTTTGCCGTGAGTCAAAGCGTAACTGACAACTATAAGGACAGTTGGACCAGGAATAGTAAGCATGATAGATGATGCCACAACGAAGCTTAACCATAATTCTATGTTCATATTTATCCTATTTTTCTCAAAAGAAACGTCGCCATAATAGACTAGAGTGCGTAGTGGTGAAGTTGGTGGGTTTTTACACAAAGGTGTTTTTATGAGAACCAACATTGTAATAGATGACGAACTAATGGCAAGCGCATTCAAGGCTACTGAACAAGCTGAAGTGCAATGGGATTTTCTTTCTTAATTTCATTCCTGAGCGCATGTTTAATTATCCATTGAGTTTCCTTGCTCGCGTTGGCCTCCCATTTTATTAGAACTGAAATTATGTACTCATAATTTTCTTTGAGAAAATCAGCAAGGTTATTTGCCACTGATTTTCTAACATAGGCAGATGGGTCTGATTTCATATTTTCCAGCACCGAAATTACGGGTGTCGGATCTTGTGAGAAAATAGTGATTTTTTTCGCCCAAGGCAATCGTGGTCTAAGTCCTTCGCTAGCGAGACGACGAATATGAGAATTCTTATTATTTGACCAATTCATTGCTATCGCCAAGGTTTCTTCTGGGCGAGCTAATAAGAAAGGACGTATTGTGTATTCTCCGGTACTTCTTTTTGTCACTTCCTCAACGAAATGCATTGACTCTTCATAATGATCTAAGCCGTATTTTTCTACATAAAATGCCACTGGCATTAGCCAATAACCTTCTGTGAACATACCTGTTTCTTTAGCGTTTTCTGGCCCAAGTATCTTTATCAGTATATCCAGAGCATCGTGGTAATTTGCTGGCAACTGGCGAAACAGCGCATCCGCAATGAGTTCTACTCGTTGTTTTAATTCTAGCTCTTCAACGGATGACTGAATAACCTTTACAAAGGGCCGAGTCTTAAACTTAGGGTAGTACACCTTTATTTTTTTTGCCAACAACAATCCAAGCTCTTGGTCAAAATAATATTTCAGTTTTTTATATTCAGTCATAAGGTTGCTTGGGGATTTAATGTTACATTCAGCGATTTTCCCGCTGCAATGCCTTGTTAGTTTCAGCCACTTTGAAGGCTACAACAGGCTCTTCACCTGCAGAAATTCTTTCGAATATGGCATATAAATCTTCATTGTTATTTTTGAGGATTTCCGAAACCGCAGATTTTGCCAGTCGATAGTTTTCAATATTATCTTCCTTGTTGTCACTCCAAAATTGTGATGATTTTTGAAGAACGATAATTTGATTAAACTGAGTGTGACTTATGCCCTTCTTACTATCTAACAAGTATTGCGGCCTGTAATCTACTTGCATTGATAAACCTTCACTCAACCACACGGGGAGTTTTGTTTGCCATGCCCAATACCCTATTCGTTCTACAACTTCTGCGTGAAATAATTCATGTGCAATAATATCTACGCTGGCGGCCTTTGGCCCAATAACGATGTATTGCTCCCAAGGCGCTATATGGGCTACCGCAGGTGCATTACCTATTCCAAACCTCTTAGCTCTCTTAATGTCAGATGCAACAATAATCTTAGGCAAAGAAGAAAAACTACCGAAATTACTTTCTATTCGGTGTTTAGCCTGCTGTAAGACTAATACAAGGTTTTCTTTCTCAACCACAGTGAATCGTTTATCAAGATAAACATTTTCACCAATACCATCGAAATCTGAATAGGCAACTGTTGCACTCCAAAGGACGTGTGGATAGGCAAAGCATGCTCCAGCAACGGTAAATAGTATTCCGACAGCAGAATATTTTAGAAATTTTTTCATTACGTAACCTATACAACGTGAGCATGTGCGGTTGTCACACGCAGTGGGCTAATCCGAATCCTGTGGGGATGACACAATGCTTTTGTTAACTGTTGTTCTCATGTAGACGACCTTCTACATATTTGTGAAGGATACTAGCAACTAGGGTTTGGTAAGGGATGCTTTCAGCAAGTGCCTTTTTTTGCAACCCTCGAAGGTCTTTAGAAGGAAGTCGAATATTGATTCGGGCATCTTTCTTAAACATAGCTTCGGCATATTGCTGATGTCTCTTCCGTATATCGGATGCATCCTTAGTGGATTTTAACTCACCCGATTCGAATGCTTTCAAAACTTCACTCTCTTCCTGGCTTAACTTACTCATTGTTTAGCACCTCGGTATGCATTTTAATCTGACCATACTGCGAATTCATTGCCGCTTGGCTCAGTAAAGTGAAAGCGACGGCCACCTGGAAAAGGGAATATTGGTTTTATAATAACGCCATTAGCATTTTTTACTTTTGTAAGCGTTGCCTCAAGATCATTACTGTAAAACACAATTAGTGCAGCGCCACTGTTTGTTGAAGACGATAACTCTGATTTAAAGAATCCACCATCAATACCCTGATCTGTAAACGCTGTATATTCGGGTCCGAAATCTTGAAATAACCATTTGAAGACTTGGGAGAAGAAGTTTTTTGTTGCCTGTAAGTTTTTTGCTGGCAATTCAATATAATTTACTTTTTCATGTTCATTCATGTTTCTATCCTTCTATGTATCTAACATCAATAATGTGGCGCACTCAGTAACGAGGATGTTTTTGTGCTAGATTTTCCAACAAATAGGATTGGTCACGGCTGCCGCGTGACATATTTTTACTCGCTAGTTTATGTGTTTTGTCGATCCGTTGCTCCCGGAAATATTAACTTTACTTGAGGAAAATAGGTTTTTAATTTACTAACATCTCTCGTTATCAAATTGAATCTTGAGATGCTAGCGTGAGCACCGATAAAAAATTCGAACAATGGTGAATTTTTTTCCCCTTTATTCTTTCTATATTTCAGAAATGTTTTTCCGGTCAAAAATAGTGCTTCACGCGGTATTTCAAGTACTTTTATACCAAGTTCAGACACAGCTGCTTCTACCTCTTCAATTCTATTAAATCCAATTGATATCTCAGTATAAACAATTGAATTAATATATAAGGAATTTGTAAGGCTATATTGTTCTAGGATATCCTCTGACCATTCAGCCCAAATTAGATCGTTAGTAAATAGATCTAACAGCACACAGGAATCAACAAGAATACCGTTCATTATGCGTCTCTTGTGAGCTTCATTATCTCATTAGTTGACATTTTTGCTGTTGCTATCCCTCGGAGTTTGTTGAATTTCCCCTTCGATTTCGGCTCATCCGTTTTAACTATGTAAAATTTGCCGTTATCTTCAATGAAATCTATTTCGGTTTCAGGGGTTATACCTAAATTTTCTCTAATAGCTCTAGGGATTGTTACTTGCCCTTTTGTAGTTACTCGCATCATTTTCACTCTAAGCAGAAAAGGTAATACCGTCATAGTATTACTATCGAATTTTGCAATAATAACTTTCAATCTATTGTCTCTATTAGGCTAACGCGAGTTCACCAGGCCGAAAAACTTTGTAGATTTTGTAGCATTGTATCTAAGCGCCACAAAAGGTACGTAACTTTTTGGGTCTGAGTGCAACGTTTCGCTATGCACTGCACAGCTTGAAATATACAACAAAATTAACAAGTTCTCCTACTTTTCATTGTAAATAGGACCATCCTCCGCCTAAGTCCTCATCGATGGAAGACTCAATATTCATACAGAATCCTGTTTCTATGCGCCAAATATAGAGAGTCTGATAAGTACCTTCATCGTCCGTAACAACAATTTCGAATTCATAGTTATCATCCAGACTGGGTTTAATGGTATATGAGCATTCAAATCCAACATCATATTCATCGTTTATGCTTATTAGCATCCCGCCTGCTATTTCCCATCTGCTTGAATATTTTCTTATCGCCCTTAGAAAGAGAATGACGCTAATAAAGGGAGACAACAAACATGAGACTCTTTGACGAATTATCTAATGGATTACGTGGCACCATTGGCGGTATTGCCGAAGGTTGGCAGCACCTTTGGCTTCGTGCCAGAAATGCCATAACCTATTTTGCACCGATCCCAAAAAATGAAAATAGCACTCATCAAAGCACTCAATGGGGCATCATGTTTGTTGATGTATTGGAGACTGATAAGGCGCTAGTTGTCCATCTAGAATCTCCGGGCATGAAACGAGAAGATTTTGATATCAAGATTGATCATCAGTTGCTGATCATCAGGGGAACGAAAAATGTTAAAGCTAACTACGACGATGGTCGCTTCCATGTCACCGAATGTGCTTATGGACGTTTTGAAAGACTAATTCCTTTACCTTGCGAAGTCGATGAAAGTCAGACTATCGCAAAGTACAATAATGGCGTCTTGTCTATCAATTTACCTAAAACACAAGCAGCCAAAATTAGAAAAATCTCTGTGAACTAGGGAAGGTCTGATTAAGTGGATATTTTCGTCAGGGCAAGGAAGGGGCAAACGGAGAAAAGTGATTAATATGCTGTATATTAAGCACTTATTGAAGTTTGCGTCTGACGCCGGCATGGCGGAAATATACCTTAATCAGATGTTCCCTAGATTTTCAAAACATGAATCTGGGCTGCAGCAAGGCTTACAAGCCAGGGCCCGGATTCATAGGAGACCCATCACTAAAACGACTCAATCTAAAACGCTTCATATCATGGCCCGGCTTAATCCCTTGAACTAATTCCGACATGATTTTCCCGGCAGCGGGACCAATACCAAAACCATGGCCGCTAAATCCTGTTGCGAGGAACAAACCGGGATATTCGGAAATGCTATCCATCACCGGGACCACATCAGGGGTGGTATCAATCATGCCCGCCCAGGTTTCAACAAAAGGCACGTCCGCCAACTCTGAGACATGTTTTTTCAAACCCTGACGCATACGTTTAATGGCCGAGGGTGAAGGATCTGGATTTAGGATCCGGTTTTTTTCAAACAAGGTGACCTCGTCAGAGGACCACTTTCGCCTAGGCAACAATCTACGAATCAAATCATCACCAAAATTGAGCCTCAAATGACTTGCCGTTTGAATCAAGGCAGGTAGAAACTTAAACATATATTTGAAGGTATCTGCACAAGGATAGTGCTCGGTGTAGCCACCAGGGGCAATGGTGTAACCACCATCTTGTCTGCGACGAAACGCTATTCGCCCCCCTGCTGCTGCACCGTTGTAAAAATTAGGTGCGGGGGCGGATCGAGCAACCGTTGATCGCACCGTCAATTGAGGAAGATTTATACCATGATTACCCAAAAAGGCTGTACTCCAGGCGCCACCCGCACACACGACTGATTGCGCCTTAACACGGCCGTTCTCTGTGACGACACCCTTGACAATGCCACCTTCTATATCGAGGGTGCGCACAGCACAATTTTCTCGAATGGATACCCCCTCGCTCTGTAATTTTCGAGCAATGGCAGGAACAGCAGTGAAGGGCTCTGCACGTCCGTCACTTGGTGTCGACAATCCACCTTTCCAGTGTTTGGCAGAGTTACCCAGTTTTTCCTTAAGCTCTGTAGCGCTCAAAATATAGCTATCTAGTTGATGCAATTGAGCCGTATTTATCCATTTTTCATAATTGGCCAATTCTTTCTTAGTTCTTGCGAGATACATAACACCGGTTTTCTGATAACCCACCTCATCTCCAACTTCCTCAGCAATAGCCTCCCATATTCGCGCGCTTTCCATCATGACGGGCAGTTCCGCAGCATCCCTGCCTTGTTGGCGAACCCAACCCCAATTACGGCTAGATTGCTCAGCGGAAACGCGTCCTTTCTCACAAACAAGCACACTAATACCAGATTGCGAAAGAAACCATGCAGTGGAAATACCGATAATACCCGCGCCAATTATGACAACGTCGACTTCAGAGGGTAATTTATCCTGAAAGGTAATGGGGTCATTTATTGTAATCATCAGGCATTCTCTTCAAACTAAAAGACGATACGTTCCCAAATCAAATTAGGCGCTCGCCCTTTTAAACCCGGTGGGCAGTACCGCTTCAATTTTTTCCATCACATTAAGTTGATAGAGCAAATCATTGGCGTAATCTAATTTGTCGGTTTCTAATATCAGCACTTCGCTAAGCTGATAGTGCTCAATCCATGTTTCATACAAACGATGTATGCGTTTAATATAGGCAAGGGGAATGTCAAGTTCCATAGGTCGCGCTCGAAGTTTAATGCGCTTTCTGACTGTCCTGACCGAACACCTTAAGTAGATCAACAGATCTGGTGGTTGAATGGCACCTAATATTGTCTCGTAAAACCCAAGATAAGTCTCCCAATCCCGATCGTCTATTCGGCCCATTTCATGAAGTGCCGTTGCAAATATTTCTGCATCTTCAAATATGGTTCGATCCAGTACAACGACACCCTTCGATTTATCCAGTGCCTGATGCAGACGAAATTTGTTACTTAAAAAGTACATTTGGGAATGGAATGCCCAACGATTCATATCTTCGTAGAAATCCTCAAGATAAGGATTTTGATCATTGGGTTCATAAAATGGCAGGATGCCATAGGTACGGGCGAGAAATTCAACAAGGGTCGATTTACCTGCTCCAATATTGCCCGCTATTGCGATGGATTTTTTCATGTCAGTTTAGTCTGATGAAATACTTTCCGATTCAACAAAGCCAGTCCAAGAAGACATATAGGCGATAAAAGATGTCGACAACCCTTCTTTGTCTAAGTGCGCCCGTGTCACTGGTATTTGTACAGGCTCGAAGTTGACATCTCGCTGGTATTGATTAGGAAAGTCATGATGTAAAATCGCTGCTCTTCCTAACATCACCCAATCCGCGCCAGCAACTAGTGCAAGCTCTGCATCTTGCGGTGTTTGAATTTTCCCAGCAACACCAAGACGGACATTGCCTCGATCTAATGCTGTAAAATAAGACATCAGAGATCGACCTTGATACGCTTCTTCAACTGGCTCTTTTGTTACATCCCAAAGTGACATATCAAGAAACTCAATATTGCCACCATCCATTAACTGTTGGGCTAGTATTAAAACTTCCGATAGCAGCATTCCAAATCGTTCCGGAGACAATCGAACACCGATTGAAAAATCATTCCGACACTCGGCACGAATGCCATCAATAATTTCAAACAAGATGCGGGATCGATTCTCTAGGCTGCCGCCATATTGATCGTCTCTTTTATTAATCTCCGAGCTGATAAATTGGCCAATGATATAACCATGTGCACCGTGAATCTCCACCCCGCTGAAGCCGGCTTTCTCTGCTCGACAAGCTGCCTTAATGAAGTCTTGCACGAGGATTTCAACTTCTTCTGTACTGAGCGCCCTTGCACCTGTCTTTTCATTGATCGAGGGACAAACAGGTGTTTCGCCAATCAATGCTTCAGGGGCACGCATGCCAGCATGATGTAACTGACAGATTGAAACACTATCACTATCATTAATTTTCATCGCAAGACGCGTTAAACCTGGCAGATGATCATCCGAAAAAACACCAAGCTGCCCCCGAAAACCTTGTCCTCGTGCCTGCACATGGGCAGCACAGGTCATCGTCAACCCAAAGCCGCCTGCCGCTCTCATGGTTAACCACTTGTATTCTTCGTCCGAGAGAATGCCATCCTCACCACTTTGCGTGTTCGTAAGGGGGGCTAACATAAAGCGATTCTTCATTTCAGGACCGCGTGTAAATGTCAATGACGAAAAAAGTTTACTCTTACTCACTCTCTCATTCACTCTCTCATTCATAGCGAGAACACCTTAAAAATCTTTGACCTGCTTTTCGATTCGCAACTTGATAACAGCGTTGTCAGCTGTTAAGTCGATTGTTTCTGACAATGCCTGATAATCTTCAGGGCTGACATTCGCAATCCCTGAAGATGATATTCGAGCTACTACCTGTACTTTATCGAAGTTGGCAAGTCCCATACCTTCCATCATGGCCATAGACTCGTTAAGCGTAACCAATTTTGGTAAAGCGCCTCGGGCCAGTCTTTCAACAGCTAGCGGCATAGGAGGGCCATTAAGGGCCCGTGCGAACACAAATACCGACATGCTCGCGCCCGCATCCACTGTATCTGCAACTTCGACTAAGATCTGAATTTCCCGTTTTTTAGAGACACCTTGAGACGCTGTTGGCTTTTGTTTCGTCACTTTAGGAATACTAATGTTTGCAGCCACCAAATCTTCTTCAATTCTAGAAATAGCACGTTCGATAAGCTCTGCTCGTTCTGGATCAGGGTTTGACGCAAGGGCTCGTCTAAATAAGTTCAACGAGTTAACTAGCTTACCTTCTCCAAATGCGCCCATAGCTTTTATTTCAAGCATCGTTACATCAGATGGATTTAAACTTAAGGTATGATCAATCGCCGCTATTGCACGGGCAGTCAACTCCCTGTTTTCCGCCATATAAATCGTTTCTGCATAGTAAGATGCGATGCCATGATCCCGAGGAAATTTAGTCATCAAAAATTTAAAGGCAGCAGCGGATTTTTCATATTCCGCCATATTAAGATAGGACTGAGCCAAGAGAAACCATCCATCATGATTGTCAGGTTGGGTTTTCAACTTGGCTGCTAACTTATCAACACTGTCGCTCATGCCCTGTTTGTCATGAGGATCGGTTCGTTTCATCTCTTCTGCTAAAACAACATCGTCAATAGCCCCCCAAGAAAGCCCGAAGTCAGAATAAGAGATTACCGCGAATAGCGGAATTAATAATGCCATTGCCAAAGGGAAACGCACTGAGCGATGAGACTCAAACGTACTCGTCTCTCTCGCTCCACCCCCTTCTTCGGTTTCAGAGAGGAGGTTCTTTTTTAACTCAATTTCTAGTAGGTTGAACTCGTCACTATCAATATCCCCGCTCTCTAGAGAGTGCTTATATTCGGTGAGTCGCTCGGAATAGATAGCCACATTCAAGCCCTCTCTATCCTGGTTATCACCAAGAGAGGGACTCTCTAATTCATACCTCTTTGTTTCATAGTAAAGGGGTAACAAAACAAAAGTTGTCGCTACCAAACAAAGCCCTGCGGCCAGTATCCAAAATAGTGTCATAGAGATTCAGTTAGTTTTTTAAGGCGGGCTTCTTCTTCGGTACTCATTTCATGCTTTATTTTCTTTCTCACCACGTTATATGCAATAAAGAGCGCGAGCAGTAGCAAAACAAGTGGTCCAAACCAGAGTATGAGTGTTTCTTTTTTGAGTTGAGGGTCATAGAGAATGAAATCCCCATAACGCGCCAACATAAATTCTCGTACTTCATCATCGCTTTTTCCTTCAACGACCAGACGATGTACTTCACGACGAAGGTCTCTTGCAACCATCGCATCCGAACCTGCCAGATTAGTATTCAGGCACTGAGGACAGCGTAGCTCATCGATCAGGCCATTGTATCGATTACGCATTTCATCATTGGGAAACACATAGGCATCAATCGCACTATAAGCAGTCAGAGGAAGAAGGCTTAAAAAAAGCGCTAAGCATAATATTTTTTTCATGATTGAATATCTATCTTTGAAGATAAGTCTGCTTTCTTCATTTTTACTCTCTTAAGCTGATCTATTAGAGGCATCAATGTATTCGTCCAAAGTTCTCGATCAACAATACCAATATGCTTAAATTGGATAACACCTTCATCGTCTATTAAAAAAGTTTCGGGTGCGCCATAGACCCCCAAATCAATTCCTAATCTACCCTTGTCGTCAACGATGACTTTTTTAAAAGGGTCTTTATATCGCCTTAGCCATTTCCGTGCTTTGACAGGATCATCATTATAGTTGATTCCATAAATGGGAATATTTTCTTTCTGGCTTATACGCATTAACTCAGGGTGTTCTACGAGACAATTAGGACACCAAGTCGCCCAAACATTGACCAATGCGATTTCCCCGATAAGATCTTGTTTTGTGAGCGTTTCTTCACCGTGTAGAGAAGCCAGTTCAAATTCAGGGAAAGGTTGATTAATCAGCACCGTCGGTAAAATATGCGGGTCTTTTAATTGAAAGCCCCCAGCCAAAATAACGACGAGCAATAAAAAGGCGACCAATGGAATCAATAATGTAGGCTTCATACCGCAGTGCCAACAAGAACAGTCTCAGTCACTTTTCTAGAAGCCTTCACGCGGTACCGTCTATCCAATACTGTTAAGAACCCACCCAACGCGATGAACATCCCACCAAACCATATCCACCTCACAAAAGGTTTGTAATGAACCCGAACCGCCCACGCGCCATTATCAAGTGGCTCTCCTAGTGCAACAAACAAATCACGGAACAGTCCTACCTCGATGTCCGCCTCTGTCATTGTATTTTCGGCTCCTGGATAGAATCTTTTTTCTGGCCGCAGAATAGCAACAAAATCTCCACCCTTGCGCACTTCAATTTCAGCCTGATCAGCAAGGTAATTAGGACCTTCAACACGAAGCATTTTATTCAATTTAAAGTGATAAGCAGAAAGCGTCAACGAATCCCCTGGCTCAAGTCGTACGTCTTTTTCTTCACTGAAATAGACAGTCGATACAACCCCTATTATCGATATTGCGATACCAAAATGTCCTAACAACATACCGTAATAGGACATAGATTGTTTAAACAAGCTTTGTATTTTCGCCTTTTTATGTTGAACTTTTTGGTACAAATCTCTTCCGAGACTGATGATTATCCAGACTGCGATGGTATTCACAAAAATCACGACTATTTCTATGGATTTCGCAAAAACAATCACAGCCATCGTCACCATGACTAGCGCCGAAACAAAAGGAATTACCTGACTTTTCAAAAGCCGTTCTGTGGAGGTTTTTTTCCATCGAGAAACTGGGCTGATTGCCATGGCCACAAACAACATCATCACAATCGGGACAAAGACCTTATTAAAGTATGGAGGGCCAACGGAGATTTTCAAACCATCGTTCATTGCTTCATAGAACAAAGGATATATTGTGCCTAAAAGTACTGCAGCTGAAGCAACCACTAATAACAGGTTATTGATCAACAACATCGCTTCTCGGGAACTTGCCTTAAAATCAGCAGTGCTTTCTATCTTAGATGCCTTAAATGCAAATAAAGTCAAGGAGCCACCCACAACCAATACCAGAAAAATGAGAATGTACATACCTCTTTCGGGATCTACGGCAAAGGAGTGAACAGAGGTTAAAACACCAGAGCGAACCAAAAATGCACCGAGTAAACTAAATGAAAATGCGAAGATCGCCAGCAGCACAGTCCAGCTTTTAAGGACGCCTCGCTTCTCTGAAGCGGCAAGGGAGTGAACTAAGGCGGTACCGATCAACCAAGGCATAAAAGACGCATTTTCCACTGCATCCCAAAACCACCAACCGCCCCATCCCAGTTCATAATATGCCCACCAGCTACCAAGGGTAATACCCACAGTAAGAAATGCCCAAGCAACATTAGTCCATGGCCTCGACCATCTAGCCCAGGCACTATCTAGCTGCCCGGTACTCAAAGTGGCTATTGCAAAAGCAAAAGGCACCGCGAAGCCAACATAGCCCATGTAAAGCATAGGCGGATGAACAATCAGTCCAAAGTCTTGTAGCAAGGGATTAAGATCTGAGCCTTCCATTGGAAAGACAGGTAAGGTTCTGTCAAACGGGTTTGAGGTGAGCAAGATAAACAACAAAAATCCAACGGTTAATACCCCAAGAACAGACAGCACCCGAGCGCGCATATCCGTCGTCAGCTGCTCGCTAAAAACACTCACCGCCAGTGTCCATCCCGCCATCACCAGAATCCAGAGTAAGAAAGAGCCTTCGTGGGCACCCCAAATGGCTGAAATTTTATATTGCATGGGCAGACTGGTATTAGAATTTCGTGCAACGTAATCCACAGAAAAATCATCTGTTAAAAATGAATTCGCTAGGCAGCAAATACTGATAAACACGAATACAAAAAGCCCCGCTGAAAGGGAACCACTCATATTCATCAATAAAGGTCTGGACTGATAGACCCCGACCGCAGGAATAACTGTCAAAGCGACAGCAAGCCCGAGCGCCAGGATTAAACTGAAATGACCAAGTTCTGCAATCATGCTTCAGCCTTTTTTGCATCTATCATTTTTTTAAGTTCAGGCGCCATGTAATTTTCGTCGTGCTTTGCTAATACTTCTTCTGCAACAAAAACCCCGTAAGGATCGAGTCTACCTCGGGCAATAACACCTTGGCCTTCTCTAAATAAGTCAGGCAATATGCCGTCATACATCATGTTGACTTCTGCGCTTTTCATGTCGGTTATCACAAAATTTACTTTGAGATCAGTTGTAGATCGCATAACGCTTCCTGCCTTGACCATGCCGCCTGCTCTAATCAAGTCACCGATGGGCGCTTCACCATCTACTATTTGCTGCGGCTCATAAAACAGATTAATGTTTTCATTCAGTGCCGTTAAGGTAAGACTTACGGCAGTACCGCTACCGATAAGGAGAAAAGCAACCAACATTAAGCGATTGCGGCGATGTGTTTTCATCTTGCCAAATTTCATTATTTTAAATAGTCTCCTGAACCGTCTTTAAGCTTCTCATTTGATACCGCAGCTTGCAGGGTATATGCGATATATTGCTCTTTGTAAAATCGTTTCATCATCATTTTGGGCCGCAGTACATTCAATAGCAATACCCCAAGAGCAAGAAAATATACCGCCCAAACATAGACGCCATGACCATTCATTTGGATAAAATCTGAAAGAGAATCAAACTGCATGTTTCATATCCCTCTTATTCTTCATAGTAAGTACTAAACGTTTTACCCAATCTGCTCTCCTTTCCCTAATCAAGACTTCAGTTCTTATTCTCATCATCCATACGGAAAAAAAGAAAAAATAAAACCCGATCACCATTAACAACAATGGAAACCACATTTCAATTGGCATGGCTGGCTTTTGGGTTAGAGAAAAGCTCGAACTTTGATGTAAGGTATTCCACCAATCTACAGAAAATTTGATTATAGGTAAATTGACCAAACCAACAACCGCTAATAGCGAAGTTGCTCTCCCCGCTGACGCCCGGTTCTCCATGGCAGATCGTAGGGCTATTATGCCCATAAATAGGAAAAACAATACCAGTGTTGAGGTTAAACGTGCATCCCATACCCACCACGTACCCCACATTGGCTTTCCCCAGATAGAGCCAGTAACCAGCGCAAGAAAGGTCAATGAGGCTCCAATGGGCGCAGCGCATTGCAGTGCAATTTCAGCCAGCTTAATTCGCCAAACGAGGAATACCACCCCGGCGCTTGCCATCATCATATAACTCGACTGTGCCAATATAGACGCAGGAACGTGAACAAACATGATTCGAGCAGTATCACCTTGCTGATAATCCGGCGGCGCAAATAATAAGCCCCAAACTATCCCTACACTCAAAAAAAGCAATGCTAAGGTACCAAACCAAGGCAAGAGCCTTTCGCTTATGGCAAAAAAAGATTTAGGGGAGCCTAGCTTATGTAACCAATTCCACACGTAAAAATTACATCCTTCTTGAGTCAGTCATTAAATCAGTCACGGAGTTTATCAGATTCTCAAGAGAAGCTCTGACTAAGGTCATATTTTCGTTCAAATTTATCTCATCCATCACTCAAAGCAATCCGAACACTTTCGGTTGTTGCGAAAGGGGCGAGACTAATACTTAAAGCCAAAATAGCGGCTAACCAGAGTACATCGCCTGAATACGAAACACCTTGCTCAGCAGCAATAATCATGTGGGTACCGAGAATGAGTACGGGTATATAAAGCGGCAAGATTAGAATAGCAATCAATGCCCCCCCTTTTTTCAAGCCAATTGTTAATCCCGCGCCGATAGAACCCAGCAAACTGAGAATTGGCGTACCTAACAACAAGGAAATAAACATTGCCTTTATACCTTCTTCACTCAAAGCAAGCATTACCGCCAGTACTGGGCTCATAAGCACAAGTGGTAATCCACTGACAAGCCATTGGCCTACGATCTTACCTCCGACAAGTACTAGGAATGGTTGAGGTGAAATTGACATTTGCTCTAGAGAGCCGTCTTCGAAATCGTTTCGGAACATCACCTCCATAGACAGAAGCGTAGAGAGCAAGGCAGCAACCCAAATTACCCCCGGCGCTATTTCCTTAAGCACCTCATCCGATGGGCTAATTCCCAGAGGAAACAAGCTGACCACAAGGACAAAAAATACAAGGGGATTGAGCAGATCGGCTGGACGTCGCATGGATAACAACAGCTCACGTTGAATACTTTTAATCAACATGAATTAGCGCCTTTCAAGAGAAGCTCGGTGACGTCTTGATCGATATTGACCATTTGGTGGCTTGTCAGGATTATCGAACCGCCACCCTCTACATAACCGCGCATTCTTTCTTCTAGTTTAGTGAGGCCCTCAACATCTATTGCACTAAAGGGTTCATCCAATAGCCATACAGGGCTATTGATTAAATATAGTCTAGCGAGGCTAACACGCTTTTTTTGTCCTTCCGACAATTGACCCGCCATAACATCTTTGTAAGCAAGTAAGCCAACCTCGATTAGTGCTTTCTTTATCTGGTCTGAACTCGGATAGTTTTGTTGCAACTCACATAACCAGTTCAGATTTTCAGTCACTGTGAGTAAATCCTTTACACCCGCCTTATGGCCTAAATAAATCGGATGTTTTTCCAGATCCCAAAGAACCTCCCCTTCGAATTCCCCAAATAGCCCACACAGAATACGCAGTAAAGTGGTTTTACCAGCACCGTTTGGACCCTTTATTTGAATCACCTTTCCCGGTTTAAGAGAAAATGATAGCGCCTCAAATAATAAGCCTTGATTCCTTTCACAATAAAGATTCTTAACATCGAGCATGTCTTAGTCGCCGAGACCCCACTCCGTTTCTGCTTTAAGCCGTTCCATAAATGACGAGTCATAGGCTGTTTCGGGATCGGCACGTATCAATCTATCAAGTACTTCTGCATCTTTACCCAATAAAATACGCCAGCGTTCATCTTTCACACCTTGCAACATTTGGGCTGCAGCATTTTCAGCCGACATCGGCGCATTATCTCGGAAGTTTTCTGCTCTCTCTTGAATCATCGCTCGAATTTCGTTGTCATCGCTGATATCGTTAATGTCTGCACCCTCAGATTCTAAGCGTTTTCGTATGCTATCTATCTCTTCTGCATCTAATTCGTGCACATCACCCCGACCCATTATTTTACTAGAATTGATAATGATGGAGGTGCCAATATGTCCCGGCATCACCACAGAGACTTTGACGTGGGGCGCGTTAATCCTTAAGTCATTTATCAGCGCCTCAGAAAAGCCTTTTACTGCAAACTTAGCAGCACTATAGGCGGTATGGGTCGAGCTGGGCCCAACTGATGCCCAAAATCCATTGACACTACTGGTGTTGATAATATGACCTTCATCACTTGCCACCAACAGCGGCATAAATGCGCGAGCACAAAAATAAACGCCGTTCCAGCACACATTGAAAGTACGCTCCCATTCATCTCTAGGCCCATTGATAAAGCTCGTCAAACTGGCGATGCCGGCATTATTAAACAAGAGATTGATATGATCCCTTTGGTGTTGTTTCAGTACATCATCCCGAAACCGATTAACGTCTTCTTCCTTGGAAACATCACATTGATGGGCTGTAATCTTAATACCTTGAGGTGCTTCTGCTTGACAGATTTCTATTGTCTTTTCCATGTTTTCTTCAATAACATCACAAATAGCGACATCACATCCTTCAGCGACAAGTTGCTGAGCCAGCGCTCTACCCATCCCCGTACCGCCGCCAGTTATCACAGCCAGTTTGCCAGCAAAATCTTTCATTATTTGAGCCCATGCTTTAAACCAGCCGACATGCTATGTCACTTAACCAAAGTTATCAAAGCATAAAGTTTGGGACCTTTTGGCCGATACACAATACGAAGCCATCCTGAGGTGAACCGAAGCTAACGATCACCTTTTGCTGACAATAACCGCTGACAACAAAAAGCGTCTTTATTAGCAAAAAGCAAAAGCAGAAGCATTAATGGAAATTCGACCTGTTCTACAGCCTTCAATTCAAACACTAGCCCCGATTCAAGGCGCTAAAGCAGTCGTGGCTGACACAAGCCCGCATAATAATCTGGTATTCCTCGCTCAGGTACTTAAACAGCTTCCTGGTACAAATTTTATCAGTGTTAAATTACTGAGCAGTCAACAAATGCTACAAATCGAAAACACGCGCAATTTAAAACCCGGGCAGTTGATACAATTGAGTACCGTGGGGGACGAGCTCAAACTACAATCCAATCCAAAACAAACAGCCGACCAGATTCTACGTTTACTCTTACCAAAACAAGGTTCAGTCAAGGACGCATTGACTGTATTACTTAAAAGTTTGGGTCTTAATATCCAGACCGGAATTGTCAAAAGGGAAAAGGGCAGCAATCCAGAAATTACCCGATTGGTCGAAAATATTGTCAAGCAATTACCCCAACGAGGAGAGATCATAAAACCCACTATTCTCAAGCAACTCATACAAAATACTGGCCTTCTCTCCCCTCCTCCGACAAATCCAAGTAACACACTTGGATTCCAGGGGAAAACCATCGGACAATCATTGTTACCCATTCTTAAATCCCTCTTGCTTTCAAATCCTAACCAAGTGGATACCAAGACTCAGGGAGCAGGCGCTAGATTAACTGAGCTAATTGCCCGGGTCATGTTAAGTCAGATGAGACCTCAGAATAGACTAGAAAGAGAGGAGATAGACACACGGCGGGCTGAATTACTGGCACGAGGAGAGAATCAGATCGACAGTTTTTACATCCAATTTTCAGGCCCGAAATCTAGAGAAGAAGAATGGGATAAGGACAGTGAGAATCAAAATCAAAGTTTGATGGAAAGAAAATGGACTGTTCGACTTAGTTTTGATTTTCAAGAGCTCGGTAGTATCACAGCGATTATCGTATTGAGTGCTGGGAAGCAGCTGGAGATGAATTTTTGGTCCGAACGGCCCGAAACGCTGTTATTGATCAATCAACATCGAAGTAAATTTGAAAATCAGCTCCAAGACAAGATGGAAGCACAAGGCATCGAACTCAGTATGGCGGTTTTCGAAGGTCGCGCCCCTCAACAGGAAAGCGCTATCAACTCCCAACTCATCCCCTCACTCATTGAAGAAAAGGTGTAATCCAGGAGATCTATGATTTGAAGGATACAACTAAGACTAAACGCGCTATCGCGTTGAAATATGATGGTTTAAATGCTCCGCGGATTAAAGCAAAAGGAGAGGACGACTTAGCGCGGGAAATAATGGAAATTGCAGAGGCTTTTTCTGTACCCATGTTCCAACAGTCAGATTTGGCTGAGCTTCTCTATCATTTAGATTTGAACGAGGAAATACCTGAAGCACTTTATTTAGCCGTGGCGGAAATAATCTCATTTGCCTATATGTTAGCAGGGAAAACTCCGGGGAATTTTCAAGATACTTCTTCTCTCTGAATAGAGGGATAAAAGAGGGCTGATAGTAGAGCTGATAGAGAGACTAACCTACCTTTTTATGACGAGGACGAAGGTAGGCAATAACCTCGGCCTCGCTCTGAGAGACACCGAGCGATTCAGAAAGCTTCAACGTATCGGCTCCTTCTTCCACTAATTTATCGGCTTTCACAAGACTATTATCAGTGAAATTAGAAACTTTGTTGCTTCCCCGATCAAATTGTTTTTGCAAATGTTTTATGTGCCGCGCCATACCGTGGGCTGCTGAGTTATTTGCCCTTTGTTCCTGATGTTCAGTATCTAAACGCGCTTTTATGTCTTGTCGGCCCCACCGAATCATCAAGCTATTTACCAGAGAGATAAAAAGTGCGCAAGACGCTGCGAGTAACGTTAACTCCGGTATTAGCATATCCCTATAGACTCTCTAGTTCCGACCACTCTTCTCCGGTCAAAAGTTTTTCCAAATCGACAAGAATCAATAACTCATCATTTTTGTTGCAAACACCTTGTATAAATCGAGCGCTTTCATCATGACCAGTACTCGGAGGATTCTCCACCTCACTTTGTTTCAGATAAACCACCTCGGCAACACTATCAACCAAAATACCAACGGTATGCTCGCCAGTTTCCACAATGACAATTCGTGTGGAATCGGTTATCTCACCATGGTCTAGGGAGAATCTTTGTCGCGTATCCATTACTGTAACGACATTTCCGCGAAGATTGATAATACCCAAAACATAGGTCGGAGCACCTGGCACGCTAGCAACATCCGTGTATCGCAATACTTCCTGTACTTGCATCACATTGACACCATAGGTCTCACCACCCAATCGGAAAGTGACCCATTGTAGGATGGGATCTTCAACATTTTTTTGGGCTAGCATATTCACGGCTTTTTTCCTTTGAGAACCATTACTTAACTATAGCCCACCTTTAGCGCTTCACCAGTTGATCAGAAAATGGTGCTTTCTCCTAGGAAATCTCCACAACCAGTAAATTAGGATCAAACAAACGACACAAAAGTAATTTGTGGGTACCCACAAACCATGGCGCTCTTGCTTGCCGATCCCGCCAGAGAATATCTTCAGATTGAACCCACAGTATCTTAGCCACTGAATGCACGTAAATATTGCCTTGATTACGCATCATTTGAAGGATGAAATGCGACTCTCCCTCACATTCGGGTATGTTCAGTCGATAGCGTTCATGATGAGCATCTAATTTCTCAATTCGTTGAATGCTATCCAAGGGAATGAGCAAATCATGACGCCCTATCCGACAATAAACACATTCAAATTGACTCAATCCTTTATCGATGTACTGGACTCGCGAGAGTTCAGGCAAGATAGATTCAGCAGGGGCAAGGTCATAAGGATATAGCTCGGTTCCCTTTTCCAAGAGTAAATCCAAATAGTCAGTGAATACCGAAGGTAAGGTCGTCTCTGAAACAGTGTTAAGATTGGCTTCCTCGTAACATACTAGCCTCTCGTCTAAGCTTATTTCTAATTCAGTTTCAAGCGTACTCAATCAATTTCCCCGTTAAACTATCAGTTAACGCAGCATAGGCTAGTACCCCGTGGCTCCCTGCAAAGAGAAAAGAAGGAGGGACGCCAAGACGACTCGCTTCTCTCAATTTTGTATCAACAGGAATTACCCCAGACCATAGTTGATCAGAATACTTATTCTTTAAAAACTCTAATGTCCGAGTACTGGCATTTGTCCTCTGATCGAACATGGTCGGAACCAGCGTGTAATGAATAAACCGGCCTGATTTCCCCAACATATCAAGCACCTTGATCATTCTTTCCAAGCCCTTAAGGGCCAAATAATCTGTTTGTACTGGTATTAACAATTGATCGCAAGCGGCTAGCGCATTAATCATCAACATCCCAAGGGCAGGCGGCGTATCGATCAACACATAATCATAATGTTCCTTTTGAGCATCTAGCCATCGATTCAGCACCAGACCCTTTCCTTTCAGGCTAGAGGCTCTTTTTTCAAGGTTGGCAGGTCCAACAGACGCTCCCACAATATGTAGATTGTCAAACCCTGTTTCTTTTGGTTGAATTCGATCAACTTGATCAAAGAGGTCATAGCTTGTGTTCTCCACAAGATCAGGATCAAGCTGCAGGTAGGAGGTGAGCGAGCCTTGAGGATCAAGATCCAAAAGTAAAACACGCTGATGCCGAGTAATCAGTGCATCTGCCACTGCAATCGTTGTTGTTGTTTTCCCGACCCCACCTTTTTGATTTGCGATAGCCCAAACTTCCATACAATTACGCTCCCCTATTCATTTAAGGAGACGCCTGAGCTGCGTCAGCATCAATTTCGTTTAAAATTTGCATTAACAATTCGTGGTCGATGCTATCAAGATTAATATCATCAAGCTCAACATCTTCAAGCTCAACATCTTCAAGCGGGGTTGAATCATAATTAAGGGCCTCAAGTTTCTCAAAGTCTCCTTCGAGCGCTCTAATTTTCAATACAACTCTACGATTTTTCTTTCTCCCCTCACTACTACTGTTTGACGATATAGGCATTGACGATGACAATCCTGTTGCAGACAGCCTGTTTGGATTCACACCCCTAGCTTCAAAATTTCGAACAACCGCTGCCGCTCTTGCTGCCGATAATTCCCAGTTGGATGGAAACCGAAAGGTTGAGATTGCCTTGTCATCCGTGTGCCCCTCTACCCTGACATCTCCCCGGGTATTGTTTAGAACCAACAATAAATTATTTAGAGTGTCGTTAACATCGAGGCGAAGCTCTGCTTCCCCCGAAGTAAAAAGAAATTCACTTTCCAGCGTAAACTCTACCCAATCATTGTTCAGTTTTTTAAAGTCAACATTAGAGATATTGATATCCAAAGATTCAATTACCTTGCTCCTATCTACTAATATTTGGCCTACTGCTTTTTTGCGCACCCGCCATTTCATCTGAAATAGCACCAATCATTTCAGCCTCAATGCTGCTTGCAATTTCATGCAATTTCTTTTGATCAACTACTGAAACAGAATACATCACTACAAAAAACGCGAGCAACAAAGTCAGTAAGTCTGCGTAGGATAATAACCAACGATCACGCTGTGGTGACATCTCATCAACATATCGCTGCATCACGTCGACATTCCTGACATACCTCGAAGACGGCTTTCGATTGAACTCGGGTGCTCTCCTTCAGCAATGGCAACAATCCCTTCAAGGGTTAGGATTTCAGAAGAGATAATTTCCCGAATGAGCTCTCTAAGTTTTCCCGCAACAGGAAATAGCAAAAGGTTAGCAAAGCCAACGCCGTAAATTGTCGCGACGAAGGCAGTTGCAATCCCGCTACCCACCTTTTCAGGTTGATCCAAATGGCTCATCACTTGAATCAAACCCATCACAGCACCAATAATACCGATGGTAGGAGCGTAGCCTCCCATATGGTCGAAAATACTAGCAGCCCTGATATCTCGTTGTTCTGCGTGGCCAATATCTTCTTCTAATTGCCGTCTAATTCTTTCAGGTTCGAAACCATCAGAAAGTAACAGTAGCCCCTTTCGTAGTATCCGATCTTTTTCTTTAAGGCCAATTTCTTCGAGCCCCAAAATACCATCTCGACGCGCAACTTTACTGATATTGAGAATTCTAGAGAGGAGGTCTTTTTGGGAAACACGCGGGGGGAAAATAATCCATCCCAATAGGCTAACGCCTCTTCGCAATATGCGAAATGGCGTTTGCAAGACAATAGCACCAATTGTTCCACCAAATACCACCAAGGCAGCGGGAATATTGAGCAACGGAGCCAAAGCCCCGCCATCAAGAAGGTTACCGGTGACAATTGCCCCAAAGGCGATAAATATTCCGAGAAGGCTCAGCAGATCCATGCTTCATTCTCTAGTTTAACCGTACTTTTTTAACATGCTTGGCACGTCAAGTATGAGCGCTATCGTTCCATCACCCGTAATTGTCGCACCAGCCATACCCGCTGTTCCTTGCAACATTTTACCCAGAGGTTTGATAACAACTTCTTCTTGTCCAATCAACGAATCAACAACAAATCCGATTTTCTGACTACCAACCGACACAATCACAACGTGAGACGAGCTATTTTCATTGGCCGCCTTCCTTGTTCCATTCACTAACCAACGACTCAAATAATAGAGAGGTAAAGCCTTGTTTCGAACAATAATAACTTCCTGGCCGTCGACAACATTGGTATCACTCAAATCGAGATGGAAAATTTCGTTCACACTCACTAGGGGCAAAGCAAATGTCTGATCGGCTAACATCACCATTAAGGTGGGCATAATGGCGAGTGTGAGCGGCACCTTAATAATAATCTGACTGCCTTCTCCTAACTTGGACTCAATATCTACCGTGCCATTGAGCTGGCCAATTTTGGTTTTAACCACATCCATACCCACACCTCGGCCGGACACATCAGATACAACTTCTTTGGTTGAAAACCCAGGGGCGAAAATTAAATTAAAGCATTCAGCATCACTCAATCGATCCGCTACATCTTTCTCAATCGCGCCTTTGTTAATAGCAATATTACGAATCACATTGGGATCCATTCCTTTACCATCATCCTTAATGATCAACAATATATGATCACCTTCCTGCTGGGCAGAAAGCAATATAGTGCCAGTTCTAGGTTTGCCTGCAGCTTCCCGCTCTTCAGGAGATTCAATTCCGTGATCAACAGAGTTCCGAACCAAGTGGACGAGAGGGTCTGCAAGCGCCTCTACAAGGTTTTTGTCCAAATCTGTATCTTCTCCCTTCATTTCAAGATTGATTTCTTTCTTCATATTGCGTGCTAAATCTCTAACCACTCTTGGGAAGCGACCAAAAACTTTTTTGATCGGTTGCATGCGGGTTTTCATCACCGAAGATTGAAGATCTGCTGTGACCACATCTAGATTCGATACAGCCTTATTCATATCCTCATCTTGAATAGTTGATCCAAGTCGCACCAGCCGATTTCTCACCAACACTAATTCACCGACCATATTCATAATGTCATCGAGCCGTTTTGTATCAACCCTGACTGTTGCTTCGGCCATATTTTCTTTGGCTGAAACCTTTGTTTTTGGTGCTATTTTTGCTGGCGTTTCTTTAGCTGGAGTTTCTTTAGCTGGAGTTTCTTTTGCTGGGGCTACAACCTCTAACTTAGCAGGAGGTGCCTTTCCAGTAGCAATCGCTGCTTTAGCTGTATCTTCCTGCTTTTTTGAAGCTGGTTCATTAACTGCTTTCTTCTCCACTTGAGCTTTTTCAGCTATATATTCTTTATTGGAAGCATTTCCGTCCTGTGACAACTGATTTAGTAAAGCTTCGAATTCATCTTCAGTAATCTCATCTGACACTGGGGATGAAGAAGAGAAGTCTTCAAAGTCAGAATCTTTTACTTGTTCTTTGTCACCATTGTCATCTGGCTTTTTATCATCATTGAGCGCATCGAGTAACAACTCAAATTCATCATCTGATATAAGTTCGTCGTTTCCTTCAGCCGCTGTCTTTGCTTGAGTGTCCTTTGCCCTCTTCTCTTCAAAAGGAGCTTCTTCTTTTTGCGTATCTTCGCCAGACGGCACTGACACTTCCGAGCTTGCCTTAGAAACGCTCTCCCCTGCTGCTAATTTGGCCAAAGTCTCAATGAGGTCGGATTCAGCAGGTGTTAATGGCTCGTTAGCACGAATTTCATCGAACATGGTATTAACACAATCCAACGTTCTGAGAACTGTGTCCATTAGTTCTGAGGTGACACTGATCTCACCTTTTCTTAAGGTATCGAATACATTCTCCGCGACATGACAACAATCGACCATGGGGTCGAACTGTAAAAACCCTGCTCCACCTTTGACAGTGTGGAATCCACGAAAAATAGCATTTAGCAATTCTGTATCTTCGGGGGATCGTTCGAGATCTACCAGTTGCTCAGACAATTGTTCCAGAATTTCTCCAGCTTCGACTAAAAAGTCCTGTAAAATTTCTTCATCTTCATCCATTGATATACACCTTGTCTCTGAACCTATTGCCGCTGAACATTGTAGAATATTGACTAAAAAACAAAATTAGAAACCTAAGTTTGAGAGTAAGTCATCAACCTCATCCTGGCTTTTTAATGTAGAGGCCACATCAGGAAGAGGCCCTTCTGCTACGATATCTTTTTTATCTTTTTTATCTTTATCATCTTTATCATCTTTATCATCTTCTGTGAGAGTTACTCCGGTAAAAGATTCCATTTCTCCTGAGATCGACAGAAGGTTGACGAGATCAGTCTCTGTTGTTTCTAACATATTTATAATTTTATATAGAATTTGACCACTCAAATCCTGATAACCTTGCGCGACAACAATGTCCGTTAGATTGCCATGCAGCTGATTGCTTTTTTCTTCTGAATAAGCAAGAAAATCATCAATTCGCTTATATAAGCTTCGGAAATCACTTGCACTTAGTTCGCGGGAACCTAGTTTTTTCCAATCCTCTCTCAATTGTTTCGACTCACTACCCAATTCTGCGGCGACGGGTGTCGCTTCGTCCGCAAGATCCATCGTTTTATTGGCTGCGTCTTGGGTGAGTTGAATCACGTAAGCCACTCGGGCTTGAACATCTCTGTCATCGGTCTCATTTGCACCCAGTTCCATATTTGTAAGTGCATCGTGCAAGCCACGGGTAATCTTTCCGATTTGCTGGTAAAGACCTTCGTTACGGGCATCATTAATATCTAAGAGCTCTCGTAACGCCAGACCAACATCCCCTTGAGAGAGGGTACTTAATAGAAGTTCCGATTTTTCTTTCAACAAGGTCTCAAATGATTCTGACTCCATCTTTATCTCTTTATATTTTTACGTAGATTGTGAGTAACAATGTGCAATTCCTAAAGAAGCACAATAACTATCCAGCTTCGAGACGTTCAAAAATCTTATTAATCTTCTCTGATAGCGCCGCTGCAGTAAAAGGCTTAACAACATAACCATTAACGCCCGCCTGCGCAGCCTCTACAATCTGATCCCTCTTTGCCTCCGCAGTCACCATTAACACAGGCATTTTACCCAATCGTTCGTCAGCCCTTACGGCTTTTAACAACTCTATCCCTGTCATACCTGGCATATTCCAATCAGTGACCAGAAAGTCAAATGAGCCGGATTGCAAAAGGGGCAATGCTGTCTTCCCATCGTCCGCCTCAGATGTATTTGTAAAACCAAGATCTCTAAGGAGATTCTTTATAATCCGTCGCATCGTGGAAAAGTCGTCCACAATCAAGATTTTCATGTTTTTGTCCAAGGAATCCTCCGTCCTTCAACTTGTGTAAAAAGTGTGCCATTACTATGAAGTTTAGATGGTCATTTACACTTAGCCAGTTTTGTTGCGTCTTTATTTGCTATTTAGTCCAACTTTTCAATTTCGACCTTAATCTCAGTGTTGCCTGAGTGTGAATTTGGCTTACTCGAGATTCACTCACCCCGAGAACCTGCCCAATTTCTTTCAAATTCAGTTCATCATCGTAATACAGAGACAAAACTAGTTGTTCTCGCTCAGGAAGATCGCCAATGGCAAGAGCAAGGCTTCGTTGGAACAAGCTTTTCTGCACTTGATCTAGCGGCCCAGGTTGCTTGGATTCAATGCCCTGCCCTCCGAGTAAGGGCATTTCATCAAAACTAAATAACTTACTTCCCATGGAATCTTTCAAAATAGAAAAATATTCTGAAAGACTGACACCCATTTCATCAGCAACTTCTCTATCCGTAGCACCTCTACCCAATTGTTTCTCAAGGTTTTGCATGGCTGCTGTCACACCACGTACATTTCTATGTACCGACCGAGGTATCCAGTCTCCCTTCCTAATTTCATCAAGCATCGAACCCCTTATACGAATACCCGCATAGGTTTCAAAGCTCGCGCCTTTAGTCGGATCATATTTGGATGCCGCTTCTAACAAACCAATCATGCCGGACTGAATTAGATCATCGGGCTGAACGCTAGAGGGTAAGCGGGACATAAGATGATGGGCTATTCGCTTAACGAGGGTTGCGTATTCCCGAACTAGCGTCTCAGGAGTTCGATTTTCAGTGTATGCGTTAATTCCGTCGGCGGCAGTCATTTGTCGACTCACTAATCACTTACCTCGCACCTTGAGCAACAAGTTGCTCAACAAAAAACTCTAAATGCCCCCGAGGGCTATAGGATAGAGGCCAATTATCAACATTTTTTGCAAGTTCTCGAAAAGCAATTGACGCTTTGCAATTGGGATAAGCTTCATAAACTGCTTTTTGTTTTTGTACCGCTTTTCTAACATTTTCGTCATAGGGAATATTACCGACGTGCTCGATAGTCACATCAAGGAAGCGATCAGCCACTGTCCGTATCTTTTGGTAGAGCAGTGCACCCCGTTGCTTATTCTTGGTCATACTAGATACCAATTTGAAGCGATCTAATTGATGATCCATATTCAATAACTTTAATAGCGCATAAGCATCAGTAATTGATGTTGGCTCATCGCACACGACTAATATGACTTCTTGTGCAGCCTTTACGAAATTTGTCACAGCATGAGAAATTCCAGCGGCCGTATCTACGACTAAGACGTCCATCTGATCACTGATACTGCTGAATGCATGAATGAGGCCCGCATGTTCTTGTACACTCAAATCGACCATTGCTTGCGTGCCTGAGGCTGCTGGTATCACTCTTATACCCATTGGGCCCGGTACGAGAATATCTCTGATATCCCGCTCCCCACTGATCACCTGTTCGATAGTGCAGTTGGATTTAATACCTAACAAAATATCGATATTGGCAAGACCCAGATCCGCGTCAAACAGCGTTACCCGTCGACCGAGGTCTGCCAAGGCCAAACTCAAGTTTAGTGAAACATTAGATTTACCGACACCACCTTTTCCACCAGTGACTGCAATTACTTGTACGGGATGACTACTCATACGTCCATCACCATTGCTGAGCTTACCTTTCTTTGACTACCCCCATTAGTAAAGTCAGAGATTGGGGTTTTGGCAACCTCAGGAGCAGAAGTGTTCATTGCTCTGGTAAGGGAGCTATCTGCTAGCGCAATGGCGCGACGAATAAGATCTATACCCACGCCACGGGACAAATCTTTAGGAATATGGGGCCCATCACTTATATAGGCGAGTTTCAAGCTATTTTTAATGAGAAAACTCAAAGCGACACCGAGAGAAGTGCAATCATCGAGGTGAGTGAATATAACGCTGGCACGCTTTCCGTGTACTTTCAAAGCCCTTTCCATATCGGTTTTCTGTAGATAAGCCGGCAATACCAGATAACGATCAATGCTGTAGTTTGAAGATGATAATTTGAATAATTCGCCATGTAGTAGCGGGTCAGTAAAGCCAAGTCCTGGCATATCAATCACAACCAGGCCTCTATGCGCGACCTTAGCAATCGCTTGATTAAGGTTGAATTTCGAAGATGTGTTCATCACCTGTACATCGAGTAATTCTCCCATGCGAACTAGCTGCTCCTTTGCACCGGAACGATATCTATCACAATTAATAATCGCGCAACTTTCGGGGCCTAATTGCATGACTTGTCTTGTGATAAGTTTTAACATGGTTGTCGTCTTTCCACCCCCGGCAGGCCCGACAAAGGCTTTAATACCGAGCGCTGGTTTTTCTTGTTCTGAAATTCTGGTCGCCAATTTGGCGATCAATTCATCCAATCGCCGACATGATCTAAGCTCTGCACAAATTCCCTCGTCTAATCGCAGCTTTTCTAAAATTGAGGAAACCGTTTTCTCATTACTTGAACCCGCACTCTTTATTGAACCCAAGATGGAATCAAAACTTTTTTCTGCCTGTGCACTATAAGATTGTCTGTATGACTGTCTGGACTGCTGGACTAATGAACCAGATGAACTCAATTGATTTAAGTGAGAATCGATCTGATAATTTTCAACCTGAGGCTTCAATTCTTGTTCTGGGAGATCACCAAGTGACGATAGCATTTTCAGTTTGGCTTGTTGGTATTCTTCCTGAATGGCGCTATCTGATCCTTCAGCCTGCTCATTTACTGCTTGAATTGCAGATTCAATTTCCTTTGGAGAATCAACGAACAATTCAACTTTATTGTTACGCTTTACAGTCTTAATGATCATTGCATCAGAACCCAACTGGTCACGAATGATTCGCAAACCTTCATTCACGCTCGCCGCGATTATTTTTTGAATTGCCACCTAATAAATTCCTCTTATATACTTGTTAAACCTCATCCATTCTCTCCAATAGATGCGATTATGGTTATCTGTTTGTCTTCTGGAATTTCTTGATAAGAAAGGACATTTAAAGTCGGTAAGCTACCGCGGGTAAACCGATACAGCGCTGGGCGGATTTGAGGGGATACCAATAGAATAACTGCTCCACCACTTGTTTCCTGCCGCTGCACTACTTCCGCAAGGGAGCTATGCAGCTTTTCTGCCATGCTTGGCTCCAGAACCATATCTTCTGAATCCCCACCATTTGCCTGTCTCGCTTGTTGTACTGACTTATGAATGATTTGTTCCAGCGCAGGATCTAAGGTGATCACTGGCACCTCATCACTTCCATCCAATAATTGGTGAATAATCACTCTGGATAAAGCTACGCGCGTGAAAGCGAGTAAGGACTCAGGATCTTTTAATTTACTGGCGACTAGAGCTTCCGCTATGGTCCGAAGATCTCTAACCGGTACGCCTTCTCGCAAAAGTCTTTGTAGAACTGCCAACAAGCCACCGAGAGAAACAACATTCGGAATGAGTTCTTCTACTAATTTAGGACAACTCTCAGACAATAAATTGAGCATCTGTTGCGCTTCTTCGTGACCCAATAACTGCGCCGCCTGCGTGCTCATCACTTGATTCAGATGTGTCGCTATAACAGTCCCTGGATCGACAACCGTATAACCCAAGGTCTGAGCATGATCTTTTTGCGATGGCTCAATCCACACGGCATCCAGCCCAAATGCTGGATCCTTCGTTTCAATACCGTCAAGCGGGCCAAATACTTGGCCTGGATTGATGGCCATTTCTCTATCCTGATGCACAACGCCTTCGCCTGATGTCACGCCCAAAAGTGTTAAGCGATAAGCATTGGGCAACAGTTCCAAATTGTCACGAATATGGACAGAGGGCATCAGAAAACCTAACTCCTGGGATAGCTTTTTCCTTACGCCCTTGATCCTCCCTAATAACTCTCCACCTTGAGATTTATCTACGAGCGGAATTAATCGGTAACCTACTTCAAGCCCCACCATGTCCACGGGTGCAACATCGCTCCATCCTAATTCTTTGGGTTCGACACTGGCGCCATCTTCAGCTAAATCTTTAGGAGCGGTAATATCTATTTCATCAATATTTTGACGCATGTGGTAAATAAAGTAGGCGGCCATAGCCGCTGAGAGACCCAACCCAAGAAAGACCAGATGAGGCATACCGGGAATCATACCCATAATAATCAGGACACTTGAGGCCACCGCTAGAGCCTTGGGATCACCAAACATTTGTTTAATCACCTGAGAACCCAGATCTTGTAATGAATTGTCTCGCGTCACCATGATTGCCGAGGCAGTGGAAAGTAATAGCGAAGGAATTTGAGCCACAAGCCCATCACCAATAGTGAGTAAAGAATACTTTTCCACAGCTTCGCTAAAAGGCAAGTCATGCTGTGCCATACCTATTGCAAGACCACCCACAATATTTACCGCAAGGATTAACATAGCGGCTACAGCATCGCCACGGACAAACTTACTGGCACCATCCATTGCACCATAAAAATCAGCTTCCGAGGAGACATCGGTCCGACGTCTTTGTGCTTCGTCTTGATCGATCATGCCCGCGTTCAAGTCGGCGTCAATGGCCATTTGCTTGCCTGGCATCGCATCCAAGGTGAAACGCGCACTCACTTCAGAGATTCGTCCCGCACCTTTGGTAACCACGACAAAGTTAATGATGACCAGAATTAAAAATACCACCAGTCCCACGACATAATTACCACCCACAACGACTTCACCGAAGGCCTGAATTACCTTTCCTGCTGCATCACCCCCATTATGTCCTTCTAACAAGACCACTCGTGTAGATGCAACATTGAGAGATAATCTAAGTAGAGTTGCGACGAGCAGAATGGTTGGAAAGAGTGCAAAGTCCAAAGGTCTGGCGGCGTAGACACAGACGAGTAACACGACTAGGGCCATCGCAATATTGAATGTGAAGAGTAAATCCAAAAGAAATGTAGGTACCGGCAAGGTCATCATTGCCAGTATAATGAGCAACAATTGTGGTACGCCTAGGCCACTGTGCCGCACACTGCTTATCGTATCTACGAGGGCAGTTCGGTTTAACCCTAGAGCTGTGGTGTTTATCGCCATCTACTTCTCACGTCCATTTGTGTTGAATAGAACAATTTTGTCACTCTAAATTAATCGCTACTCAAAATTGATCGCCGGAAAAATGACTATTTCCAGTTTGTAATCCATTAATGTAAAAATAATGCAAGAAACTGTCCAACTTTTGTTTTCTCATCTACACCCTGCCATTAGCCAAATCGACAAACTCCTTAGGGATATTAAGTGTACCGATATCAGTAGGTGGCACCCCGCCTCCATTCTAAAATTGTTTAAGTTGAAAAATGTATGCCAATATCTTCGCCACGGCAACATAAAGCCCCTTAGGAATATATTGTCCAATCTCCGTAGAGTAATAAAGTGAACGTGCCAAAATGGGATAGCTAACAATCGGTATCTTATTTGCCTTCGCAACCTCTCTTATCAAAGACGCGACATTATCAACGCCTTTGGCTACCAATTTCGGCGAGCCCATATCAACAGCATCGTATTTTAAGGCAATCGCAAAGTGAGTTGGGTTAGTAATAATCACATCGGCGTCAGGCACTTCCGTCATCATTCGCCCTCTGGCCATTTCCTGTTGAACCTGACGAATTCGACTTTTTACTTCTGGTTTACCTTCTGTATTTTTCATCTCATCTTTCACCTCCTGACGCGTCATCTTCAACTTTTCTGCGTGGTCATATATTTGAAAAGGTACGTCAACAAGTGCAATGATCAAGATAGACAGGCTCATTAAAAGAAAAGAAATAACCAGTGTGTAAGCTGCCTGGGGTATAGCAACATCTACACTCTGATGACCCAACAGTTCTAGTGTCGGTGTATTCCACTGCAATATCGTTACCGCTGCTGCAGCGACCACCAAGAATTTCGCTAACGCTTTAACTAATTCCATCAATGCCTGAAGAGAAAACATTCTCTTTAGGCCTTTTGGGAAACTCATGCGACTCCATTTAGGCGCCATCGCTTGAGGCGAAACCAACATGCCCCCCATAGACAGAGGGCCCACGAAGGCCGCAACTAAAGTGAGCAAGAAAAAAGGAATGGTGATTTTTATTGCATCAATTCCTGACTTTGAAAAATGAATGCCCAATTGATTGGAATCAAAAATAGTTTCACGATCTAAGATAAAGTTATACCTGAAAAGCGCTAAGCCACCTTCATAAAAATTAGCCCCAAAAAACAAAAGCCCCAAAGACCCCGCCATCAAAACCAGTAATGTATTGAGCTCTCTTGAGCGCGCAATCTGCCCATCGTCCTTCGCCTTTTCAAGTTTTTTGGCGGTGGGTTCCTCGGTTTTTTCTTGTGCACTTTCTTCTTCAGCCATTTTTCAACATCCGATATTTTATTACACTGCCTTCTTCATCCATTTTCCGCATTCAATATTTTATTGCATTACCTGACAAACCATTCATGGTTTGAGTGTATAAATATTTTTCAACAAGCTTAAGCATTCTGAAACCAGCGTATTGTATTGAGGCAAGAAACCAGACAACCCAAGCCAGAGAATAATCAGACCCATCAACATGGTAAAAGGGAAACCAAGTGAAAAAACGTTAAGTTGTGGCGCTGCGCGCGTCATAATCCCAAAGGCAAAATTGATGATGAGTATGGCTGTCACAGCAGGTAAAGCGACAAACAAAGCACTGGCAAACAACCAGCTACCGGAAGCGGCAATATGATAGATGCCATTAAACTGCCATTCAGCACTAACGGGTAAAATTCGGAAGCTTTCAACGAGCACTTCAATAGCTACCAAATGCCCATTCATTGCCATAAAAACGAGAGTTGTTAGCATCAAGTAAAATTGACTGATGATCGCAACGGTGACGCCATTGGCAGGATCAACCATAGAAGCAAAGCCAAGGCCCATTTGCATGGCAATCATTTGACCGGCGAGAATGAAAATCTGAAACAATATTTGTATCAGAAATGCCATCGAGATACCGATTACCAACTGTTCAGCGGCAATAACATAAGTTTGAACTGAAAGTAAATCAACTTGTGGCATTGGGGGTAATGTGGGCATAACGGTAAAGGTTATTAATGTAACTAATCCAGCCCGAACATAAGGGGACACGAGTCTTGAGCCGATAACCGGCATCACAAGGAAGAACCCACTGATACGGATAAAGGGCCAGAGAAAATTGCTTAGCCAGAGCATCATCTGTGCTTCGTTAATATTCATCCATTGATCCTGGCACTACCTGGAATCGCATCCGCCTATCCGATGATAATAGGCACACTGGTGATTAATTCCCGAGCATGCTCCATGAGCATACTGAGTATCCAGGGCCCAAGAATCATAATCGTTACTAGGGTGACTAATAATCGGGGCAAAAAACTTAAAGTTTGTTCATTAATCTGAGTCGCTGCTTGAAACATACTAACAACCAAACCAACGATTAAACTGGGAATAATTAATACCGCAACGATAAGCACGATAAGCATTAACGCATCTTTAAATATTCCCAATATAACTTCTGGTGTCATCTTATCTCCGCAACTTCTTCATTAGAATTTCTTAAACCCACGCCCACTTCAACATCATCGCTATCGTCACATTCCAAAACTACCTGCTAGCGATCCAATGACCATCGCCCATCCATCAACCAGAATGAACAGCATTAATTTAAAAGGCAGCGAAATAATAGTGGGGGATAACATCATCATGCCCATAGACATCAGTACACTTGCGACAACAAGGTCAATAATTAGAAAGGGTATAAACAAGAGAAATCCGATCTGAAATGCAGTTTTTAACTCACTGGTGACAAATGCAGGAGCTAAGATAAAGAAATCGACATCCCTTTGAGTTTGGGGTTTTTCAGATTCGGAAATTTTAAGAAAGAGCGCCAGATCATCTTCTCTGGTTTGTGCCAACATAAATCGGTGAAAGGGATCAGATGCAGCTTTTACCGCTTCAAGAGGACTTATTTCTTCCGCAAGATAGGGTTGCAATCCTATCTCATTTGCTTCCCTTAGCACTGGCTGCATAATGAAAATACTCAAAAACAAGGCCAATCCGATCAAAATCTGATTGGAAGGTGTTTGTTGCAAACCCAGTGCCTGCCGAAGTATGGCAAAGACAATAATAATGCGAGTAAACGCTGTCATCATCATGACGATGGAAGGTAGAAGCGTCAGTGCTGTCATCACAGCAAGTATTTGAAGGGTTACTGTATAGGTGCCGCCATCTTCAGTTGCCTGAAATGCAACTGCGGGAATGCCAAGTTGCGCTCCTTTACCTGAGAAGAAATCTGACGCCGCCTCTGTAAATGCAGTGTCTGCGGCATCTGCGTTTTCTGAATAGGCAAGATCAGTTACGCACAAGCTAAGAAAAATAAGGAATAGTATTCGGTTCATCCATAAACCTCTGTGTATCAACCCTAATTTGGGGATTGAGTCATAATCTCTTTAAGTTTATCTTGAAAAGTATCTAAATCCGCTTCATCAGACCTGACTATTGCTTCATCAAATGATTGAATTTTTTCGATTTTTTCAGGACTAACACCAAGCAAAATTTGTTGCTTGTCCCCTATCTGAATAAGCACAAGCTTCTCTTTTAAACCGAGAGAGAGACTGGCCACTATTCTAATAGGGCCTTGTGTCTGAAAACCCACCGTTTTCATCTTTTTTAGTAAATAAGCGCCACAAAGTATAAGGCCCACGATAATGCTCAGATACATCGAAACTTGGATAATATTATCCTGCATGAGAACTATCCTAATCCCCGTATACGTTCTGCAGCACTGATGACATCTGTTAGTCGAATACCGAATTTTTCATTCACCACAACGACTTCTCCGTGTGCTATAAGGGTATTGTTTACTAGAACATCCAAAGGCTCTCCTGCCATCCTATCTAACTCAATGACAGAACCCTGATTAAGCTGCAACAAATTTCTAATACTGATAGGCGTGTTACCAACAACCATAGAGATTGAAACTGGTATATCAAGAATGACCTCAAGATCTGGATTTTCACCATCAAAAGTTGATGGCGGGGCAGCCTCATCAACCAATTCTTCTAGCTCAGGGGTCGCTGCATTCTCAAATTCATCTTGCTCTTCCATAGCAGCTGCCCATGGATCCTCCTCATCTTCAGATCCATCTTTTAATCCATCTACAGCGGCATTTTCTTGGCCCGCATCTTCTCCAAGTGCGTCATTTATGATGTCATCTTCATCACTCATAGATACTCCATTACTCTGTTGTTAGCTTCCTGGCTTCATCTCGCGTCATTTTTTACTCGTATCATTGCTTTCACTTCACGGGATCCATAATTTTGAATGCGAGATTCCCATTTCTATTACCCAACATTGTCTTAAACATCGGCACTTCGTTTGCAGTGAGAACAAATTCATTCTGCATTTCAATCGGTATGACATCTCCTGGAGCCAGATCTACAAGATCCCGCAGCATTATTTTTCTTTCAGCCACTTTACAATTCAAATTTACATCACAATTCAGTACTTCTTTTCGAAGAGATTTCTCCCAGCGATCATCAATATCATTGACATCACTTTGTACGCCTGCATCCAATTGCTCTCTGATAGGCTCAAGCATGGAGTAGGGAAAAGTAATATGGAGATCTCCTCCACCACCATCTAACTCAATATGAAAGGAATTGACGACAACCACTTCGCTTGGACTGACAATATTGGCCAAAGAAGGGTTTACTTCGGAACTGACATATTCGAAATCTACTGGCATGATATTTGCCCAGGCATCTTTCATATCAGAAAATACTTGTTTCAACACAAGTTGAACAACACGCAACTCAGTGGGTGTGAATTCACGACCTTCTATTTTGGCATGTCTTCCATCTCCGCCAAAAAAGTTATCTACTAATTTAAAAACAAGTTTGGCATCCAAGATAAAAAGCGCAGTACCCCTTAGCGGTCTTACTTTAACTAAATTGAGACTTGTGGGTACGTAGAGGGTGTGTACATATTCGCCGAATTTGATTATCTGAATACCACCAACAGCAACGTCCGCACTATGGCGCAACAAATTGAACAAGCTAATACGGGTATAGCGCGCAAATCTTTCGTTGATCATTTCCAGCGTCGGCATGCGACCACGAACGATCCTATCCTGGCTAGTTAGATCCCAGTTTTTTGTTCCTTCTTGATCTTCATCGTGTTCGGTTTCTACATCACCGTCATCCACTCCATGTAAGAGTGCATCGATCTCATCCTGAGATAGTAAATCCTGTACTGACATATTTATCTAGACCAATATTTTGTTACTGCATTACAGATTGTGTGAAAAGTACCTTCTCTATACCACCGACTTCAGCTTCTTCTTCCAGTATCGCGTCAACTGCCGCAATAGCTGCAAGCCTGAGTGTTTCTTTTCCTTCTGCGGTCTGCAGCTCAAGATAATCTGCATCTGCAAAAAGCATCACTAAGGCATTAACAATCAAGGGTTGATGCGTGACCAGCGCAGAGACTACTTCCTCGCTTCGTGTAACCAAAGTCACTTCGACCTGCATATAGCGCTGTCGATTATTGGCACTAAAGGTTGTTCTGAAGGCAGGTCTGATTCTGTGATAAATTGCTACAGCACGATCTTCATCAAATGCATCTACCTCTGCATCACCGTCAGAACCCTCCGAAACCTCTTCTTCACCCATCATGAAATACCAATAGGCTCCGCCACCAGCGCCACCTAATATCACAACGAGGGCAACAAGCATCAGAATAAGTTTCAACTTACTCTTGGGTTTACCTTCTTCTGTTTCATCTTCAGAAATTTCGTTTTCTTCAGCCATGTCAAATTTTCGACGCTTAAATTAATAATATTAGTCAAGCAATGAGCGTGCCAGACCCTGGCGGAATCGAAAAAAAGCATTCATTAATGCTCACCAAGCTTTATCCCACCCACTTTATATAGTGTAGACCCTAATCAAGAGCTAGTCGGACAATGACGCTTCGGCAAGATTGCAGAAGCGTCAAATATCTTCTAAAAATTTGACATCGTTGGATGGGAGTGTAGAAATTTAGAGAGTGAGGATGTTACGCGGGCTTATGCAGAAGTTTGTAATCCAACAGCGGTTTTTAGGATTATGCATAGTCATCAATAAGCCCAATTTGAATACTCTGTTGTAAGGGAGAATCACTAGCTTGTTGGGACGAATCTACACTCTCTTCTCCACCGGAGCCTGATTGACTACGCTGATGACTTTCTTCGCCAACATGGCCTTCTGCTAGCGAGAAACCTGATGATTCAAGCATTTCTCTTAGTCTCGGCATAGCTTGTTCAAGCGCTTCTCTAACTGAAGCAGAATGACTGATAAATTGAACGCTCGCCTGTTCATTATTAAGGTTTACTCGTACTTCTATTGGACCTAGTTCAGGAGGCGTTAGCTGTATCCGTGCACTGTTTATACCTTGATTAACTAAGAGAGAAATTCTTCCTGCAAGGGCACTACCCCAATCCGGTGAACTCACCTTAGTCGGGATTGATAATTCTGTTTTTAGCAGTGTTGAAAACTTAACTTCATTCAAAGGATTCAATGAGTTTGAATTGGAGTCGGGATCGGATTTTGCATTACTATTTTCTTTTGTTAAAAGACTCTGAAGTTGTAATCCGGCTTTCTGCCTCAACAACCCAACCTCAAAATTAAGTTCAGCCTTTCCCACCATTTGGCCCTTAAGTTGTTTACCAATAAATTCCATACCGGGCACAGGGATAGTTAATTCTCCATGAAAGAGCAGATCCTCAAGTAACGCTTCTCCCGAATTACGCACTACCGCATCTTCATCTTCTGACAAAGGCTTGCCGTTTTCCGGTTTTAAGTTGCCGCCTCTATCAGTTTCACCATTAAGTTTTTCATTCTGTTCGGCAACTTGTTTTTGCTTAGCGATGACCCGGGAAAAATCATTGGGTTTATTATCCTGCTGCACAGGAACAGGAGGTTTAACAGGAGGTACTAATAAATTGTCACCCATAATGTTCTGAGTCATATACTTTACCCAAGTCCTTTAAATACGTTTTCTAATAGATAGCGTTGGTTTATCGACTAAGAAGGTAGCAATACCCATGCCACACAATTAGTTTCGCCAGAGAATTTTTGTAACATTGAGTAATGTAGAAATAAAAAAGACTATAGTTTTTGTTCGATGATGATTTTGACTTGTTCGAATTCTTCAATGATTTTCGACGAGGCTTTTCGTGCACCATCGAAATCCAATGCTCTCGCCAAATCTTCTACAGATGCACAAAATCCCGCTAAGATGTGGGCGCCCATATTGAGACTACTTCCTTTAAATCCATGGGCTACATCTCTTATTTTATTTAGATCTTGGAGGATAAAAGCGTGATCAAGGGCATCCAATTTGGCTTGGGAATCCACTAGATAAGTTTCAAGCAGTACAGAAAAGTCGTCTTCCATGATCTCTTGCAACTCAATCATGATTGCATGATCTATATGTTCATTCTGACCCATCACCCACCCCCTACGCTTCACGCTGCCAGTCAAAATAGGCTTCTACTTCATTGCCTTTGCCAAAATATTCAATTTTTTGACACAAGGTCTTTAAAAGTTGGATACCCCTACCATGCAAACTAGCGTCATCGCTTGACGATGAAATCGCTTCATTGTCGTAGAGAAATCCAATCCCACTGTCTTCTACGTGAAAACGTAAACGACCTCCAGAATCCATGGGTAGATGCTCAAACGTAAACTTAACCCATCCATCTTTCAGGCGGGACAATCCATCTTCACGTAACTTGTAATATTCAACAAAACCATTGGGATCTGCTTTTAGATTAGAATCTAAACCCATCACGCCATGCTCTAGTGCATTTGAATAAAGTTCTGCGAGTACCGTATATAGTGTCCCGCTGTGAGGCCTGAGCCCCGGTACTTCCATCAGCAGATGGAGGAGAAGCGGTAGTGGATTAAAGTCCCTTAGGGTGGCAGGACCTAACTGATATGTCATGCTCCAGTCTGTAGGACCTGAAACCGCACCCATTTCCAGTTCGATTTGATCTGCATGCACCAGTTCACTATCGATCATCATGAATTCGAGCATAGTGATATCGTCATCACGACCAACTCGATCAAAATAGTGAGTGACGTCATCATTAATGGTGTCAAACAAACAATCTAAATCAGTATTATTCAGAAACAGATTCTTTAAACGTTCTTCACCATACATTTCTGCCTCTTCATTTCTCGCTTCATGAATGCCATCAGACCAAAGATAAAAACGATCACCAAGGCCCATTTGCACCTCAACACAAGTGTCATCAAATCCTTTTGAACTCAAAACACCAATAGGAAGATGCTTGCTCTCAAATATCTCCATTTCCCCATTGGTTCGAATGAGATAACAATCCGGAAGACCGCCCAACCAAACCGTTAAGGACTGTTTTTTGAAATTGATATCAGCCATTCCTGCACAACAGAACACATTGACTGGCAGAATAGCTTTTAATTTTAGATTAATTTCCCTCAGAATATCTTTGATGCCAAAACCTTTTGCAGACATCCCGTAGAAAATTTCTGCTAAGGGCATAGCGCCTATCGCAGCAGGTAAACCGTGGCCCGTAAAATCACCCAGTAATATATGCATACCACCAGAAGGTTTGTACGCGGCCAAAAGCACATCGCCATTAAAAACCGCGAGTGGCGATAAGAGAAATTTTAGATTAGTGGCTTTCAAGCAACCTGCGTGAGCGACATTGTCAAACACCGCTTTGGCTACCCGTTGTTCTTCTAACAAATAGGTATTGTTTTGAGCAATTTGATCTCTTTGTTGCTGCAAAGTTTGGTGCATTTGCCGCATTCGTTGAAAAGCATGAATCTTGGCATCAAGAATGACATTGTTATAGGGTTTGCTTAGAAAATCATCTCCTCCCGCATCAAGACAGCTAGCAAGGGACGTTGCATCCGTCAGGGAAGTGAGAAATATGATGGGGATAAGCTCTTCGCCGGCCAGACACTTTATGAGTCTAGCTGCTTCGAACCCATCTAATTCCGGCATGATGGCATCAAGCAAAACTAGATGGGGGCGACATTCAGTAAATAGATCAACTGCCTCTTGTCCATTGGTTGCCTGCACGACCTCATGGCCTTGCTTCTTCAAAATAGTGCAGAGTATTAATCTGTCAGTAGCATTATCATCCGCAACTAATATTTTTAATGATTCAGTCATGGAAAAAAACTGTCATCCCTTAAACTGATCTCAGTTGATCGAAAATAACTGTTCGAAATTCGAGATGGTTAGGATCTTTTTTACATCATTATTGCAATTGATGATTTTAATATTGGCTGTGTCCCCACCCGCATGATCTCTGAGTAGAAGTAGCATTCCCAGTGCAGAACTATCGAGATACGTTGTCTCTTTCATATCAACACAGTATTCATCCGGGTCTTGTTCAGTTTTCTCATATGATTCTCTAAAATCCTGATGAGCACTAAAATCAAAACGTCCTTCGATGTTGATTGTCAGAGCACGGCCATCTTCTGAAGCTGAAGCCCAAATCGACATTTTATATCCCCATTCTTAGTAAATTGAGTTTGATATATCCTATAGATATAGAATAGACCAGTATTGAAGCTTTCCAAGTAAATCCACTTATTTTTACGACCTTGCCTTCATTGAACCTCTTTGGAGGGGAACTCTTAGCAGCTTTTCCGCTATTTTAGCCAAAGGCAGCACCTCATCCACGGCATCTAGTTTGACAGCTGATCCAGGCATACCCTACACCACACTCGATGCTTCATTTTGAACAATTGTGTAGACACCCTTATCATGAAGACTCTTGAGACCAGCTGCCCCATCAGCGCCCATCCCGGTCAATATGACCGCGATCATTTCATTCGGCTGAAGCTTCGAAAGTAAAGAATTGAACATGACATCTACAGCAGGACGGTGCCTGTTTACCTTCGGGCTATTTTCTAGCCTACAACGATAGGCCCCCGGGCTTCCGGCAAGGAGTATATGGCGATTACCTGGCGCGACATAAGCCGTACCCCTTAAAATGGGTTGATTGTTTTTAGCTTCAACAACCGTCATCTGACAACAATCATTTAGTCTACTTGCAAAGGAAGCTGAAAAACTTTCTGGGATATGTTGAACAATCAATACGGGGGGTGAATCTGCAGGTAAATCTTGCAGTACTACTTTGATAGCTTCTGTTCCTCCAGTTGATGCACCAATTGCAATAATGTGCGCGAATCCATCTGCAGCCCTGATCTTCTTTTTTACAGTACTGTTTATTGCATTAGCCTTTTCTACAACTCTTGGCTTAGCTATTGGTTTTGGCGCAGACAATCCAAAAACATTTGCATTGGAAGCTAATCGAATTTTTTCCTGCACTTCAAGCGCGAAACCACTAATATCCCCTTTAAGCGTTGCACTGGGCTTGGCAATAAAGTCTATAGCTCCAAGCTCTAAAGCTCTTAACGTCACATTACTCGATTTGGTCGTTAAAGTTGAAACCATGACTACAGGCATGGGGCGCAAGCGCATCAAGTTTTCTAGAAAGGCAATCCCATCCATTTTCGGCATTTCTACATCTAAGGTCAGAACATCTGGATGCAATTGCTTAATTTTATCTCGAGCCTCGAAGGGATCAACGGCTGTACCGACCACCTCAATATCATCGTTCATATTGAGGGCAGTCGTTAGTATCTGCCGAATTAAAGCGGAATCATCCACTATCAGAACGCGAATCTTTTTCATACTAGAGTCCTTCTCTATCCTGCGTTCCTAAAAAAGTTCAATCGAACCTTCTGCGGGTGTTGTATTCACTTTCTTAGCATATGCTCGCTCTCTGTTGTATAAAGTATCGCTGGTCACGCGGTTTAGCCTTCTCACTCTGCACGCTCCCGTATCTGGGAAATACAATACTTTTCTTGGTGCTCTACCACCAAGATCCTCAGCAACAATTTCCAAACCTTCATCCTTAAGATAGGTGCGAACAAATTCAATATTTCGCCCACCAATATCTGTCATATTCTCCAGAACCTGGCCACCGCCAAACAACTTGACCTCAAGATAGCCTCGTTTACCGCCGCGTTTAAGAATTTCGTTGATTAACGCCTCCATAGCCCAATTTCCGTACCGAGTTACAAGGGCATCACCTCCCCAGCCGTGGGAATGTTGACTATCCTGTGGAAGCATAAAGTGATTCATGCCGCCAATGCCTTTTACTCGATCCCTGATACAGGCTGCAACACAAGATCCAAGTACTGTGACAACCATTTCTCCATGGACGCTTACATAGAGTTCCCCAGGTAATATTTTTGCTGCATGGACCCCTTGGCTTTTATCCCAATAACGATTTATTTGCTCAAAACCAGCCAGAACCGGAGGCGGAGGAGGAATTGCTGAATTTACCGCTAATCCTTTCATCATGCTTAGACCTGAATCTTCCTATTTACGCTTATAAATTGTTTTCCCCAGAGGGGAAAACTTTTTGGACACATTGTGTAAACTTTCTGAATGACCGATATAAAGATGGGCATCTTCTGCCATTTTAAGATGCACTTTATCAAACAGCGTACGCTGGGTTTCTTTATCAAAATAGATAATCACATTTCGACAAAAAACAATATCGAACACGCCTTTCATCGGCCATGGCTTAAGTAAATTCAACTGTTTGAAACTGATCAGATCTTTCAGTGAATCACTGACCTCAACACTATCGTCAGAAATCTTCTTAAACCAACGTTTCTTCCTTGCCTGGGGTATGCCCTCAATCCTTTCAAGTTTGTACCTGCCCGCTCTTGCAGTCTCTAGTACATTCGAATCAATATCAGTAGCTAGTATCTTAATGTCCCAACCAGAATTCTCAGCAAAGGCCTCTCGCATGACCATGGCAATTGAATAGGGTTCTTCTCCTGTCGAGGCAGCGGTGCACCAAACCCGAACTCGCTTATCATTTAGATGAATCTTACGAAGTAGCGGTATAGTCACTTCCTTCAAATGGACAAAATGATGATCTTCGCGAAAGAAGGAAGTCAGATTGGTAGTAATGGCATTGAGAAAGCTTCTAAACTCGTTATCGATGTCTCTCTTAACATAATGTAAATATTCGTCAAAATCTTTAAGCTTCAAATCTCGAATGCGGCGAGCCAAACGGCTGTATACCATTTCCTGCTTGGTATCATTCAGGACGATACCGCTTTCTTTATAGGCAAGCCCCGAAATCAACTTGTAATTTGATCCTGACATAGGGAATTCACGATCCAAAAAGACATCGCTACCTTTAACTATTTTAGGATCAAAACTTTCACGAATAACAGCTCGACTAGTCATAAAGAAACTTAAGTATTTGAATCATTAGTAGCACCCAAAAGTGCTTCCTTCACTTCTGAGATCCCTGAGAAGTCATCCTGGGTAAGAAGCTCGTCCATATCCAATAAAATGACCATCTTCTCCCCAACGCTTACGAGACCTCTGATACATTGAATCTTACTGCCACTACCAATCTCGGGATTAGGACTCAGCTGGCCAGCTTCAAGTGTGTGTACATCCGAAACTTCATCTACAACGATACCAATTTCTCTATCACCCTTCTCAGAGGAAACTTGCAAAACTAGGATAACTGTTAGCGGACCGTATTCAATTGCAGGCATTCCAAAACATTGTCTTAAATCAATAATGGGTACAATTGTACCTCTCAAGTTGATCACTCCACGTACATGGGCAGGTGATCTTGGAATCGAGGTTGCAGACTCCCAAATCTTTATTTCTTTAACGATTAGAATATCCACACCGTACTCTTCATCGTTCATGATAAAGGTTAGGAATTGCTCAGGATCAACAGCTTTATCCGTATTTTCTACCCAGTCCTGATCGAGTTCTGCCTCTATTGCGCTCATTCATTGTCTCCCATGTTTAATCTCTATGTCCGGAGTTCTTTACGCAGCAACACCCGCATAATTTAGGTATTTTTCAGCCAACTTAACCACACCAGGGATATCTAATATTAATGATATTGTTCCGTCACCCAATATTGTTGCGCCGGAAATTCCGCCTACACTTTGATAATTAGATTCCAGACTTTTGATCACCACCTGTTGCTGCGCCAACAACTCATCCACCATTAAACCTACTTTCATCTTTTCACTTTCAACGACTACAATGAGAGAATCTTTTAAATGGCGACTATCGGGTTCGATACCAAAGGTTTCGTACAAAGGGATTATAGGAATGAATTCATCCCTCAGCTTAAGCACATCGTTGGCGCCAACGACTTTATTAACTTGATTCGCATCTGCGGATAATGATTCAACAATGGACACCAGAGGAAAAATATAAATTTCCTTGCCCACTCTGACTAATTGACCATCAAGGATAGCCAACGTGAGAGGCAAGGTAATAGTAAAGGTCGATCCGACACCAGGCTCACTTTTTACTGAGACAGTTCCGCCTAAACTTTGTATGTTTCGACGGACTACATCCATACCTACGCCACGGCCCGAGACGTCTGTTACAACTTCAGCTGTTGAAAATCCTGGCTGGAATATCAGATCGTTAATTTGATCCTGAGTTAAAGCTTCGTTCTCACTAATGACACCATTTTCAATCGCTTTAGCTCTTATTTTTTCTTTATTTAGACCTGCACCGTCGTCACTAATTTCGATTACGACATTACCGCCTTGATGGAAGGCTTCAAGGTTGATAGTGCCGGTTTCTGGCTTACCCGCTTTTCTCCTCAACTCGGGTAATTCTATTCCATGATCCAGAGAATTCCTAAGCAGGTGAACAAGGGGGTCACCTATTTTTTCCATCACCGTCTTATCAAGCTCAGTGTTCTCTCCTTTGAGAACCAGCTCAATCTTTTTGTCCAACTGTCGACTCATATCTCTTACCATTCTCGGGAAACGGCTAAGCGTAAAACTAATGGGCAACATTCGAATTCGCATTACGCTCTCATGCAATATCGCTACATTTCGTTCCAGATCTTGTAGTCCTTCCTGAAGCTTACCCAGCTTGTCAAATGTAAACTCTTCACCTATTTGGCCTAACATTGATTGAGTGATAACCAGTTCACCCACCATATTGATCATGGTATCTATTTTATCTATATCAACCCGAATAGATCCGAACTCCTTAGCATTACGAGCAGCTGGTTTTGCTTTTTTATCTTCCTTTATCGGAGCTTGTGTTTCTATTTTTGGAACAGCAGCTTTTAGCGTTTCCTGCTTTGATGCTTCAGTATCGATTGCTTCAGATTTAGGACTATCTTGCTCAATTGAGTCATTCCCAAGACTAGTGAGTACTATTTCAGCTTCATCCTCAATCCATTCAAACACTTCAGTAATACTTTCTTTGGAGATGTTGTCACCTGTGACTTCTATTTCCCAACTAAAGTAACAGAGTTCTACATTCATCCCTGCAAACGACGGCATCTCATCAGTGATGCTGGTAATACGCACTTTTCCTAGCGCTTCCAATTGCCAAAACATTCGCAAGGGTTCATTACCTGTTCTCAGAATATGTGATTCAGGCTTGAATTTGATTAACCAACCCGTATTGGTTTCACTCGATGTTTTCTGATCTACCGCGTCAACTGATTCAGAACCTAAAATTATTTCAAACTGAGTTCGTAACTCAGAAGCTTGAGCTTCGTCAACTTCCTCTTTGTTCTGTAAGCCCTGAAGAAGATCTCTCAAACAATCAACTGATTGTAAAAACAAATCAACTTCTTCCTGATTAATGCTTCGGGTTCCTGCACGAACTTCATCTAACAAAGTCTCTATTACATGTGTGAACTCAGCGACTACATTGAAACCGAAGGTAGCACTTCCACCCTTAATTGAATGGGCAGCTCTAAAGATTGTGTTAATTATTTCATCGTCAATGTCAGCAATATCAAGCTCTAATAAACCAGACTCCATCGTATCCAAGCCTTCGAAGCTTTCTTCAAAGAAGACTTGATGAAATTGCGACAAATCAATAGACATAGTTTGCTTCCCGGCTTAACTCAGCTCAACCCAAAACTTTCTTTATCGTGCTTAAGAGCTGATCGGGATTAAATGGCTTCACTATCCAACCAGTAGCACCAGCTGCTCGTCCTTCAGTCTTCTTGTCCATACCAGATTCGGTTGTTAGCATAAGGATGGGGACAAATTTGTAATTCGCCAAACCCCTTAGCTCTTTCGTTAATTCAATACCATCCATATTTGGCATATTGACATCGGTCAATACCAGATCACAGTCATTTTCTTTTGCCAACTCCAGCGCTTCAACACCATCACTTGCCTCGACGACATCAAAACCACCTCCCTTTAACGTAAAAGCCACCATTTGTCGCATTGAGGCTGAATCATCTACAGCCAATATCCTAGTCATCTCTTTGCTCCTGATCATCAAGGCCCACCTTTTTTGTTAGACCAAGAAAAGTGAATATTTGTAAAATGGTATCTGAAGGTTCTATCCAATCAACCTTCAGGTGAAGTTTACTTGCTTCGTCGTAAAACGCGCTTAGTACTTGAGCCCCTGCAGTATCTATTTTTTCGACATCAGCACCCATGAGTTTAATTTCCTGGCCCGATGCCAGAGCATCTTCCAGAGACAAATGCAAAGCTTCAGCACTGGATATATCAAGCCGTTCACTAAGTTCGACTTTAAAATTTTGAGCCACAGTTTCTGACATATTCATTACTACTTCAGGTTCTTCTTCTACTAATAGTAGACCTTGAATCTCAGCTTGCTAGGAAGCGAGATTAAAATTTAATTCTCGACAGGCTCCCAGGTAGGGGGTGTCGCTTAAAGAAGCTATGAAAAGGGGTTCTTAGCCTGACTCGCAAATTCGTCGAGTTCCCCCTGTTCTCTGCTTTGCCGTACTTTTTCCAGTTTTTTTGCCCACTTTTCCTTTAACTTTTCTATGGATTTCCGCTCAACACGACGATCCAACCAGTTTTCTTTTTCCCTTAACATCGAGATTCTTGTAATTTCTAGTTGTTGTTCTTGTATATCAATGACCTCACTCAACTGAAAAAGAAATTGACGTGTTGACTGAAACTGGGAAGGCGAAATTCTCGCTTCAGCTTTTTGATGATAGTCAGAACGAAATTCACAGAGCTCTTCGAGCTTAGACTGATTGGAATCAAGTACTTTTTGCGCATCAACATAAAGGAATGCAGCATCCTTTTCTTTAACTTCAGCAAGTTTAAGTACACTGTGTAAACCTTCTTTCGCCATTAACTATTTTCCACTTCAAGAACACATTTTTCAGGAAATCATCGACTAAACAATTTTTTCCATTTTTTCCAAGCACTGCTTTAAGCGTAGTCGTTCTTGCGTGTCTTGTTTCAGAAAATTTCTCAAAAGAGGGAATTTCTCTACTGCAGAGTCTAATGCTTCATCATTGCCAGGGGTATAGGCACCTACAGTGATGAGATCTTCATTTTGGCGGTATAGGGAATAGCTTTGGCGGAAGCGAGTTGCTAACGCTTTATGAGTGGGAGTCACAATATTAGGCATTGTACGACTAATAGAAGCTTCAATATCGATTGCGGGAAAGTGTCCTGATTCTGCCAATGATCTTGAAAGTACCACGTGTCCGTCTAAGATAGCCCGTGCGGAGTCTGCTACTGGATCTTGGAGATCATCTCCTTCGGTCAACACGGTATAGAAAGCGGTAATTGATCCACCCTCTTTAGTACCATTACCCGCTCGCTCTACCAATTCTGGCAACTTGGCAAATACGGAAGGGGGATAGCCTTTAGTTGAGGGCGGCTCTCCAACAGCAAGAGAAATTTGACGCTGGGCCTGAGCAAATCGTGTCAAAGAATCCATTAAAAGTAATACATGTTTACCATGGTCTCTAAAATATTCCGCAAAACGGGTCGCAAGGTTAGCTCCTCTTATTTTCATTGTAGGTGAATCGTCCGCAGGGGCGGCTATAACAACGGAACGGGCAAGGCTCTTTTTATCCAGAATGTCTTCTATGAATTCTTTTACTTCCCGACCTCGCTCTCCTATCAAGCCCACAATAATCACATCCGCATCGGTATGCTTTGTCATCATACCCATCAGCACACTTTTACCCACACCGCTTCCAGCAAAAAGCCCGAGGCGCTGACCTCGACCCACGGTAATAAGAGAATTTATTGCGCCAATACCCGTGTCTAAAATATCACGAATGGGGTGTCTATTAAGCGGATTGATAGGTCTTTGGTAGAGAGAAACCGTTTCAGATGCTTCAATAGCGCCCTTTCCATCAAGCGCCAAACCATTACCATCAATAACACGTCCAAGATAATCGTCTCCGACTCCAAATTTTTTGTCTTCAATGGGAACAACCTCTGCACCCGGTTTTAACTCTCCCATCGGGCCTGTGGGCATCATGAAAATTCGATCGCCCTCAAAGCCAATCACTTCTGCCTCTGTATTAACTTGATCGCCTAAGATAAGACAGGTACCACCGAGCATGGTCTTGCATCCTGAAGCTTCAAGGATCAATCCTGTTACACGCGTTAGCCGGCCTCTCGCAATGAACGTACTTTGATAGCCTTCAATATTAGTTTGGTATTGCCGAATAATGTCTAACATTCAGAGTCGATCTCATCCCCAATTTTTAATAGTGTGGATTCTGAGATAGTTTCAACAGATTCACTCGAAAACACCTTTACCAAACTGTCGTGAATTCGTTCTGCCAACTTGGCATCTACGCTACTAGTTTCCGACTGAATCTGACAACTACCAATTGAAAGATTGCGATTAGGTATGTACTCAATATTTTGATCGTTCATTTCAGCTTGTAGGAATTCAACATTGCTTGGATTAACCTGGACTTTCAAGTTACGAGCGCCGTGAGGTAGAGCCGCCATTGCATGATTCACTAATCGACCGATGAGTACAGGGTTGGCTTTTAACTCACTCAATATTACGACTTCCGCTACCTGAGTGATTAAAGCGATCAGCGATGACTCTATCTCATCCTTTCGGTCGGGGGGTGTTTGAAACAGAGACAGAAGGTTGGTCATCAAGGCTCTTTTGTCTTTTATCTCATCATCAAAGGACTTTTCCAATTCTGCTCTAACATCTCTCAATCCTTGTTCACGTCCAGCAGATTCTCCAGCCTGAAATCCCTTTGCCTCTCCCACTAAAAAACCCTTGGTCTCATCATCAATCCCTTCCTCTGTAGATTTGGGTAAAGAGCCTTCA
>JAESSY010000109.1 GCA_016763855.1 Pseudomonadales bacterium
CCAAGAAATAAATTTTTTAACCAGTGATAGTCTAAATATCCAACGCCCTCTGGCAGGGATCTGAATCCAGCGATCATTGATGACGCCCTCAGGAACAGTATTGTAATAATGTGCAAAAAGATCGAACACATTGGTTCTTGGGGGATAGCCTATATCGTTCCAAAGGACAGAGGGTTGGTACTTGTCTACCAACTCACGAAAATGTTTATCAACATAGTCGACGTAAACGGGATCAGTACTGCCGTTAAGTGCAAGAGATCTAAAGTCACTGATAGGCTCGTTGGCAAATGTCCAGTCTAGAGAACCACTATAGTACAAGCCCATTTTGATACCGCGTGCTTTCACTTTCTCTGTCAGCTCCTTAACGATATCTCTGCTCGCCTGCCACTTACGCTTTGTGGGATGAGGCGTATCACTTTGAAACAAAGTAAAACCATCGTGATGTTTAGCCACAAGCACAACGTATTGTGCTTGTATCTCTTCAAATAAATCTACCCATTCATCTGGCTTCCAAGCCTCAATAGATTTGTTAAATTCTTCTGCAAAATTGTCATAAGGGTAATCTTTGCCATAGGTCTTTAGATGATGTTGCTGTACAGGTGAACCTTCTAGGAGAAGGGAGTTTTGATACCATTCAGCATAGGGCGTATGTGAATACATCGCGAGCTCACCTTCTTCTTTGAGCAAGGCCGCAAGATCTTTATCAACCGGCGCATAGGCAGGTACACTGGATAAACTCCAATGAATAAATATTCCGAATTTCGCGTCGTGGTACCAGGTTGGCACTTCGTGTTTGGAAACTGATTCTAATGTAGGTTCAAATTTCATAAAATTCGTCATAAGTTGAATAGTGGCTTTACTGTATCAAAATCAGAATATCATTTTCGAAATAATATTGTTTGATGTCCCTAGAGATGCAATTTAAGATCGTATTGGTTATTACAAAGAGAGAACAAGTTAGTGAAAACAATCGGCATGCTCGGAGGCATGAGTTGGGAATCAACTGCAAGCTATTACAAAGCCATAAATGAAGGAATTCGATCTGAACTAGGCGCGTTGCATTCTGCAAAGATCTGTTTGTACAGCGTAGATTTTTCTGAAATTGAGAAACTGCAACATCTTGGAGATTGGCAAGGGACTGCTGAGATCTTGATAGAAGCTGCGAATGCAATTGAGCAAGGTGGTGCTGATTTTCTCATAATCTGCACTAACACTATGCATAAGGTTGCACCAGAAATCCAAGCGGCAATCAACATACCACTACTACATATTGCTAATGCGACAGCTGAGGTTTTGAGTAATAACAATATAAAGCGGGTAGGGCTGTTAGGCACTCGATTTACGATGGAACAGGAATTTTACAAGAATAGGATAAGTGAACACTATGGCGTTGAAGTAATAGTGCCAAATAAGCAACAACAAACACTTGTTCACAATGTGATCTACGATGAACTTTGTCTAGGTGTAATCAAAGATGAATCACGTAAGCAGTATATTAAGTTAATTGAAGATCTTTCTAAAAAAGGTGCCGAAGCAGTCATTTTAGGATGCACTGAAATTTCGCTCTTAGTACAACAAAACAATACTTCAGTACCCCTATATGATACAACAGCAATTCATGCAGAAGCCGCTGTTAAATTGGCTTTAGCGGATTGATGAGATAAACAAGATTGCAGACGAGTTAACTGGGTTTCTCTGGCGCTTGCAAAATGGAGAGAGTGGTAAGTTGGTTGATGCGCCTTCAATGCTATAATAATACGACAAAATTCGATAAAGGGTTTCTCTTGAAGATAGTTAGGCATTTGCTACTTGCTTATATATTCGTGCTTACGCCATCAATACTTTTTGCCGATGTGCTTATCTACGGTGGAACAATCAGAACGATGGATGAAGCTAACCCGCTTGTTCAAGCTTTGTTACTGAGAGATGGCAGGATAATTGCCATTGGAGATAAAGCAGTACTGGCTAGTCAAAGTCGAAATCCAGATGAAGTTGATTTATTGGGACGTACTTTATTACCAGGATTCATCGATAGCCATGTGCATGTACGAGAACTTGGGATGGATGTCGTTAAAGCCAATCTGGCGGGTGTCAACACGACAGCAGAAATGGTTGAGCGCATAAAATTAAAATTTCCTGATCCAGCACCAGGTGAATGGCTTATTGGTCAAGGATGGGATGAGGGTAAGTTTGGCAGTATCGGATATCCAGATCGTTACTTGCTTGACCTCGCCTTTCCTAACAACCCTGTTCAGCTTGAATCTTTACATGGTTTCGCAGGGTTTTATAATGCCGCCGCACTAAAAATTGCAGGCATTACCGACAGCACGCCGGACCCTGAAGTGGGCCAAATACTAAGGCGGGAAAACCGTTCCGCGACGGGGGTATTGCTGACACTTGCTCAGGCATTGGTTAGTCAGCATGTTCCCGCAGTTAATATTGTTCAGAGAGAGGAGGCGATTCTGGCGGGATTACTAATGATGGCCGAAGTCGGTGTTACCTCGGTTCATGAAGCTGGTATGACCCAAGCCGATGTACAAGCCTTTACTAAGCTGAGAGCGCGCCAACAATTGCCTATTCGAATTTACGGTATGCTTAATGGCAACGATGATGAACTTATGCAGCAGTGGTTTGATCGCGGGCCGTTAGTTGATAGTACCAAAATGTTAGAAATACGGGGCGTTAAAGTTTTTTACGATGGCTCATTGGGTTCTCGTACTGCTTTACTTCGTGCTCCTTATAGTGATCATCCTGAGAAAGCGAATCCAACTGAGCGCATCAGTCCAAAAGCAGTAAGGAAATTGGCAAAAAATTCTGCTGAAAACGGATTTCAAATGGCGGTGCATGCGATAGGTGATGAAGGTAATGATATAACCATTGCGATATATGAAGATACGCTAAAAAACTATCCAAATCATGATGCTCGTTGGCGAATTGAACATGCCCAAGTGGTTCTACCAGATTTTTATAACCGCGCTGCCAAAGTTGGCTTGATAGCAAGCATGCAATCCAGTCACGCTGTTGGCGATAGTGGCTGGGCTGAAGAACGTGTCGGACCAGTTCGCATTAAGGATGCCTATGCATGGCAAAAGATGCTTGGGGCAGGTATACCGCTAGCTATTAACAGTGATTTGCCGGGAGAGCCATGGAAGCCTGTCGAGACTTTGTTCTTTGCAGTGACTAGAGCGAAATTAAATGGGGTGAGTGAATTAGAAAGTACGACTGGTTGGTACCCAAACGAGTCGTTATCAATACCAGAAGCACTTCGCGCAATGACACTCACCAACGCCTATGCAGCCTTTCAAGAACAATTTATTGGCAGTCTTGAGGTGGGTAAATTTGCTGACTTTGTTATTATAAATCGTGATCCGGTCACGACAAAACCCCAAGAACTTAAAGACCTACAGGTAATTGAAACTTGGGTTGCAGGGCGACAAATTTTCAGGCTTGATAGTAACGTTAGAGAGTAAAGCGTCTGCTCGTTTTCTTATTGGTCTAGACGGAGAGGCTTATTAGTTAACCAGAAAAATTAATCTGTGTATTATCTAGGGTAATTAGAAATTCATCTCCAATAAATCCATCTCGTCTAGTGAGGTATCCCATTCCCCCGGACGTGTTGCAAAAAACTTATCTAGCACCATATTATATTTGAGCGCATTTTCGAGTTCTGTAAGATTTTCTTCTACCATATTTTGATAGGGGCGAATCGAGGCAGAGTGGCCTGGATTGGAAGCGAGGTTTATTGAAACTTCTGTGGCTTCTTCTAACTCGTACAATGTGCACCAGAAAGTGCGCTCGTCAGGATTTGGAGGCGGTAGTTTAATACCACTAAATTGATTTGAAAAATCATCTAATACTTCATCGACAAATTCAAAAGAATCCTGCAGCATCAATTTTCCCTTACTACGTTCCACAAGTAGCTCTAAGAGAGCTGACGAATATTTTTCAATGAATTGGGTTAATGCATTCATATTTCACCTTCTACTTTTATTTCCTTATATAGCCTCCATTCTCGTTAGTAGTTCTAAACTTATCTTTGGCCGATCTCTTATTATCGTGTAGGAGATTACTGTTGTTGGGTAAGACTAGCGCTCTTCGTACAAGGATGAGAGAAGAATCAAGATGTTGGTCATTTTTTAAACCATATTTAGTCAGCTTGCGGGGTAATAACTTATATTGTCTAATACGTGTATTGAAATCATTGGTCTCTGGAAATTGAATGCCACACTATCTAAAGTTTATGTCCTTAATCTTGCTCGCATACATGTTAACTGCAACTGCAAATGCCAAGGACGAAAACCTGATTGAGTTCAATCAGGCTTATTCAGATTTTCAAATATTGACTAAGCAGGGTAAGTGGAAAGAATGGTTACCCCATGCAGAGAATGCGTATCAATTAGGGAAGCAAGTCCATGGAGAAACTAGTAAGCATACAGCGGCATTAGCACAAAATTACGGATTGAATCTCTATGAACTGGATAGAAATAAGGAAGCGGAAAATTGGCTAAATATTTCTTTGTCTATAAGTGAAAATAATTTGGGAAAGGATGCTCCTGAATTAATACCGATTTTAATGAATTTAGGAAAAGCAGCCGCGAATCATGAATCTTCACGTTCTCAAGAAAAATATTTCAGAAGAATGCTAGGAATAGCAAAGGACAATTTTGGAGAATCGTCAACGCGGTATGCTTCATTGCAGGGAGGGGTAGGTCGCTCTCTTTACAATACGGGGCATTTACGTAAAGCAAAAAAATACATTTATGATGGATATGAAATACTGCAAAGGGTACTGGGAGATTCATCACCCAAGACTGGGAATGCAGCATTCCACATCGGAAAATATGAAATGACCCATCGAGGTTATGAAGAGGCCATTAAGTACTTAAACAAAGCGCTTCTCGGTTTTGATTCTGGTAAGGCGATGAGTCGAAATGAACTCACTACCCGGGCATTCCTTATAGATGCTTACGAAAATATGGGTGAGTCTGAAAAGGCCACGCAACATTGCCTAGCAATTGGAAGAATGAAGCCCGCCGTTGAAGTTCAAAACTATGTGCCAATATTTAAGAAGCTTCCCATATTTCCGCGAGTCGCGCTAAGAGCTCGAATCACGGGTGACGTTATAGTGGAGTTTGATGTAGACGCAAATGGGTTTGTTGTAGAACCCAAAATGGTGAGTTATACGGTAAGCGATCAACCAACACCCAAGAACTAACCCAATCAATCAGGTAATTTAACGTTCCAAGGCAAAAGCGCATCCAGCTCAGCTTCGCTGGTTACGCCAGGCAATACTTCAAGCACATGTGTCAGGTA
>JAESSY010000110.1 GCA_016763855.1 Pseudomonadales bacterium
GTATTGCTAAACGTCGATCATAGTGCTCAACTACGCCATTCATGGGGATCGCTGACATGACGACAGTATGAATGCGAGCACGCTCTAGAGCATCTCTCATTGCGAGGGAATTCATGACAGTTGCTAACATGCCCATATGATCGCCAGTGACGCGATCAAGACCTGATTCACTGAGTTCAGCACCTCTGAATAAGTTGCCACCCCCTATGACCAGACCAACTTGAACACCAATTCCGACAAGCTGGCCAATTTCAAGGGCCATGGTATCGAGAATTTTGGGGTCTATACCGAAACCCTCAATTCCCAATGCCTCTCCGCTCAATTTGAGGAGAACTCTTCGGTACTGTGGCGTCGTTTTACCCGGCATATTAATCTCTTTTATTTAGACGATGGATGCTGGCTCGTCGGGATTATCAGGCTTTTTATTACCCAATTGGCTTTTTACTTCCTCTGCGAAATCAATAACTTCGACTTCGATGCCTTCACCCACTTCATAACGAGCAAATTGTACCACTGATGCTCCAGCATTTTTCAGCAACGCAGAAATTTTAATATCTCCATCCTTAGCAAAGGCCTGATCCATAAGACTTATTTCAGCCAAGTACTTACGTACACGACCTTCAACCATTTTTTCAATGATTTCGGCAGGTTTACCACTCTCTGCAGCTTGAGCGATAAAAATGTCTTTTTCCTTAGCAATCACGTCCGCAGGAACGTCACTTGAGTTAATGAACGAAGGATTAATGGCAGCAACATGCATAGCAATATCTTTACCCAATGCTGAATCACCACCTTCAAGTTGAACCAATACACCAATTTTACCATTGGAATGGACATAGCTCTCGACATTGCCTTCCAAAACGGCAGCACGGCGAACAGAAATATTTTCACCGATTTTCTGAACTAATTCTTCACGAGTTTTTTCGAAACCGCTTTCTAGCAATACTGCCATATCAGTTTGCTTGTTCTCGAAAACTGCGTCCGTGACCTTAGCGACGAAGCCATTAAAATGATCATCTCGCGCACAAAAATCGGTTTCACAGTTTACTTCAACCATTACTGCAACACCGCCTTCGACTTTATGACCGATTTTACCTTCAGCAGCTGTACGGCCTGCTTTCTTTGCCGCTTTCATACCGCTTGATTTTCGCAGATTCTCAATGGCGAGTTCTGCATCACCCTCTGACTCTACGAGGGCTTTTTTACAGTCCATCATCCCAAGACCGGTTCTTTCTCTTAATTCTTTTACCATTGATGCTGTAATAGCAGCCATAATGATTTCCTCTGACTTAAATTGGGGAATACCCCAAATATATAATTTGATTGAATAGAACTTCTTTATCGAGTGACCGAATCACAGCGGCTACCTAGCGCAACCGCTGTACATTCACATTCAATAATGACCCAGCTTATGTGTCCGAAGCAGGCGCTTCTGGCTTTGCTTCGGCGCTCGCGTCTACTGTCGCCTCCTCAGCTGAGGCTTCTTTAGCTGGCACTTCTTCAACTGCTTCTTCTGGGGCTGTTTCTTCTGACGCAGCCTCTTCAGCAACTTCTACAAACTCATCCCCTGCACCCGGTGTTTCAAATTCAGCTTTGCCCTCTAGCGCCGCATCCGCTATCGCGGCTACAAATAGGCGTATTGAACGAATAGCATCATCATTACCCGGTATCACGAAATCAATACCATCTGGGTTGCTATTTGTATCAACGATACCAACAACAGGAATACCGAGTTTGTTTGCTTCCGTAATTGCAATTCGCTCGTGATCAACATCAACAACGAATATAATATCGGGTAAGCCGCCCATGGCTTTAATTCCACCTAGGCTCTTTTCCAATTTTTCAAGATTTCTTTGACGAGAGAGCGCTTCTTTCTTGGTCAACTTCTCGAAAGTTCCATCTGCCTTTTGAGACTCAAGGTCCCGAAGGCGACGTATTGATTGACGAATCGTCTTATAGTTAGTGAGCATTCCACCCAACCAACGCTTATCAACATAGGGCATGCCACAACGCTGTGCTTCTTCCTTGATAACCTTACCGGCACTCCGTTTAGTACCGACAAAAAGAACCTTATTCTTCTTAGAAGTAATATTGCGAACATAGGCAAGGGCTTCATTCAAAGCGGGAACCGTTTGCTCTAAGTTAATGATATGAATGTTATTTCTGGCTCCAAAGATGTATGTTTTCATCTTGGGATTCCAATAACGGGTCTGATGACCGAAGTGTGCGCCAGCCTCAAGCATGGCGCGCATAGATACGCTTGACATGGTTTTCTCCAAATTGTATCGGGTTAGGCCTCCACAAACCCCATCATTCAACCCTCCTAGCTTCTATTATATCTAGCGTCTAGAAAGAGCACCCGAATGACGTGTCGGTCTGTGTGAGAATTTAGTTACTCATTTGCCTGGAACATCCAGACGGCGCGCTTTATATCATAAAACGGGCATAGGTTCCAATAGAAATGATCAAGCGGGCCTTAAATCTAAGCTCTAGCCTGCACCACTGTTAGCATATGTTTCCTTGGCAAAGGGCACGAGGGTCGATGGATCCACACCACTGACTGCTTTTCAATTTGTAATCCAGACGCCCAGTGACGAACAAAAAATATCCGTACCTACAAAGCACTAAACCTGCTACCGCTTAAGAAAAAAAGGAAAAGTATCCCAGATACTATAGACCTTAAAGTTGGACATCGTTTTTTACACGTTTGTACTGTACAAATTCGATGACAGTATATAGTTAAGCTACAGCATTAGTACTTCATAGCGGAATATTACCAACACAATAATGCCTTTTTTTCGTTTCAACACCCTCTCGTCAAAATTCAACCAAACTGACGATAAAAGGTAGCTTAATACTGACCATCGGTAGGAAATCAATTATTTCCTTCAACGGTCGATTGATTTTTATTTAACACTACTCCAACAGTCCAAATTTAACCGTAACGGATCAAGAACTATGCATATTTACTACAAACAAGTGATATTTTTGCTTTTGCTATTTGCTTCAGCACAAACAACAATTGCATCTGATGACAATCAGGCACAAAGAAACGCACAACTATTTGCCACCGAAGATCACGATACAGATGATGGAGACTCGGATGATGAATCGGATTCGGACGACGATGACGATGGTGATGGTGGAGATACAGATGGCGACGGTATTTCTGATGACAATGATGCCTTTCCTGAGGACGAATCAGAGTCAGCTGATAATGATGGAGACGGCATAGGCAATAACGA
>JAESSY010000111.1 GCA_016763855.1 Pseudomonadales bacterium
ATTCCCAACGACTACATTAAGGTAACAGGAGAAACTCGCCATATCGATGGTATCGACATCGAATTTCAAATGACGCCAGGAACAGAAGCCCCCGCAGAAATGGTCTTCTATTTTCCGCAATTTAAAGCATTGTGTATGTCGGAAATCACTTCCCACCATCTTCACAATGTCTATACCCCTCGCGGTGCACAAGTGAGAGATGCCCTTGCCTGGAATGCTCAAATCAACGAATCAATAGAACTTTTTGGAGACCGATTAGAAATAGAGTTTGCCAGCCACCACTGGCCCATCTGGGGAAGAGAAGAAGTTATAGAATATTTAGAGAAACAACGAGACACCTATAAATATATCCACGACCAAACCTTAAGATTGGCGAATCACGGTTATACAAAAGATGAGATCGCTGAACAAGTTCATCTACCGGAATCCCTTGCCAAAGAATTCTATAACCGCGACTATTATGGAACAGTTCATCACAATACAAGGGCTGTTTACGTCAAATACCTAGGGTTTTTTGATGGCAATCCTGCAACACTATATCGATTACCCCCAACTGCCGCGGCCAAAAAATACATGGCCTTTATGGGCGGCAGTGACAGTGTGTTATATAAGGCGCAAGCCTGTTTTGATGAAGGAGAATACCGATGGGTGGCCGAGGTCTTGAACCATCTGGTCATGGCAGACCCTGAGCATACTAAAGGCCGTGCACTACTGGCTGATTGCCTTGAACAATTGGGATATCAATCAGAATCTGCCCCATGGCGAAATTTTTATCTTTGCGGCGCATTAGAGCTGCGGCACGGCTTACCCAAGGGAGCGAAATTCAGCGCAACAGGCAGCATGGCCCAAGCTATTCCCTTAGAAAACTTGTTTCAAACCTTGGCAGTTAGATTGAACGGCCCCAAGGCAGAAGGTTTGACCTTACACATCAACCTAAACTTTAAGGATTCAGAAGCAACCCAATTGACTATCGAAAACTCAGTACTCCATGCTTTTGTAGGCAAACAACATGAAAGCCCTGTCGCAACATTAACCGTCAGTGCCATAGACTTTAAAAAGATGATGATGGGATTGACTGATGCGACGGCACTATTGTCTTCTGGGGATTTGGAGATTGACGGCGATCTTAATGCTATGGCAACCTTACGAGATTTGTTTGATCAGTTTGAGCGCCGTTTCCCCATTGTCACACCCCGGAAAGCTTGGGATTAAAATGCTTTGGATTAAGAGGCTTTTGGACTAAAACTATCGCTCAAGAACATCTAACATTTCACTGAGGGCGGTAAATTTTACTCTGGGTCGTTCCTCTTTAATGCCGCTCTCAATTTCTTTTTGATCAAGTTGGGTCCAGTCATCATAGGTAATCGCATCTTTCTGGCGAGAAAAAATAAAGGCTTTAGTCGCCTCATAATCGCTTGAAGCGGGTTCAAAAGTCACACCACGTTTTACATCCTCAACCATGTGATCGACGGTTTCTTTTGCATCTGTTTTATTGGTGCCGATAACGCCGGTTGGGCCTCGCTTTATCCAGCCTGCCACGTAGAGACCGGTTTGCACCACACCATCGGCATCGGTTACACGTCCTTCATGATTAAAAATAATGCCTTTCGCTTCATTAAAAGGAATGTCCGGGAGTGGAACGCCACGATAGCCGACTGACCTAAAGACTAAACCCGCAGGCAGAGTTTCTTCTTCTCCTATTGCGCGTGCTTTTATCGCACCGTCTTCATCCAGATAAGTTTCATTTTTTACGAGCTTGATTCCGGTAACATGACCCTCGTCATCCCCAACGATTTCAGTGGGTGAAACAAGAAATCGAATAGTGAGCTGCTTACTTTTCTCATGTGCATGCCATTCACTGAATTCTTCAATAATAGCGACATTCTTTTTCGTATTCTTATCCCCTGATGCTTCAAGCAAGCGACGACTCGTTTCATCAATGTGTGCTTCATTATAGGAGACACTCACATCCGCATCTTCTAATTCACCCATCTCACGGATTTCTGGGGGCGTGAATGCAGCTTGAGCCGGCCCTCTTCGGCCTAAAATGGTGACATTTTTTACGTGGCTGCTTTTCAAAGCTGTGAGGGCGTAATCAGCAATATCAGTGTGCTTCAATTCGTTCTCGGTTTTGCAAAGAATGCGGGCAACATCCACAGCGACATTACCTAAACCCACAATCACAACTTCCTTCTGGCTCAAATCAAACTGGCAGTCGACATAATCTGGATGGCCGTTATACCAGGCAACAAAATCTGTTGCAGAGTGACTCCCTACCAACGACTCACCGGGAACCCCTAGGCTACGATCAGTTTGAGCACCGGTTGTAAAAATGATTTGATGGTAATGCTGCTTTAGATCTTCAAGGGAGATGTGTTCGCCATAAGTCACATTGCCAAAAAAGCGATAGTTATCATTTTTAGCACTTCTATCATAAACCCGTGTAACGGATTTATATTTTTGATGATCGGGTGCGACCCCCGCACGCACTAACCCAAAGGGGGTAGGCAATCGTTCAAACATATCCATAGTGACATGCAAATCACGATGTTTGAGAAAATTACTGACAACATAAAACCCCGCAGGACCAGAACCGATGATGGCGACCCTAAGAGGGGATTTTTCTGTGCCGACTGCTGAGTGACTCATCTGGCTTTGACTCAAAGTTTATTCTTACTGCGAGAGACTAGCACTTTCTTTAAGGCAACTATAGACTAGGTGGAACGACTCAGCGATTAACAAAATGTCTAAAATTAAATTTATCATTACACTATTTTTCAGCATCCCTATCGCAGCCTTTTTTACAGCGCTGTTTATTTTGGATAATCCTGATACCTATCGCGAGGCGTTGAAAAAGGGTTTTTATGAAGAAACAAAACTCAATCTAAGTATCGATGGTGATATTAGCTGGCGTTACTGGCCACCCATTGCAATGGATATTAGTCGCATCAGTATCACACCCGATCAAAGTGACACTACTCTCGCGACATTAGACTCAGCCAGTATTGATATTCAACTGCTACCCCTTCTTACTGGTGGCAGATTTTCGATAAAAAAGATCCATGTCGATGGACTCTATATCAATGCCGTTAGGGACAAACAAGGCAAGGGAAACTGGGAACAAAAGGAAATAGAATCGATATCAGACGCTATTGAACCTTCGAACTTAGCGTCAGACCAAACATCAAAAGAGCCTAGCAGCAATAATTTAGATTTGGATATCTTAGAGTTTGTGATCAATGATGCGCAAATCACTTATCAAGACCTTCGAGATGAATCGCATTACATATTGAGTGTGAGCTCTTTCACAACAAACTCTCTACGACCAGACAACCCAGCTGACATCAAAATGATCATGTCCGTAGATGATAGATCAGCAGGTATTAAAATCGATACCAACATGGAAGGCACACTCTCCTTTAACAAACCACTTAATCAATTCAAAATGACCCGGCTTTCGATCAAAAATACAATCGCACAGGAAGGCAGCTCAGCCATCACATCAGAACTCATGGTGAACGGTATGATAGACACTAGGCTTGGCACGGCCCGCTTGGACAATGGCACACTTTCCCTTGCCACGATGACCCTGTCCTTTTCTCTCAATGCGAACAATATATTCGATGTGCCTGGCATCAAAGGCAGTATTGCAATACCCGAATTCAACGCAATTCCGTTGCTCAAAGCACTCGATATCCCATTGCCCCAAATGCAAAATTCAGATACGCTCAGCAAGCTGAGCCTGACGACCAACTTTAAAGGCACAACCAAACAAATTGTTTTGGACAATCTATTCATCACATTAGACAACAGTAACATCGACGGAAGAATTGTTGCGACAGTAGCCCCTCGCCTGTCTGCCGAGTTTGCGCTACACATGGATACAATCAATCTTTCTGACTATATGGAAGTCACAGATACCATCGATATCAAACTAACATCACCAACAACCCCAACAACCCCAACAAATGAAACTGCAATGCCAACAATGGTAGCAGATAGCGAAGTTATACCTGTTTCACTTCTCAGTGAGATGCAGATCAATGGTGCTTTCGATATCGACACTTTGAGATACGATGACTATCAATTTGACAAGCTGAAAATCAGCGTCATAAACCAACAAGCGGGACTTCGAATTAACGCGCAAATGGCCGGGTATGGAGGAGAGTTTGCATTGAAATCTCAAGTTCGTAATATTGACCCCGAAAGCGAACCAAATGGTAGAACGACCTTTATTATTAAAGATGTCGACATGGCTTTATTGACAGGACTAAACGCCATCACTGGCACCCTCGCCATGGATTCAACAACAACCTTTACCGGAAATAGGCTAAGCGAAGTGCTGGCAAGCCTTGATGGAGACAGCAATTTTACCGTTAGTAACGGCACATTGAATGTAGAAGCGATCAAAGGCATCGCTGCTATCGTTGACGGCATACAAGGCAAAACATCTAGCCTTAGTACTTGGCCTGATCAATTACCTTTTAAAATCCTACAAGGCAAGCATAGTTTTAAGGAAGGCATTACTGAAGGCCAACAATTTTCTTTCGTGATGGAAAATATGCAAGTCGTTGGCTCGGGTGGTTTAGATTATTTCTCTAATTCCATCAACTACGACATAGAAGCCACATTAAAAGAAAACGTCGGAGGCCAATTCACAGTCAGTAAAAATTTAGCAGGGATTCGATGGCCGCTACATTGCGAAGGATCTATTGATGGTACTGTCTCTGAATTGTGTTTAGCAAACAAAGGCGCTATCAGCAACATTGTGACTGAAATTGCCAAACAGGCCATACGCCGAAAAGGCGAAGATAAATTACTTGAGAAAGTACCTGATGAATTTAAGGATGCTGCCAAGCAATTATTGAAAGGCCTTTTCAATTAACGCTTCTATTCACTCTTCTATTGACTCTTCGATAGATAACGCGCAAACATTTAGCGATCGTTTGCTTAACTGGTTTGATCAATACGGTAGTAAGGATTTGCCGTGGCAGCAAGACACCACAGCCTACCGAGTCTGGTTATCAGAAGTCATGCTGCAACAAACCCAAGTGAAAACGGTTATTCCTTATTTCGAAAAGTTTACCCAACGCTTCCCTACCGTAAACCAACTGGCAGACAGTAGCGAAGATGAAGTACTTCATCTCTGGACAGGACTTGGCTACTACGCCAGAGCGCGCAACCTACACAAAGCCGCAAAGATAGTGACAGAACAATACAATGCAGAATTGCCAGCAACACAAGATGAGCTTGAAGCACTACCCGGCATTGGAAGATCCACAGCCGGTGCAATTCTCGCTATTGCCTATCACGAGCCCGCAAGCATATTAGATGGAAATGTAAAACGTGTATTAGCAAGATACAAAGGAATAGAAGGTTGGCCAGGGCAAAAATCAGTGGCAGACAAACTCTGGGAAATTACTGAAGCACTTTCGCCCCAACTGCGTATCGCAGATTACACCCAGGCAATCATGGATATGGGGGCAACCCTTTGCGTTCGCAGTAAACCACGATGCGAGGAATGTCCATTTGAAACAGATTGTTATGCCAGACAACGTGATGCGCTTGCGAGCTTGCCAGGCAAAAAACCGAAAACGATCATACCGGTGCGCAGTACAACAATGTTGATTATTGAAAGTAATACAGGTGAATTTCTCCTCCACAAGCGTCCTTCTCAGGGATTGTGGGGAGGCCTTTGGAGCTTTCCTGAATGTAGCGAACCTGAAATTGGAAACAAATTATTGGACCTTTGTATCGCTGAAGACGCGAAGAAAACCCAACTACCCACATTCCGACATACTTTTACCCATTTTCATTTAGATATTTCTCCACTCGTTGTAAAATCGGACTCGAAGCATCAAACGAATGTTATTTCAGAATCAGAATCTAGCCTGTGGTATTCCACAGAAAAGCCCCAGGAAATTGGATTGACCAGACCCGTGACAAAAATATTGGCCCAATTAAAAGAAACAGGAAAGTTTGTATGAGCAGAATGGTAATGTGCACCCGCTATAAAAAAGAACTCCCTGGCCTTGATGCTGCGCCCTTCCCCGGCGCCAATGGCGAAAACGTCTACGCATCTGTCTCAGCTCAAGCCTGGGCCGAATGGCAACATCTGCAAACCATGCTGATAAACGAGAAACACCTCAATATGATGGACAAAGCATCCCGAAAATATCTGAATGAGCAGCGGGGAAAATTCTTGGTTGGTGAAACCACAGATCACGCTGATGGCTATACTGCACCGGAAATTAAATGAAAATTGACACCAAATTACGCGAATTTGAACGATAGATAGAGGGATATTGGAAAGTACGCCCCATCAGGCAAATTCAATGAAAAGTACGCTTGACTCAATCGGCCTGCTTGGGTTTAATAGCGCCTCTTCGCGGTTGGGCAATCCAACCGAGGAAGAAAAGTCAGTAGCAAAAGCAGTATATAAGCCTGTTATGGCCAGATAGCTCAGTCGGTAGAGCAGGGGACTGAAAATCCCCGTGTCGGTGGTTCGATTCCACCTCTGGCCACCAACAGCTTGGCTTTTTGCTTCGCAAAAAACACGCTGAACCCACTCCCAATACCCCACGCGGCAGTGTTTTCAGGCACTGAAAATCACGAGAGCACTATCCAGTACCGAATTTCTTCCAGTTACCATTAGTGGGACCTTAGGATTTCACGATATTCCTTTTTACCAATCCTATGTAGATAAAGTCGGTATTATCCCATGGTCCACCGTTGGGACCACGTAACCTGCATTAAGGGAAAATAAAAGAGTCGTAAGGATTCTCTACCTGTTTTGGGCGGGATTTGGGTAGTGTCATACTGCGTTTTTTAGCCTTCTGAGTAAAGACTCCTGCCGAATGCTTGCTAACAGCTTGCCATCCCGCGAGTAAAGGTTTCCATCATTCAACCCTCTCCCATCAGCTGTAACTATGCTACTTGCTTCAAATAATACCCAGTCGCGAAGATCCCCCAATTGATGGAGCCAAATACTGTGGTCTAAACTCATCGTTTGATGAGTTGTGTGCGGGTCACCGAAAACCGCAGCGGAACAACCCGGCAAGGGTCCATCAGAGATAAAAACGAGTAACATCTGTTTTTGTCGATCGGTCAATGATCTCTCGCTAGGGAGCCTCATCCAACTCTGAAATATCCGTGATCGTTCTTCATCGATGTCAAACATTTCCTCTGGTTTAAAAATATTAGTGAGTGGGTAGACCAAAATTCGTCCACCAGCAGAAGCTCCACCCCTAGTTGCGCCATCCACCGTCCCGCCTAGGGAAACAAAAGTTTCAATAGCTACTTCGGCTGGAGGAGCCGTTGGCGTCATAGATTGAAAAAACTCATCTAAATCTCTTTTCTTAAAAGATATTGTCATGGAGAAAACTAAATCGCCATTTTGTCTTGCAAAGATCATACGTGACGAGAATGAACGTCCATTTTTCAAAATTTCTACTTGGTATTCTACTGGCAATGCTGTATCGCCCATCTTGTGGTAATTAGCATGAATAGAATGTGCCAATTTATCTTCATCTACGGTCTCGAATGCTGCGCACAACCCCTGCGCAACTAAGTGACCCCCATATAATCTTTGTGGCACATATGATTCGACGTCACCAATATAGAATTCAGGTTCCTTCTTTCTAACTGTTAATAGGTCAACTAGGTCTCTCGGAAAATCTGTCATAAGCAAAAATACACCTGAATTATAGTCATCAAAAGTTCATTAAATAGTAACTCATCTTTCGACGTGGTTAACCCAAATTACCACAACATCCCCACATTCATAAATACCTTCATGAATATATTAGAAATCAGCAGATACACCCACCAACCATCCAAGCCTAGCAACCCAAATTATTGGTTAAAAATTAAGCAGCTGATGGATAGAACCTTCAAACTCGGCAATGATTCGCAATTGAAACGGATCTCACAAGGATTTGATCAAGCTACTGGTGAGCATGTGATTCGGTTGGAATACCGTGTAAAGGCTAGTAATCAAAATCCTATAGCAAAGAAACCAGCTAGGATAAAATCTAAACCATCAGATGATGATAAGAAAAAGTAATCACCCTCTCCTATACAATTAGGGAAACTGTGATGTCACCGTGGGCGATTACCTGACCACTGGCATTATAGGTTTTGTTAGATTTCTCAACTGCCTACAAATAAAGGGGTTAGAAGTTTTTCATTCAACTGGTTTATAAATTGCCGATACTGGTGGTGGAAGCGCACCAACTTGAGGGGGGTCCTCAGGGGCGAATGTGCGTGGGAGG